>JBILVU010000007.1:0-78478 GCA_044370285.1 Prosthecobacter sp.
GATCTGCATGGAGCACATGCCGCAGATGCCTTCGCGGCAGTCGTGATCGAAAGCGACCGGCTCCTGGCCTTTGGAAATGAGCCGCTCGTTCACGATGTCCATCATTTCGAGGAACGAGGCATGATCCGGGATCTCCGGCGCTTCGATGTCCTGGAAGTGACCGGGCTGACCTGCGTTTTGACGCCAGACTTTGAGGTGAAGATTGAGTTGGGACATGGGGACGTTGAAAAAGCGTTATTTGTAACTGCGGACGGCGAGGTGGACTTCTTCGAAGGTCAGCGGCTCCTTGTTGAGCGTGGGCTTGGCGAAGTCGCCGGTATAGCCCCAGGCGGCGGCGTAGCTGAAGTTTTCGTCGTCGCGTTTTGCCTCGCCATCAGGGTATTGGTGCTCGGTGCGGAAGTGACCACCGCAGCTTTCTTCGCGGTTCAAGGCGTCGAGGCAGAGCAATTCGGCGAACTCCATGAAGTCGGCCACGCGTCCGGCTTTTTCGAGCTCGGGATTGCAGGCGTCGCCGCTGCCGGGGACGACCACATTCGTTTTGAACTCCTCGCGCAGCTCGGGGATGCGTTTGAGAGCTTCGGTGAGACCGGCACGATCGCGGGCCATGCCGCATTTGTCCCAGACGAGGAGGCCGAGTTCGCGGTGGAAGCTGTCCACGCTGCGCTTGCCCTTGCTATTGAGGAAGCCCTTCGTCTGGGCGGTGCAGACTTCGAGCGCCTTCTTAAACTCAGGATGCTCGGTGGTGACGCTGCCGGGCTTTTGATGCACGAGGTAGTTCGCGATGGTCGTCGGGATGACGAAATAGCCATCGGCGAGGCCTTGCATGAGCGCGGAGGCACCGAGGCGGTTCGCGCCGTGATCGGAGAAGTTCGCCTCGCCGAGCACATGGAGGCCGGGGAGGTTGCTCATGAGGTTGTAGTCCACCCACAGGCCGCCCATCGTGTAATGCACAGCAGGGTAGATACGCATGGGCTGCTTGTAGCCGTCTTCACCGGTGATCTTTTCATACATGGCGAAAAGATTGCCGTAGCGCTCGGCGATGGTCTTTTGACCGAACTGGCCGATGGCCTCCGCGAAGTCGAGATAAACACCTCGTCCGCCAGGGCCGACGCCACGTCCGTCGTCACAGGCTTCCTTGGCGGCGCGGGAGGAAATGTCACGCGGGGCGAGGTTGCCGAAGCTCGGGTATTTGCGCTCCAGGATGTAGTCGCGGTCTGCTTCAGGGATTTGTGCCGCTGGCTTGCCGACATCGGCGGCGTTTTTCGGCACCCAGATACGGCCGTCATTGCGCAGCGACTCAGACATGAGCGTGAGCTTGCTCTGATAATCGCCGCTCACGGGAATGCAGGTCGGGTGAATCTGCGTGTAACAGGGGTTCGCGAAGTAAGCGCCTTTCTTGTGCGCACGCCACGTCGCGGTGACGTTGCAGCCCATCGCATTGGTGGAGAGGTAGAACACATTGCCGTAGCCGCCGGTGCAGAGCAGCACCGCATCGCCCGCGTGGGATTCGATTTTACCGGTGACGAGGTTGCGCGTGATGATGCCCTTCGCATGGCCGTCCACGGTCACCACATCGAGCATCTCCGTGCGCGGATACATCTGCACACCGCCTGCGGCGATTTCCTTGTTCAAAGCCGAGTAAGCACCGAGCAGAAGCTGCTGGCCGGTTTGGCCACGAGCATAAAACGTGCGGCTCACCTGAGCGCCGCCGAAGGAGCGGTTCGCGAGCATGCCGCCGTATTCGCGGGCAAAGGGCACGCCCTGCGCCACGCATTGGTCGATGATGTTCACGCTGACCTCAGCCAGACGATGCACATTGGCCTCGCGAGCGCGGAAGTCACCGCCTTTGACCGTGTCATAAAAGAGGCGATGCACGCTATCGCCGTCGTTTTGGTAGTTCTTCGCCGCGTTGATGCCACCCTGAGCCGCGATGGAGTGCGCACGACGGGCGGAATCTTGGAAACAGAAGCACTTCACCTTGTAGCCCAGCTCCGAAAGCGTCGCCGCGGCCGAGGCGCCAGCCAAGCCGCTGCCCACGACGAGCACGGTGAACTTGCGCTTGTTCTTCGGATTGATGAGCTTCGAGTCCTGCTTGTGCTTGGACCACTTCATGGCCATCGGGCCACTGGGAATATGAGATTCGAGAGACATGGCGGAAAGGAGCAAAAAGGTTTCAGAATCAGCGACCGTAGCCAAAGAGCCAGATGGAGAGGACGATGGCGGCGTTTCCGGCGAAGATGAGGCCCGCGAAGGCGTAACCGGCTTTTTTGAAGAGCGGCTCGGACTTGTCCGTGCTGATGCCGAGCGTCTGGAAGAGGCTGGAGAAGCCGTGGCTCAGGTGGCTGGAGAGCAGCGCCATGGCAATGAGGTAGAAAATCGACGCTGGAGCCCAGGAGAAGCCGTCGATCACCATCTTATAGACGTTGTGCACCTTTTCACCGTGGAGGTCGATCTTGTAGGCGTCCGAGTTGAAGCTGTTTCCGACACGCACCGTGTAGTGCAGCAGGTGATAAACCACGAAGGCCAGGATCGTCAGACCGCTCCAGATCATCGTGTGGGAGGACTTCGAGCTGACCTGCGCCTTGTGCTGGCCGTATTTGTTCGGGCGGGCCGCGTTGTTCTGCCTCGTGAGCGAGACAGTGGCGACGATGTGCACCAAAACCGCTGCCAAGAGGCCGATGCGGGCGATCCACACACCACCGCCATGGAGCGCGGTTTGCAGCAGGTGACCGTATTCATTGATCGCGTCCTGACCGGCGAAAATGAGCAGGTTGCCGACGAGGTGACCAAAGACGAAGCCGATCAGCATGAGACCCGTCAGTGCGACGAGGATCTTCTTGCCGATGGAGGAGGCATAAAACCGTGAAAAGGAGTCAAAAACAGCGCTCATGTGGGGAGTGGAAATTCATCATGGAGATACGGAACAAGCGTGCAACCGGGATTCGGCTTCTTGTCTCGCAAATTGGATATTTGAGATCAAAGGATGGGTGGCCATCCGCTCGATCCGCAGTGCATACCGTAATCGGTGCCCCTCTTAGCGTCCTCGGTTGAACAGGCGGCCGAATAGATCTCCGAGGTCCACTTTGACTCGTGGATCATTCGCCGCAGGCGCGGCGGGAGCTGCCGGTGCGATGGGAGACACGGCCGGATAGCCCGGAGTCATGACCACGCCCGGCTGCTGCGGCAGTGGTGGCAGCACGATCTGACGCTGCTGACCGCTGTGACGTCCATATTGACCGTGCATCTCTGGGCGCTTGATGCGCGGATTGCGAAAGCCCTGCGCAGCCAGCGCCTCGATGTGCTCGTCGATGTCGTGAAAGTATTCGCCAAAAGCCTGGCCGTAGCCGGTTTGACAGGCCACCGTTTGGCTATCCTCCGCCGAATACTCAACCAGGTGGAAAACACGGTAGATATGCGCCAAATCCGCCCGCGAGCGGCCACTCACATCCTGCACGAGTTCCTCCACATCGTTCGCCAGCGTCGTGAGTGTGCCGAGAAGCTCGAACTCCGGGTGCGCAACAGTCACCCGCCGCTGCCGGCAGTGCTCCGCAAACGACCGATGGAGCTGCTGGGTCGTATTTTGCAGGCACTGAAGCTCCCGCTCCACGATCATCTGCCGTGCCTGCGCCTGCTGCTGGTAGGTGGCTTGCGCTGGGTCCACACGGCGAAACTGTGCTTGGAGGGTGCTCGGCAAGGTTCCGAGCGAAAACAGCGTCAAAAGGCAAATACGAGTGATCGAGTTCATATTGCCGCTGAGGATACCGGAACGCCGAAAAGCTCGCAACGGTCATTTTATGAAGTTACCGAGCGGTGAGTCAGTGCGCCATGCGCAGCAGTTCCTTTTCGTTCGCTGACATCGTGTTTTGTATCTTGAACCACGGGTGGCCTGCTCCACTTTGAGCGCCCTCTTCATGTTCAAAAAACGCCGCTGGCTCAAAATCGTACTGCTCATCGTCCTCATGGGCGTGCTGGGTGCGTACATGGCAGGCGAGGTCTTTTATAATCTGAACAGCAACCTCGTCTTTGTGGCCGTTCGAGATGCGGAAAGCACGCCGCTGAAGATTCGCCTCAAACGCGGTGCGTGGAAGTCTCCCACCGATCTCACGCCGGCGGATCTCGCGGCCGCTTTGATCGAGCGGCATTCGGAGCCGGGGCTGCGCTGGGCTTCGCTGCACGTCAATCGGGATGCCGGGCTGCGGGCAAACCTCGCGCAGAAGATTTTTGGGGCGCAGGTCCATGTGGTGACGATTTCGCCGAATCGTTTCGATTTCATGACTTCCTTCCGGCCGAAATTTGCTGTCACCTCGGCGCGTGAGCGGATGGACTCGGAGAATCTGTGGTTCTCCATCACCTCGAATTTCCGCGACCCGAAGGGCAAACCGATGGGCTGGGTGTATCACGAGGGCGTCCGGCAGAACAATCCGTTCGGCGACTGGAGCGGCTGCTTCTTTGTGAAAGGTGGAAGGCCTTTCTTTGGCCCGAAATCTCTCGAAGTGGAGGTGCCGGGGCCGATTCAAGAAGGTTCGCAGGTGTATCCGGCCGTGATGAAGAACCACACCATCTTCTCCTATGTGGAATTGAAGCCGGACGAGTTCTTCGATGGCTCGAAGATCACCTACCGGGCCCTCGGCGGCATGAAAAAAGATGGCAGCATCGTCTTCGTGCTCAGTGGCGATGGCGGTGTGATGAATGTGGCCGAGGTGTCTGAAATCGCCCGGAAGCTGGATGTGCAGCATGCCACGCTGCTCGATGGGGGACGTGCCTTGCAATACTCCATCCGCACCGAAGATGGCCCGTGGCACTTCACGGCTTTCAACACGCTGCTGCCCGTCGAGAGGAAGCCGCTCGAACGCCAACTCTCACCGGTGTACATTGGCGTTCGCCGGAAGCCGCCGCCGGTGGTGGGTCTCACCGCTCCGTGAGAGCCACTTCGAAATACTCCAGCGCCCACTCCCGCATGTAGCGCACGCGATTGGGCGTGAAGCGGTAAAGGATGAATTCGGGATTGTCGAGGCTGCCGAGGTAGGATCGGAGCAGGGGATTCGAGTTCCAGATCTCTTCGAGCAGCGGGCGATCCGTCACGATCTCGGCGGTGGCCGTGATGCGTACTTGGTTGTGATCGTCATCCATGTAGCAAAGCTCGGCTTTTGGATTGGCCTCAATCTCCCTCGTTTTGCCGTAGCGCCGCAGATTGGCCACATACACGACAAAGCCATCCGTCCTCACCGGCGAGACCGGCCTGGCCCTCGCCTGATCTCCCTCACAGGTGGCGAGCACGGGAAACTTCGCCCGCTTCATCGTTTCAAGGGCGAGCGCGGGCACTTCGGCGGGATCAATCGGCTTCGGTTTGGGCTGGGACATGCGTGCGGAGAAAAACGCACCTTCGCAGCGGTGTCATCCCACTTTTGCTCAGTAATCAATGATGCCGCTGTCTCGTGCGAAGGTGATGGGGCCGCCGCGGAAGGGTGGGTAGCCGGTGCCGAGGACCATGGCGAGGTCGATGTCATCGGCGCTGCGGGCGATGCCTTCTTTGAGGCACTTCATGGCTTCCTGGCTGAGCAGGAGGGCCAGCTTCGATTGGATGCATTCATGGCTGGGCAGGCGGTGGTGGATGGGCGGCGGGATCTCGCGGCCGTTTTCGTAGCGGTAGAAGCCCTGGCCGCTCTTTTTGCCGAGGTGACCGGCGGCGATCATCTTTTCAAAGGCATCCGTTTGGGCGACATGCGTGGCCACATCGAGGCCGATCTCATCGAGCAGGCGCATCGGCCCCATCGGCATGCCGAACTCGAGCATCGCTTCGTCGATGTCCCTCACCGCGATGCCGTTTTGATGAAGGCGCACGGCTTCCATCAGATAAGGCACCAAAATGCGGTTCACGAGGAAGCCGGGGCTGTCTTTGACGACGACGGGCGTCTTGCCGATCTTTTGCACGAAGCTCACCGCCGTGGCGAGCACCTCGGGCGAGGTCTCCGGCAGGGTGATGATCTCGACAAGCGGCATGCGATGCACGGGATTGAAGAAGTGCAGGCCGATGACGCGCTCGGGATGCGGCACGGTGGCGGCCAGTTCGGCTACGGAGAGGGCGCTGGTGTTGGTGGCGAGGATGGTGTCGCTCGAAACACGAGCCGCGAGATCGGCGAAGATCTTCTTTTTGAGGTCCATGCTCTCGGTGGCGGCCTCGATGAGGAGGTGGTGACGCGTGAGCGGGACCTTGTCGGTGGTGGTGGCGATGCGGTCGAGGGTATCGCGGGCTTGCACCTGGGTGATGAGCCTGCGACGGGAGGCGTCGGACACCACGCCGCGAATGCGCTCCAGGCCGCGAGCAAGGCTTTCGGCCGCCACATCGGTCATCAAAACGCGAACACCCCGCGAAGCGAGGGCGTGAGCGATGCCGCTGCCCATCACACCGGCACCGATGACGACGGCGTCATGAATGGGGATGGCGGTTCCGGTCGTGGCGGGCCGTTTGGCGGCTTCTTCACGTTTGAAGAAGAGGTCGATGAGCCGGGAGGTGTCGCGGTTTTGGATGAGTTCGGCCACAGCTTCGCGTTCGAGCTTCAATCCGTCGTCGATGTCGCCATGAGCGGCTCGCGTGACGACGTCGATGGCCTTGGGGATGGCTGGGTAAAGACCGCGAGTTTTGGCGAGCGCCTTCTTTTTGGCAAAATGGCCGATCAAACGCGAAAGGAGGTTCTCGAAGTGGAAACGTGGCGCGGGCCGTTTTTCGCGAATCAGCCTGCGGGCAAGCTTTTCGAGGTTTTCCGGTGCCACGACATGGCTGATGAGGCCGGCGTGCTTGGCGGCGCTGGCACTGAGAAGTTTGCCGCTGGTGATGAGATCGAGCGCTTTTCGCACGCCGATGAGCCTCGGCAGCCTTGTGGAGCCTCCCCAGGCGGGGAGAATGCCGAGTTGGGTCTCTGGCAGGCCGATTTTCGTCGATTCATGATCGCTGGCGATGCGCCAATCGCAGGCGAGTACTACCTCGAAGCCGCCACCCATCGCCGCGCCATGGATGGCGGCGACTTTGGGGATTTTGAGCCTCGCCAGCCGGTCGAAAACGGCTTGGCCTAGCCAGATGAGGTCGTTCACCCGGGCGTGGGGCATGCGTCGGATGGCCTTCAGGTCCGCCCCAGCCACAAAGATGCGGTCTTTGCCGCTCAGCAGGACGAGAGCCCGCACGCGGGTGTCGTGTTCGAGGGTTTCGAGGTGGTGGTTGAACTCGCGGAGCGTTTCCTCGTTCCAGACGTTGGCGGGTTTGCCGGGGGAATCGAAGACCAGCCAGGCGATGCCGTCGTGATCGACATCGACCCGGAAATGATGCGCAGGAGCGGAAGGACCGTGGATGATTTCCCAAAGGGCGTGCGGCGCATCGTGGAGCACGTCAGGACGGTCGGAGAGACTCGTTTTCATAGCCTGCTTAGGTTGTTGCAGGCTCTGACGGTGCCGGGGTGGGAAGGTTCAAAAAGGGGCAGGGGAAGGGGGAAATGCCTAGGCCAAAGGGCCGCCTGGCTTTGCATGGCTGTTATGAATTATACATTGAAGTTAAAAAATCATGATGTTAGGTTGTATTAATTGTGATAAAATAGAATAACCATATTAAATGCATGCCGCTACAGGCACGCCCACCTCCTTTCATCGCCATGCCAACCCTCTACCCCTCCCGCACCAGTCAGAAGCTGAAATCGGTGGCCCTCGTCGGCTCCGGTGTGGCTGGTTTGGCGCGAATCAGGGACACGCATGAGGCCAGTATCCTGTCTTTCCACGGGCTGTGCGAGGGCATGGGCACGGATCGTGTGCTGGACTGGTCCCTGCATCTCCCGCTGGAGATTTTCCGGCGTGTCTGCGCCTTCCTGGCTTCAAACTACAGCGTGGTCTCGCTGCAAAGTGTCGTGGATAGGCTGAAAGCGGGCGAAAAGCTGGAACCCAACAGCGTGGTGCTCACCTTTGATGATGGCTACGCGTCGAATTACCATCTCGCCTGGCCGGTGCTGCGGGAGTTTAATCTGCCTGCCACCATTTTTGTCGCCACGGGCTTCCTCGATGGCACGGAGCCGATGTGGTTTCAGCGGCTCGATCTGGCGCTCGGCACCTCAGCCAAGCCGTTGTTGGATTGGAAGTCTCCTCATGGCAAAGATCGGCTGCCTCTTGGCACCCGCGAGAAGCGCCAGATGGCACTCGGCAGGCTGCTGCCCGAGCTAAAGCGTATGCCGGATGAGGACATGCTCGGCGAAATCGACCGCATTGAGCAGGCTCTCGGCGTAGAGCCGCCTGCCGTGGGTGCTTTGCCTGAGCCGATGCGCCCGATGACATGGCCGCAGGTGCGGGAACTGGCCGCGACTGGTTTGATTGAGATCGGCGGGCATACGCACACGCACCCGGTGCTTTCCCGATGCCGCCCAGAGGCCATGCGCGGAGAGATTTTTACCTGCCACGAAAGGCTGCGTCAGGAACTGGGTCGTGCGCCGAAGTTGTTTTGCTTCCCAAATGGCGGCCAAGCGGACTACACGGCGGAAACCATCGCCCTGCTCCAGGAAGCGGGCTTTGAAGCAGCCTGCACACTGCGTAATGGGCGGGTCGATCAAGGTTCGTCACTCATGGAATTGCCGCGCTATGGCTCGCCGGAATCCGTCTGGGAGGCGGAGGCCACGGTCTCGGGTGCCTTTGAGGCGGTCAAAGCCTGGCGCAAATCCGCGAGGAACTCGCTCTGGAGCTTTCTGCCATGAAGTCGATCGTCATCCATACATCCAAGGAGGCCGCGTTGCCGCTCCCGTTCATGCCGCACCGGGCTTTGCAGCCTGCCGCTCCGGCCCAGATCCCGGCTTTGGCCAAGGACAAGCGCCCCACGATCCTGCACTTTACCTACAGCATCGGCGGTGGTGGCGCGGAAGCGATGCTGGTGAACCTCGTCGAGTCGCTCGATCCTGCTAAATTCCGCACAGTCGTCGTGGCCGTGAATGCCAGCCCATGGCCGCATGCTGCCAAGCGTCTCCGCGATGCCGGTGCGGCTTTGCATGACCTCGAGGGCGAAGCGTATCTGAGCCGCAGCACGCTCGCCCGACTGCGCATGGTGCTTCACGCCGAGCGGCCGGATGTGATGCAAACCTGGATGCATCATGCCGATCTCGTCGGTGGTTGGCTGGCACGTATCGCCGGTGTCAAAAAGGTTCTGTGGAGCGTTCACTGCCGCGAGATCCATCGCAATCCGGGCGAGAGCGCCGCGAAGAGCGCCTTCTTCCGCCGTGCCCTCGGCCTCAGCTCGAAATTCATTCCCTCGCGCATCCTTTCCTGCTCCGCTGCCGCCATCGAGGACCATGTGAAGATGGGCTACCCACGCAAAAAGATGCTGTGGATCCCCAATGGCATCGACGCCAGCCGCTTCCGCCCTTCTGAGCAGGCTCGCGCCGCCACGCGTGCCGAATTGGGCATTCCCGAGGGCGCACCGCTCATCGGCTATGTGGGCCGTTTTCATGAGATGAAGGACTTACCGACCTTTTTCCGTGCCGCCGCCCTTTTGCAGCAAAAACTGCCCGAGGCGCATTTCGTGCTCTGCGGCGGTCTTGAGGTCGAATTGAGCGAAACCGAACGCGAAGCCTTCGCCACCATTCCAAATCGCTCGCAGGTGCGCTTCGTGCCCTTCCGCGCTGATCCTTGGAATCTGTATCCGGCCTTCGATATCTTCACGCTCTCGTCTCGCACCGAAGCCTGCCCGATGACCGTCATGGAGGCGATGGCCTGTGGCGTGCCCTGCATCACCACCGAGGCGGGTGATTGCGGCCGCCTGCTCGATTCCGTGGGCCACACGGTGCCGCTGCATGATGTGGAAAGCCTTGCCAAGGCCTGGCAGGTCACCACCACGCTCGATGCCGCCACGCTTCATCAGATCGGCGAAGCCTCGCGTCAGCGAGTGATCGAGCAATTCACCATCGCCGGAGCCACTCAACGATACGCGGAGACTTACTCGCAGCTCCTGAACCTCAAAACATGACCCGCACCTTCAGCGCCATCCTTTGCCTTGGGCTTGCCATCGCTCTCGAAGCGTCGGCAGCGCCCGCCATCTGGCTGGTGGATGGCATGATGCGGGTCTCCCGCGAGGAAAAACCGCGCCCGGCGAAGAACCTCACGCTGCATGCCGCCCGCGGTGAGTGGGAGCCGCTGCAAGTCGTCATTCATGCCTCGCCGGAACAGCTCAAGCAGGTCGATGTCGATGCCGCCACGATCCTGCATGATTCCGGCACCGCTCTGCCTGCGCCGGAGATTTTTCATGAGCATTACGTCCGCATCAGCAAGAGCACAATGAATGCCCCTCTGCCTCCGGGTGAGTATCCCGATGCTCTGCTGCCGCTCGACATGCCTGCCGAGCCGCATCCCGAAGTCGAATCGACCAATCAACCCTTCTGGGTGGATGTCTTCGTGCCTTACGACGCCGTCGCCGGTGATTACAAAGGCACGCTGCGTTTCCGCCTCGCCGATGGCGCCAGCCTGACGGCGAACTTCACGCTGCATGTATGGAACTTCGATCTGTCCGTCGTGCCGCGACTGCGCACCTCCATCATGACCACGCCGCGCCGCGTCTCGCAGGTTCATGGCCTTGAGTATGACGGCTCCCGCTTTTCGCTCGAGCATGCCCAGCTCCTCAATCAATACTACGATGTGCTCGCCCGGCATCGTCTGGCCATTGATCAGATCCATGGCGCACTTCCTGAGCCCGATGGCAGCCTCAACGAGGAAAAAATCGAGCGTTCGCTGCGCAAGCAACTGCTGCACCGCCACGCCAGCACCATCAGCATTCCCATCTGGCCGGACTGGCCCTTCAAAGACCCGCTCGGCAAAGATCGCGAAGCCGCGATGAAGCACGTCGCCACCTATGCCCGCATCTTGGCAAAGATCCGCTGCGCCGGTCGCGGCTACGTCATCATGGGCGATCTCGATGAGCCGAATGATGCCGATGCCTACGCCACCGTGCGTCGCTGGGGTGAATTCTTCAACGACGTCGAAAAGAAGCATGGCGTGAAGGTGCCGTTGCTCGTCACCGAACAGCCCGCGCCGGAAAAAGCTGCCTGGGGTAAGCTGCAGGGCAGCGTGGACATCTGGTCCGCTCACTTCAGCAGCATCTGGGATGACATGGAATGGGCCGGTGGCTCGCACGAGATCTTTGCTCGTCGTCAGGCCGGCGAGGAAGTGTGGGGCTATGCCGCCCTCGTGCAAAACTCCGAAGGCTGGGACCGTGCGCACAACCATCCGAAGGTCTTCAAAAACAGCCACTCGCCCGTTTGGTGCACCGATTATCCCGCCATCAATCATCGCCTCACCTCGTGGCTTTTCCCCAAGCACGGCATCACCGGCTTCACCTACTGGGACACGCTCTACATCGCCGATGGCGTCGATCCTTGGAAGGATGCCGGCACCTTCCGAAACGATGCCGAAGGTCACACCTACAATGGCGATGGCTTCTTCATCTATCCCGCCACGAAGGAACGCCATGGCCGCGATGCTCCGGTGGCTTCCATTCGGCTCAAATGGCTGCGTGAAGCGGTCGAAGACTACGATTACCTCATGCTCGCCCGCGAGCTGGGCCTTGATGAAAAGGTCCGCCAGCTCACCGAGACCTTTGCTCGTGGCTTTGGCGATTGGGATGACAATCTTCCCGCCCTGCTCGAAGCCCGCACCACCCTCGCCGCCCTCATCGAGAAGGCCACTGTGCGCCGCCAAACCGCCGAAGCGAAAGGAGTGAAACCATGAAAAAAGTCGTCGTCCTCACCGCTGATGCCAACACGCTCATCTACCATCGTGGCGATCTGATTCGCGACTTCGCCGCGCATGGCTGCGAGGTCACCTCCAGCGCCGCGGAGGACTATCCGCATGTGCGTGAATTTATGCAGAGCCTCGGCGGCAAACACCGCTCCATCCGCATGGTGCGCTCGCAAATCAACCCGCGCCGTGATCTCGATACCTGGCTCGATATGTGGCGTCTCTTCCGCTCTGAAAAGCCGGAGGCCCTCTTCGCCTACACCATCAAAAGCGTGCTCTACGGCTGCCCAATCGCACGCCTCGCCGGTGTGCCGAAGATCTACGCCTTGCTTCCCGGCCTCGGCTTCACCTTCGTCAAACCGGTGACGTGGAAGCAAAAGATCCTCTCCGCCATTTCCAAGGCTCTTCACCGCTTCGCGCTGCGTCGCGCCGATGTCATCTTCATGCAAAACGAGGATGACCGGCAGCTCTTCACCGAGCTGAATCTCCTGCCGAAAGGCGTGCCCGTGCATGTCACCGCCGGCAGCGGCGTGAACCTCGAAGAATTCCCGCACGCTCCGATCACCGAGACGCCGAAAATCGTTCGTTTCTGCCTCGTGAGCCGTTTGCTCATCAGCAAAGGCATCCGCGTCTTCGCTGAAGCGGCACGCAAAATTCGCCAAAGGTTCCCGAACGCCGAATTCCATCTCATCGGCCCTTTCGATCCAAATCCCAATCGCGTCGAAGAAAGCGAAGTGGCACAGTGGGTGGCCGAAGGCACGCTCACGCATCACGGCATGGTGAAGGATGTCGCCAGCCTTATCCAGACGATGCACATCTTCTGCCTGCCAACGTGGTATCGCGAAGGCGTGCCGCATGCCACGCTCGAAGCTCTCGCCACGGGCCGGGCCGTCATCACGACCAACAGCGTCGGCGCCAAGGAATGCGTCAAACTCACCGCCAAGGGCGAACAACAACGCGAAGCCTCCGAAAGCCTCATGGAAGGCGAAAACGGCTTCCTCTGCGCTCCTCAAAGCATCGACGCCGTTGAAGCCGCGATGGCCTTCTACCTCGAAAACCCAACGCAAATCGCCCAGCACGGTCAGAGCAGCCGCCAACTCGCCGCCGATGTCTTCGATGTCCGCCTCGTGAACGACATCATTCTCCGAGCCATGCAGCTCAAAGGAAGTCCTCGATCCTCGGAAGACGTTTCCATCGCAGAGCCTTCCTCATTCATCCTTCCTCATTCGTCATTCTAATTCATGGCCATCCCTTACAGCGTCCCAGGATACCCGACCCATAGCGGCTTTGGCGCCGCTCTGGCGCTCGCGCCTACGCGGACGCTGGTGCCGATGGCACCGAGTTCTGCGTTGCAGGCACCTGTGGCCTATCACCCTGGCATCTCGCCTGTTTTTGATCCGCACGCCTTCCTGCCGCCCATGAAGCCGGGCGAGTTTGATGTGCAGCCGCTCATCAGTATCCCGGATCTCGTGCGCTATGTCCGCAAGCGTTGGTTCATCGGGGCACTGGTGGGTCTGCTGGTCGGCATTGGCGTGTTTTATTACCTCGGCATGGGCATGAAAATCTACCAGGCCGAGTCGCAGATTCTGCTCAGCCTGAAGACGGACAATCCCTTCGGCCTCGACGGCGTCTCGAATAGCATCGTGTCCGATTTGAGCGCACCCATGCTCGTGAACAATCACCGCACCGAGATGACCTCCCGGCGCTTCATGGAATACTTCGCCGATCACTATCCACAGACCGCCGTGGAGGTGGTGGCGCGGCGTGAATCCGAGACGCTCGGGCGCAAAGATCAGCTCCTCAAACTCCTCGGCCTCTACAAACCCGGCACACCAGCTCCCGCCCGCGAAACCTTCATCGAAATCCTCTCTGGCAATGTGGCCGTCGAGCCGCTTAAGGAATCCCATGTGCTTCGTGTGCAGGTGCGTGACCGCGATCCCGAACTGGCCGCTTCTCTGGCGAATCGTTACGTCGAGTTCTACATCGAATACGTCGGCGATAACGAGGCTCAGCTCAGCGAAGACGCCTCCGACTACCTCCGCACGCAATCCACCGAGCTTTTGAAGCGACTTCAAGAATCCGAGCAAAAGCTCTCCGAGTATCGCAAGGCCAACGGCATCATCGAGGACATCGAAAACAAGGACGTCTCCGGTGAGCGTGTGCGCCAGCTTAATGCCGCCCTCACCGAAGCCCGAGTGAAACTGACCCGCGCGGAGAATGATTCACAAAGCCTCAACGCCGCACTTTCCGCCGGTCACAGCATGCTCGACGTGCGCCTCATCGCCGAAAATCCCACCGTGGCCGAAACACGGCGGAACCTCGATGCGAAGCAGGCCATGCGTTCCTCCCTGCCACAGCTCGGACGTCGTCATCCCAGCATCATCGCCCTCGAAAGTGAGATCGCCACGCTCCAGGCCGCACTCGACAAGGCGGTGAAGTCCGTCGTTTACATGATCCAGGAGGAAGTGAAAACGCAGCAGCGGCAGGTCGCTGATTTGCAAAGCCAGCTCGGCTCTGCCCAAGGCGTGGCCGTGGATGCCGGCGGCAAGAATGTGCAGCTTAAAATGCTCAATGATGAGGTGCGCCTGAATCGCGAAATGTATGAAAAGGTCGAGCAGCGTCGCAGCGCCGCCTCCCTCACCGGAAAATTCCGTGGCAGCGGTCTCCTTCGCATCGCCGATCGTGCCGTGGCACCTGAAAAGCCTGTCAAACCCAGCAAGCCGCTCGCGGCTGTCGCTGCTGCGATGCTCTTTGGACTCAGTTTGATCGGCCTGCCGATTGGCTGGGGTCTTGCCGAAGATCATCTGCCCGCGCTGTTAAAGCCCAAATCCACTCCGCAGCCCGATTACGAGCAGGAAATGGCCGCCCGCGCCTCCGCCGTGAGCTACGCCACACAGCCGCTCACCCGCCCGCTGTATGCGCCGCAGCCCCAGGCTCCCGCGCCCGTCGTCGGAGCTTTGCCTTCGCCTTTCACCGCCACGGTCTCGCAGCCTCTTCATCAGGCTCCACCACCCCAAGTCGCCCCTTCTCCCTTCACCGCGGCACCACCTATGGCGCAACCGGCGACCAATACGCTGATCCGCCCCGTCGAGAAGGACCTCACCACCATCGCACGACTGCCCTATGTGCATGCGAACTCGCCTGAGTCCATTCTCGCCCAATTGCTCAAGCCGGAGCCCATTGGCGCCAGCAGTGCGCTGCATCATCTCACCGGCACGCTGGAGCGGCAGGCCGCCTCTCGCGGCAGCACCGGTGGCGTCATCCTCATCACCAGCGCCGAGCCTCGCGAAGGCAAGACGCTCGTCGCCTCCACCCTCGCCGCCGCGCTTTGCCATCAATGCCGCAGCGTCTTCATGATGGAGTGCAATCCTTCGTCTCCCACCCTGCACGAGTGGTTCCCCCGCACGCGTGGCTTTGAAGCCTGGGCCAGTGACCTCGAAGCCCTCCGCTACAGCCACACCAATCTCTTTCTGCTGCCCGGCCGCGATCTCCCCGCTCACGCCACCAATGAGCTGCTCGACGGCTATCGCACCTGGATCGACCGTGCTCGCTCACAGGTTGATTGGATCATCCTGGATGCCTCGCCGCTGCTGAAAGCCTTCGCCAACGTCGCCCCGCTTGCCCCGCTGGCCACCGATGTCATCATCGTGAGCAATCCCGCCCTCACCGCCCCCGCGAAAATCCGCGCCGGCATCGCTCTCCTCCAGCCCATGATGTCCTCCAGTGCCCTTCGCGGCATGGTGCTCAATGGCGTGTAAAGCCTCACAGCACCTCTGCCAGCAGTGCGGCTAGCCCTTCGGTGCCTTCCAGAGTGTGCGTCGCCGTGATGCCCGGCTCATGATGGCTCAGGATGCGAATCGTTTTCGGCACGCCAGCATTCACTGCCATTTGGATGTCGCGATCATGATCGCCGATGAGCCAGCTTCGGGCGAGGTCGATGCCGTGCTCGCGTTGCGCTTGCAGGATCATTTCAGGACTCGGCTTGCGACAGGAACAGGTGCCGGAGAGATGTGTGCAGGAATAGATGCCATCAAAGGCGGCACCCGCAGGTGTCAGCACGGATTGCATCGCCGCATGGATCGCATCCAGCGTCTGCTGACTCATGAGACCTTTGCCCACGCCCTGCTGGCTGGTCACAAGGATCAGTTTGAAGCCCCGCTGATGGCAAAGCGCCAGCGCCTCGATGATGCCGGGGCTCAGATGAAAGTCCTCCGGCTTCAAAACATAGCCATCGCCCGGTGAGACGTTGACCACGCCATCGCGATCAAAAAACACAGCAGGCTGGAGCGGGGCAGGGGAGTCATTCATGAGAGCGCCGCATGCTATCGAGCCTCCACGCCTTGGCAAAGACACGGTGAATTCGGCGTGAAACGCGGCTTTTCCCTGTCGGGGTATCCGCGTGAGGCTACGATGCCAGCCACATGATTCGCTGGCTGCCTTTCATCATCGTCTTCTCCGTTGTCTCCTGCGTCATCTATGCGGCGGACATGCGTCTCCACCCACGCTTTTTCCGCTGGATGGCCAGCATTCCGCATCTCGACAAGGTCTTGCACTTCGCTCTCATGGGCCTGCTCGCTTGGGTGGCCAATATCGCGTTGGGGCACCATCGCCTCCGCCTCGGTTCGCTTCGTGTGCTCACCGGATCGCTGGTCATTCTGCTGATCGTGGCGGCGGAGGAGGCTAGCCAGGCTTGGTTTCCTGCCCGCAGTTGCGATTGGAGAGATCTCGTGGCGGATCTGCTCGGCATTGTTTGTGCCAGCCTGCTTTCGCCACGGTCTGGCGCGTCACTTTCCTCGTGTGCAGGGTCGCCAAAGTCGTGCTAGGCTCGCCACCTCATGCCTGCCCGCCAGCCTTCCGCCGCCGAAATCCGTGAATCGCACGGCTTTGTCCGTGTCGCCGCCGTCTCGCCGGAACTGGTCCTGGGTCATCCGGGTAAAAACGCCGTCATCATGGCCAAAGAGGCCGCCCGACTCGCGAGCGAAGGCTGCCGCGTGATTGTGTTTCCCGAGCTCAGCCTCACCGGCTACTCCTGCGGCGATTTGTTTCACACGCAGACGCTGCGCACGCAGGCCATGCAGGCCCTCGCCATGCTCGCCGATGCCACGACGGATTGCGATGCACTCATCGTCACCGGCCTGCCGCTCCTCGTTGAGGGGCGTCTCTACAATGTGGCCGCTGTTCTCGGCGGAGGCGAGGTGCTAGGTTTTGTGCCGAAAACGCATCTGCCGAATGCCGCGGAGTTTTATGAGCGCCGCTGGTTCTCCCCTGCTCACACGCTCGTGGAACCAGAAATCGGCCTCACGGATCAAATCAGCGCCCCTATCGGCACGAACCTGCTTTTTCAGCTCAGCAGCATTCCTGGCTGCGTGCTCGGCGTGGAGCTTTGCGAGGACCTGTGGACCGTGAATCCTCCTTCGGGACCGCTTGCACTCGCGGGAGCCACGATCATCGTGAATCCCTCCGCCAGCACCGAGTTGCTCGGCAAGGCCCCGTATCGTCGCTCACTCGTGGCGCAGCAGTCCGCACGCTGCCTCGCGGCCTATGTGTATGCCGGTGCAGGCGCAGGAGAGTCGAGCACGGATGTCGTTTATTCCGGCCACTGCCTCATCGCGGAAAATGGCGCCATCCTCGGCGAGTCGGAGCGCTTCAGCTTTGATACGCAAGCCGTCATCGCCGATGTCGATGTGCCGCATCTGTTGCACGAACGCATGCGCAGCACCTGCTTCCGCGATGAACGTCCCGAGCTCGAAACCGAGATCGTGACCTTCCCCTTCGATGGCGCGGCCTCGAAAGACAGCTCCCTGCGTCGTCCGCTCACGCCGCATCCCTTTGTGCCGCATGCCAAAGCGAATCGAAATGCCGTGTGCGAGGAGATTTTCGCCATTCAAAGCACCGCGCTGGCCCGTCGCCTCCGTCAGACGCAGTCCAAGACCGCCGTCATCGGCCTCTCCGGCGGTCTCGATTCCACGCTCGCCCTGCTGGTGATGCTCGACGCGGTCAAACGCGCCAAACTGCCCGCCTGCAAGATTCTCGCCGTCACCATGCCTGGCTTTGGCACAACCAAACGCACGCGTGGCAATGCCGAAAAGCTCGCCGAGGCTCTCGGTATCGAGCTGCGCACCATCTCGATCAACGACGCCGTGCGCCAGCACTTCAAGGACATCGGTCACGCCGAGTCGCAGCACGATGCCACCTATGAAAACTCGCAGGCCCGCGAACGCACGCAGCTCCTCATGGACCTCGCGAACAAGACCGGTGGCATCGTTGTCGGCACTGGTGATCTCTCCGAGGCCGCGCTGGGCTGGTGTACCTTCAATGGCGATCACATGTCCATGTATCATGTGAACGCTGGCGTGCCGAAAACGCTCGTGCGCTACCTCATCGAATGGTGCGCCGAAGGTCCCTTCGCCGCCAAAGCAGGCGACATCCTGCGCGACATCGCCGACACGCCGATCACGCCCGAGCTGCTGCCGCTCAACGACGACAAATCCCTCAAGCAGAAGACCGAGGACACCATCGGCCCCTACGAGTTGCACGATTTCTTCCTCTTCCATTTCCTTCGCCACGGCAGCAATGCCGCGAAGATCCAGTGGCTCGCCGAGATCGCCTTCAAAGGTCGTCACAAGCCCGCCGTGATCTCCAAATGGCTCGCCATCTTCTTCAAGCGCTTCGCCCAGAACCAGTTCAAACGCTCCAGCATGCCCGACGGCCCCAAAGTCGGCACCGTCGCCCTTTCCCCCCGCGGTGATTGGCGCATGCCCAGCGACTTCAGCGGCGATTTGAGTTTGTAGGCAATGCTTGTCTTAAGGCACCGTCGCCCGAGCCTGAAGGGTGGTGAAGCCGGTGGGGAAGGTCACTGTGGCCGTCCAGTTGGCGGAGGTGGCATCGCCGCTTTGAAACACGGCGGTGGTCCAGGTCGCCGTGCCAAACTTGGGCGCGGCACGCACTTGGACGACGCCGTTGGTGGGGAAGTTCGTGGTTTGCAGCGTCACCGTCGTGGCTCCGTTGGTGGACACGCCCACATCGGCGGTGAGATCGAGCGGCGCGGTGGGAACGGCAGGTGCCGCGCTGCTGTCCACATTCGTGATCTTTACCGTGGGAGCCCCATTGCCCGGCCAGATCGTCGGCGGTGTCGCCGGAGGCACGGCGATGGTTTGCGGCAGCGTGACCACATTACCGGAAACACTATTGGCTTCGAGACGAATGCGCCCATCATTGCGCACATCAAGGGTGCCGGTGCCACTGATGCTGTTCGCGACGAGGCGAATGGCTCCGCCGCTGCCGATCCCCAGCGAGCCACTGAAGGTCGTGCCGCCGACTGAGGTCACACTGCCAGTTACGCTGATCGAGTTTGCTGCGGCGATCAGGATGGCGCCACCTCCGGCACCACCTCCATGACCTCCAGAGCCGCCAACCAAAGGTAGGACTGAGTGGGTGCCGTAGGTCGTCGCATATGATCCTGCTATCGAAGGACTGATACCACCACCGACACCCAAGCCAGAACCAATTCCTGGAGCACCATTGGCACCTCCTCGAAAGCCTCCGGGACCAGGCTCTGCCAGCAGATTGTTGAATGGAGGGGTGGATCCATTCAGGCTCAGCGTCCCTGCAATCGCCACGGTGCCTTGCACGAGCCACACCACCGGCGCACGGCTTGGATGGTTCGTGAAGGTCACCGTGCGACTGGCATTGATGTTCACGGAGCTGTATTTGAAGACGATCGCACGCTTGGCGGGATCGAAGATGCCCTTGCCCGCGTTGGCACTGTTGTTGGCATCCCAGGTGCCGGTGACGGCTTGGGAGAGATCGATCACCGTGTTGGCCGTGATGTTGAGTGCCCCATCGGATCCATCACTGGGAATGCTGAGCTGGGCTTGGAGGAGCGCAGAACTGGCGAACAAGGCCAGGAGGAGGCGTGGGAGGATGTTTTTCATGGGTGATCAGTTTTTGAGGACGGAGACTTCGGGGGAGATGGAGAGCGTGGTGGCTGGTAGCGTGTAAGAATTGAAAACGCTGACTTCGGCGGAGAGGGCCTCGGGAATGACCGTGACCGGCGAGGTGTTGAAGACACTTACCTCCGCAGAGATCGCCTCCGGGAGAATCGTCAGCGGCGGCGTGTTGAAAACGCTAAGCTCGGAGGAGATGGCTCCGAGTGTGATGGCTAGTGGAGCTGTGTTGAAGAGGCTCACCTCAGCGGAAACGGCTTCGATGCTCGCACCCGTGTTATTCACAAAGCGATACACGCTCAGCTCACTGGAAAGCGCCTCGATACTGGCTCCGGTGAAGTTCGGGAAGTGGTACACGCTGACTTCTGAAGAAAAGGCGAAGGGACTGTTGTACACGCTGGTCTCGGCGCTGAGGTATTCGGTCACGCGGACGAGGCCGAAGCGCTCGCGGTAATAGGCGAGATTGTTCTGCGCCGGATTTGGCACACTGGGAAAGGCGGCATCGGCGGCGTCGAGAGGATTGAGGCCGTTTTGCAGCTCCCAGAGATCGTCCATGCCATCGAGATCGGTGTCCTCAGGAGCCCAGCCTTCGATGGCCTGCACGCGGTAAAAGCCTTTCAGCGTGCCCGGCGGCGGCGTGTGGGCAAACACGGGGCCAGGTGTGCCGGGGGCCATGCCGAGCATCGAGAAGTTATGAAGGTCATCGCTGTGCTGGAGGCGGTAGTAGTGCAGCGGGCTGGGGCCTATGGTGAGGCGGTATTCCTCCCCCGCCTTGTCGAAGAAGATGAAGGGGAATGCCTGCGCATGCACCGTCGTGGTGACAAACGCCATGAGAAGAAGCAAACGGATCAGAGTGACCATCGAGAAGGTGTTAAAGTAAAACGAGCGGTGCGTGACAGCTTATCTAGGTTCATTTCAGCAGAAAGGTGGCGGCTGCTGCGGGTGCATTCCGCTGCTGGATCACGGTGCCGTCGTCACGCACGGCTAGGAAGGTGCCGGGGTAGTTGAAGGATTCGAAGCGCACTTTTTCACAATCGAGACGGATGAGACGCCACGTGGCATCGAATTCGAAAACACGGTCGGCAGCACCCGGACGTGAGTGAGCGTATGCTTTGGCATTTTGGTGACGAATGAAGCGCCCCGTTGCATCGGCTTGCTGAAGAGAGATCCAGCCCGGTGCCGGGGTGACCGCCGGAACGATGTTGAAGCGTGTCCCGGCTGCGGTTGTCGTGCGGAGGTTTCCGAGAGCATCTGCTAGGATGGAGGTGGATGGCGTGGAGGCGAGCTGCAGCATCACGTTGGATGGCAGTGCGGTGGGTGCATCGAGCGTGGCGGCTCTCGGCAGGTCTGCGGTCTTGCTTGTGCTGTCCGTGTGAAGCGTGGGATAGGCCCAGAAGGCGTGGTCGCTGTTGCCATTGCCCATCGGATCGGTGATGAGCGTGAGGCGGCGTGCGCCTGATGGGATGAGGACATCCACCGATGCCTTGCGGCTGGCGATGGAGTTCAGCGCGGGGCTTTGAAACACGGATTTTCCATCCACGAGCACCTGGAAGGTCCAGCTCCCATAGCTGGAAACCGGGATGCCAGTCTTCAGATCGGCGGGGCCGACGCCGGAGGCGGTGAAACGTGTGTAGCCCGATGGAATGGCAAACTCGATGCGGCTCGTCGGATGCGCCCAGAGAAACTGCGAGCAGGGCTTGCCATCCATGAAAACGCCGCGCCCATCCCGCGCATCCCCATGATCGTAGTGATTGATGCGGTAGCGGCCCCAGCCGAGCTGCGCATCAGTGGGTGACGAGTCACCCAGGAAGAGCGGTGCTCGTGGAGGCGATGTCTCTGTGGTAGCAGCCCCATCGGCCGCGAGGGCTTTCCAATGGCAGATGCCCGCGCTGAAGCCCTGCTCGCACTGCGCGGTGATCCGCAGTGCGGTGGTGCGCACCGGCGGAAAGGTGAGCGTGCTCCATTCCGAGCGTCTGGCCGTGGGGAAGACCGCCTGCACCGGCAGCCAAGCACCGGTCTCATCCTCGCGATACAACAACCGCCACGACACCGGCAGCGTGCATTCACCACGAGGCTCGAAGCGGTCGTCATACCAGAAGACTCGACTCTCCTCGATTAGGCGTGGCTCGTTCCATTCATACTGCGCCCACTGCTGCGCGTGCTTTTGCGGATGCCAAGTGAAGCGCGGCTTCGTCATGTCATTCGAGCGATGGCCGGGCTGGTAATTCCCACGGCTCATCTGCCGCACGTTGTCATTGCCAAAGCAGTAGGACGCACTGGCTCTCGCGAGCGGTGCGAGGTCCGTGCCCGCTGCGACGACTGGCACGGCCATCACCGGAGGCTCTAAGCGCAGGCAATCAAGGCCCACGCAGGTATCGCCAAACGAAAAGGCTTTTCCATGGGTGCCAGCGAGGGTGAATTCGAGCTCGTGATCCCCCGCTGTGAGGTCCCACACGCCTGCGTCGAGCATCCCATTCAGCGTCAGATCGGAAGCATGCAGATTGAAAGGTGATCCGGGAAGCGCCCGACCATCGAGTGTGGCATCCACGATGCCGCCATCCTCCGCCACGCTGAAGAGCAGGCGCAGGCGCTGCCTCCCGGCCTCCTCCACCGGGAGGCGAAGACGAAGACGATCTCCTTTTTTGCCATTCCCCCACCACAGGTGCCCCCCACCGCTCCACACCGCCTGTTTGAAGTCGGCCACATCCTTGCGCACCTCAGCTTTGCCGCCGGTGGTCTCGATGATCGGCAGCGCTTCCGCTTCGAGATGACGCGCTGTTTTTCTCTCCGTCACTGGCCATTTCATCCAGGCAACAAAGGCCACGAGGGCAGCCATGGCACCCAGCACCGGCAGCCAAAAGCCCCAATCCGTCTGCCGCGGCGGTGGCGGGCGCACGGGCATCATCCGCCGAATCGGCTGTGGGGCCGAGGCATGCCGCTGAGGCCTTGCGGCGGTGTTTAAAGCTGCGGGAGCCTGCACCGATGCGGGGTCCACTTTCACCACCGGCTGGGTGAGGATGGCATCGAGTGCCCTGCGCATGGCCTGAACATCGGGAAAGCGCTCGGCGGGATCATTCTGCATCGCCCTGGCAATGATCGCGTCGTAGCGCGAATCGAGATCCGGCACCTTCTGCGAGGCTGGATCGAAAATGCCGCGAGGAATTTCCCCCGTGAGCATGTGATGCAGCATGACACCGAGTGAGTAGATGTCCGCCCGCGAATCCACCGTGGCACTGACCGCGAGGGCCTCAGGTGAGATATAGTGGGGCGATCCCATGGCGTGACCGCTCTGCGTCAGGCTGGCTCCATCCTGCCGTGCCTTGGCGAGACCAAAATCCGCCACCTTCACCGCACCATTGTATCCCACGAGGATGTTCGCCGGTTTGATATCGCGATGGATGATGCTACGGGCATGGGCGTAGGCGAGGGCATCGCAAACATGCGCCGTGATGGCCACGGCATCCTTGGCGGCCAGCCGCTTCTGCTGCGCGAGCATCTGGGCCACATCCGTGCCATCCACATACTCCATCACGATGTAGAGCAGCCCGTCCGCCGTGGCTCCAAAGTCAAACACCAGCACGATGCCGGGATGATTCAGCTTGGCCAGCGCCATGGCCTCCTGGCGAAAGCGCTGACCGTAAGTCGGATCACCGGCCTCCAGGCTCGGAGGCAGGATTTTCACCGCCACGGCACGCTCCAGCATCGGCTGGCTGCCGTGATACACCGCTCCCATGCCGCCGTGGCCCACCAGCCGGGTGATTTCATACTTGGGCAGCATGGCCTGCAGCTCTTCCGGAGTCGGAGGCTGCCAGCGGCCGCCAAATGGGGTGGGAGAACTCATGAAGGAATCGGACGCCATCGGTCCAGAACTTCATACCCATTTTCGATGCCAAGTGTCTCCACTTTTTTGTCACTCGGCACTTTTGAGGCACCGAGGTGAAGAGGATGGATAGAGGAAGTGCGTCGTTTGGAGATGCGTCCCCCCGAAGCCCGCTTGTTGAGTTAGCGGCGCATGTTGGGATTGAAGCGTGTGCCGGGGACGAACCCGGGTGGGAAGACGCCCGGTGGGAAGCCGGGAGGAACCATGCCCGGTGGGAAGCCGGCCGCGCCGGGCATGCCAACGGGGGCTTGGGGCATGACGGGTTGCGAGGCAGGGCTGGCCTGACTGATGCGGGAGGTTTTGCCGAGCACTTTTTCCAGGGCGGCGAGGCGGCGCTTCGCTGCATTGAGGCCGGCCTCAGCGGCTTTGGCTTCCTGCTCCTTCTTTTGCGCCACGGGGATCCAGCCACTGATTTTACCCAATGCTCGGGCGATTTCGTGCTTCTGCCGCGCCTCCGCCGCTTCAGCGTAGAGCTGGCTCACAGTGGCACTGAGGGACTCCACACGGTTTTCCAGATCGGTGAACTCCAGCTCTTGGGCGGCACGTTCATCCGGCACGTCGGGGTTCTGCGTGGGGCCGTTGTCGATGCGGTCGATGGTGGCCCCGTTGCCATTGCCACTATGCCGCATGGTGAGCTTACGCTGGTAACTGCCGAGGGTGGTCTGGAAGTAGTAGCCCACGGCCCCATTCATGCGCACCACATACTGGCGCGATTCACGCAGCTTTTGCCAAGTGCCCACCTGGGCGTCCTTCGTGAAAATAGTGCCATCAGGTCGGAACTCGACGATGGAGCCATCCGCCCGCTTCCAGGTGCCGATGATCTCTTCCAGGCCGGCGAAGGCCGGGGTGGCGAGAAAGACGAGGGTGAAGAGCAGGAGGAGGCGGTAGAGTGTTGTTTTCATGGGAGAAGGAGTGTGGGTGACAAGAGCAGATTCGGAAGCCGTGGCGGGCGGTTGCAGATGATCAGCGTTTTTTTTCGGCCAGGGCTTTGGCGATGGCGGGTTCGAGGCCGGTGCCACGAGCACCGACGGCTAGGATGCGCCCGGTATCGCCATCAATGAGGTAGGTGGCGGGGATGGACTGGACGTTGTAGAGCTTAGCGATGGCAGCCTTCCATCCCTGGCCGTCAAAGACCTGCGGCCAGATGATGTTTTTCTCCTTCAGGAAGGCGGTGAGCTTGTTTTTGTCCTCATCGAGGCTGATGCCGAGGATCTCAAAGCCGGCGCTGCGATGCTTCTGATGCGCGGTTACCACATGCGGCACCTCGGTGACGCAGGGCGGGCACCAAGTGGCCCAGAAGTCGAGGAGGAGCACCTTGCCTTTGAAGGAGGAGGGCATGGAGATTTTCGCTCCGTCGAGCGTGGTGGCATCGAAGGGGAGTGATTGCTTGCCGACTTCGAGGGTTGGGAGTGGTTTGGATTCAGGAGCGGAGCGTGAGGATGAGATGATGCGGAAGCCTGCACCACTCGGGGTGAGCTCGGCGATTTCGTAATTGGTGCCGCCGATGTTGAAGGCGTCCTTCACCTTGAACGTCTCGCCACGCCAGTCGTAGCGTTTGTCGCCATTCAGGTCGAGGCGGAGGCTGCTGGAGGCCGCGCTGAAGTCTCCTTTGCAGTCGTCATCGCAAAGCAGGGCTGGGATGGACTTCCCTGCGAGAGTGATGGTGCCAGCACGGACGTAGTCGGAGTAGTAGAGGAGGACTTTTTGTGGGCGGTTCGCCATGCCGGTGCCGAAGCGGTAGGCGGAGAGCTGCACAGTGAGATGTGCTTCGCCAGGCATGGCGAGTTCAATCGAGAAGGATCCACTGGCGGAGAATTCTTCCTTGCCGTCGTCTTTTTTATAAGTGCGGCGTTCCCACTTGGCGGCGGGATCATTGGTGAGATCGCCATCGGCGTTGCTGTCCACAAAGAGGCGCGGCTTGAGGCTATCTGGCTGGTCGATGATGAAGGCGTGCTCACGCTGCGCGGAGGCAGGCCCCAGTTTGATGCTGCCGTATTCCGCCTGGGACAGGCCGGTGGGAGCCTTGCGAATCAGGGCTGGCGCGGTGGATGACGTTTTCGTGCTTTGAGGGCGGTAGCCGCCCATGCGGCTCATGCCGCCGCTGGAGATAAGCGGAAGAGCGATAACACCATCTGATGCGGCCACGAGCGAAACAGGTGCATTCCCTCCGAGCTGGAGGACTGCCACCTCATCATCGCTCAAGACGCCATCGAAGATGACCAGCTCATCCACCGCGCCTTTGAAAGCTCGTCCGTTGCTATAATCGGTGAATGTCCATTCACGATCTTTCACTTCATCCCAGGGATCGCAGGTGGCGGGAACGGCCACGGTATCGGTGCGTCTGCCATCCACATAAACCACGGCTTGCCGGAGACTGGCATCGAAGGAAAGGGTGAGTGTGGTCCACGCACCCGTCCGCAGAGGAGTTGCGGTCAATTTGGAGTGAAACTTGTGATTCTTGGCGGTCAGTCTCAGCACCCCTTTGGTATCCACATCTAGCCCCATCCAGCGTCCAGAGGTTCCTCCCATCAACAGGATGCGGTGCGAATCATCAAAGCTGTCCGGGCGCAGTCGCACTGCGATGGTGAATGCTTGCGGGTTCATTTGAGCTGCGCTGAAGACCGCTCGGTAGCCTGGATCCTCTTTTCCTCGGTGTTGATATTTGCCATCGAGCTCGAGCACACCGTCTATCATGGGTGCCCTGCTCAGTGATGCTCCAGGCTCAGGAGTCGCGCTGTTGAATTTCCAGGCGGCGAGGGGCGCGGGAGTCTTCTTGGCGATTGGTGCCGCAGATGCCCGCTCGGATAAAGGCTTAGCACCCGGCGACCAAGGCTGGCTGTTGAACTTCAGCCACGCAATGCCGCCGATGAACAAAAGGGTGGCCAAGGCGAGCCACCAGGTGCTGGCGCTGGAGGTCTTGGCGGGTGACGGTATGGTGTGGCGCGGGGAGGTCGGCGACTTGGCGGGTGGCCCGGCAGGGATGGTGGCGAGCGCCGGAGAGGCGGGCGTAGGCTTGGCGGGGACGTAGATGGGCTGCGTGATGATGCCATCGAGTGCCCGGCGCATCTCGCGGATGCTTTGGTAGCGTGCGTTTCGATCTTCCCGCATGGCGGAGGCCACGATGAGATCGTAGCGGGGATCGAGGCCTTTCACGAGCAGGCTGGGCATCTCGAAAATGCCCTGTGGCAGCCGTCCGGTGAGCATCTGGTAGAGCATGACGCCCATGGCGTAAATGTCCGCCCGATGATCCACGCTGCTGCCGAGGGTGAGTGCCTCGGGGGCCACGAAATGCACGGTGCCCATGACATGACCGGTGACGGTGAGGCTGGTGTGGCCGCTTTGGAAAGATTTGGCGAGGCCAAAGTCCGCCACCTTCACCTGACCGTCGATGCCGACCATGATGTTGGCCGGCTTGATGTCCCGATGGACGATTCCCAGCTCGTGGGCGTATTGCAGCGCATCGCAGACATGCGCGGTGACGGCCAGCGCGTGAGCGGAGGAGAGACGGCCCTGGCGGGCCACCATCTGGCCCACATCGGTGCCGTCGATGAACTCCATGATGAAGTAGAGCGTGCCATCGCTCATCTCGCCGAAGTCGAAGACCTTCACGATACCGGGGTGGTTGAGCTGCGCCATGGCACGGGCCTCCTGCTTGAATCGCTGTGCGAAGGAGGCGTCATGCTCGCTGAGTAGCGACGGCAGGATTTTGATGGCGACGGCACGCTCCAGCGAGGTCTGCATGCCGCGATACACCGCGCCCATGCCGCCACGCGCGAGAAAGGCCTCGATCACATAGCCTGAAAGTCGCGACTGAAGCTCTTCCGGCGTGGGCGGCTGCCAGAAGCGCGGATCAGAGGGCGGCTTCCCCTCCGAGCCGGCGGCTTCGCGAAGGAGATCGCTGGCGGCATTGCCGAAAAGCGGGTCTGAGGAGGGCGGCGTGTCTTGAGGAGTCATGGGGAGGTGCGAGTGGACAAGAGCTGATTCGGAAACGGCGCGGGCGGGTTGCAGTCTCATTGGAGGGTGAGACAAGAAGTAGAGTGTGAGGCCTTCACTTGGCAGCGTTGCTGGGCATTTTGGAAACATCCTCCCATTCGACCACAAAGCCGCGATTCGGATTCGTCTTGTTGATCCGATCAACGTAGTGCGCGTCATCCCAATTGATCAGGTCCGAGTTTCCGTCCGGCCGCCATATGACGAGGCTGGCATCCCTTGCATTGGAGTTTGGCTCCCCCGGAGCCCAGTTCTGGTAGTCGAAGGTTTCACCCGTGATCCATTGCCATTTCGATCCAATGCCGCGGCGCGCTGCGCCCAACCAGCAGCTTGACCATGTGGTAAGTAAATGAGGCCGTGTGATGTCCGCCACGAATCGCGCCTCTTCGGCGCTGGTGATGGTGGCTAGGTGCCCTCCCATCTTCCGGGCTCTCTCAGCGGCATCGGACCATGAGCAGGCTTCGCCAACGACCTGATAGCGATGGCCGGAGAAGACTACAATCTCTCCACTCATCGGGACGGCTTTAGCAAGATCTCCATCGGGCACTGTGGTTTCCTCCATGACACAGCGGAAGCCGATGTTGGCCCAGCGCAGGTTCAACGGCTGACCGCCGTCACCAGGGGATGATGACTGATGTT
This sequence comes from Prosthecobacter sp., assembly GCA_044370285.1. Classification (GTDB taxonomy): domain Bacteria; phylum Verrucomicrobiota; class Verrucomicrobiia; order Verrucomicrobiales; family Verrucomicrobiaceae; genus Prosthecobacter. Next base: position 28,204 of record JBILVU010000007.1, read on the forward strand.
CGCCAAGCCGGTTGCCCATGGTCCAAGAAGAGCCGCGAAGCTTGCGTTGATCATGCTTAGTGACGAATTCAGATACCCACTCGGTCACGTTGCCAGCAAGGTCAAAGATGCCGAGTTCGTTGGCTGCGTAGCTCATCACCGGAGCTGTCGTCGCATGGCCGTCGTCATAGCCAGGGATGATCCCTGCTTTCGGGTTTGCTTTGAGTAGGGTAACGTCGGCTATGTTTCCAGCAGCTTTGGGCGGAGGCGGCCACTCTGTGCCCCATGGATACCGGCCTTTGACGGCCAGTCGCATGTCCGCGTAGGTCATGTCTGGCTTTTCCAAGTCCGCTACGCCAACCGCTAGGCTCCATTCACGCCATGTGGGCAAGCGATACACTCGTTTCTCCCTCTGGCTCAGCCAGCGGCAGAAAGCCTCCGCATCATAACCGCTAACGTTGACCACGGGATGATCGTCTGCCGTACTCGCCGGGATGACATCGAGCACGGGAGTTCGCCAAGCGTTATTGGTTCCAGCTACAGCGGCGGCAAAGGCGGCATAGTCCTGTTTGCGCGTCTCGTGGACACACATGGAAACACCCGCTTCGGGCAGTGGCACAAACTTCATGCCTAGGCTGTTGGTGAAGATGGCTGATTTCTTCACGGCGGCATGCTGCGGCTGCGTGGCAAAAGATATGGGTTTGTTCTTCCAAAAAGCGAATGCCGCTAGTCCGAGTCCCACCGCACCGACTGGCAGCCAGAAGCCCCAGTCGATGGTTTTTCGCGGTTTAGGTCGTATGAAGGGGCGCTGAGCAGGTGGCGCTTGCCTCCGAGGCTGCGGCACGGTGTTCAGAGCGGCGGGCGCTTGTGCGGCAGCGGGATCGACTTTCACCACGGGGCGGGTGAGCAGGGCATCGAGATCACGCCGCATGGCCTCCACGCCTTGATAGCGCTGGGCGGGATCGTTTTTCAGCGCATGGGTGATGATGGTGTCGAAACGCGAGTCGAGGCCGTTGATTTTATGTGAGGCGGGTTCGAACAAGCCTCGGGGCAGATCCCCGGTGAGCATGTGGTAAAGCATCACGCCGAGCGCATACACATCCGCACGGGCATCGACGGTTCCTTCCGCCGCGAGCGCCTCGGGGGCGATGTAGTGCGGCGTGCCCATGGCGTGACCGCTGATGGTGAGGCTGCTGGCTCCGGCCTGCCATGTCTTTGCCAGACCAAAGTCCGCCACCTTCACCGCGCCGTTCATGGCGATGAGGATGTTCGCCGGCTTGATGTCGCGATGCACGATGCCGCGTGCGTGTGCATAGGCCAGCGCATCGCAAACATGCGCGGTGATGGCCATGGCGTCTTTGGATCTCACGCGGCCCTGCTGCTCCAGCATCCGGCCCACATCGGTGCCATCGACGTATTCCATCACGATGTACCACAGGCCCTGCTCCGTGCGACCAAAGTCATACACCGCCACGATGCCGGGATGATTCAGCTTGGCCAAGGACATGGCCTCCTGCCGAAAGCGTGCTCCATAGGCCGGATCGATCTGCTCCAGGCCCGGTGGCAGGATTTTGATGGCCACGGGTCGGTCGAGCGCATCTTGACGGCCCAGATAAACCGCACCCATGCCACCGCGGCCGATGAGCGTGCTCACCTGATACTTCGGCAGCATGGCCTGAAGCGCCTTTGGCTCGGGTGGCGGCCATTGGGCAGGATCAAATCCGGGAGATGGGTTTTCAGAAGACATGGTCATCAATGCATGCGGGCCGACATCAGCTCTTTCAGTTCGGCGGTGATGTTGTCCGGTGTGGGATCATCCAGCGTGGCGGCGATTTGCTCACGGATGAGGTTTTGGCAGCGGGCGCGGAGGCGGGAGATGTCGCTCTTCAGCGTGCCTTCGGGGCGGTCGAGCTTTGCAGAGAGCTCGGCGAGGCTAGAATCGCCTTTGCCGGTGATGAAAGGGGCCAGCGCCGTGAAAAGAGCGGCGTGGCCTCGCTTGGTGTAATCCTCACGGAGATCCTTCATCGCGTTCGCGGCGATGGTTTCCATCCACTGACGCTGGAAGGCGATGACGGGCGTCCTGTCGTCCACCGGCTCGGCGAGAAGGGCCTGCGTCTCGCTGAGATCGGCCATGGCGGCTACTTTTCCGCCACCGCGTTTTTCGGCGTTGCCGTGACGATGATGGTCGATGAGGAAGGATTGCAGCTTGGTGATCAAAAAAGCCCGCAGCTTCACTTTGAGGCCGGAGGCGTTCGCAAAGGCATTTTTGGCGAGCAGATGCTCGAAGAAGGCTTGTTTGAGGTCTTCAGCCAAATCGGGTGGATGACCTTTGCGCAGGATGAAGACCATGATGGGGCGCTCATACTGGCGGCAGAGGTCATTGAGGGCGCGGTCAGCCCCCGGTTGGCCTTCAGCGACGGCGAGACGCACCATGCTCCACATCGTGGGCGGGAAGGTGTTTGCATTCGGAGCGGATGATTCGGGAGAGGTCATTTCGCCACTCCGTTCATAGCCGAAACCCGGCCAGAGGATCGAGATTATTTTTAGCCAATTTCGGCCCGTTTCAGTCTCGGAGCCAGCAGGTGGATGGCGGCGAGGCCGAGGAAATAGACGACACCGGCGATGATGAACATCGTGAGGTAGCTGCCGGTGGCTTCTTTGATGCGGCCGGAGGCAGATTGCATGAGGATTCCGCCAATGGCGCCGGCCATGCCGCCGATGCCGACGACGGAACCGACGGCGCGACGCGGGAAGAGATCGGAGGTGAGGGTGAAGAGGTTCGCGGAGAAGCCCTGATGCGCGGCGGCGGCGAGGGAGATGAGCAGGACGGCAGTCCAAAGGTTGTCGGTGACCGGTGCGTAAGCGACGGGGAGCACACAGAGGGCGCAGAGCAGCATGGTGAGCTTCCTTGCGGCATTGGCGGTCCAGCCGCGCTTCAAAAGCGCGGATGAAAACCAGCCTCCGGCGACGCTGCCGACATCGGCGAGGACATAGATGGTGATCAACGGGGCACCGATGGTCTTGATGCTGACGCCGAAACGCTCGGCGAAGAATTTGCCGCTCCAAAAGAGGTAAAACCACCAGACGGGATCGGTGAGGAATTTGCCCATCGCGAAGGCCCAGGTCTGTCGGTGACTCAAAAGAGGCAGCCAGGGGACTCGGGTGTTGTTTTCATCGCCATCACTGCGGATGTGGGCGAGTTCGGCAGGGGTAACTCGCGGATGCGTTTCGGGTTCGCGGTAGATGGGCAGCCAAAACGCGACCCACAGCAGCCCGGTGATGCCGGTGACGAGAAACGCCGCCTGCCAACCATACGAAACGGCGAGCCAAGGCACGAGCAATGGGGCGAGGAAGGCTCCGACATTGGAGCCGGCATTGAAGATGCCGGTGGCGAAGGCGCGTTCGCGCTGCGGAAACCATTCGGCGGTTGTTTTGACGGCGGCTGGGAAATTCCCTGCTTCACCGAGGCCGAGGAAAAAGCGTGCGATGCCAAATCCAAGCGGTGTGGCCGCGAGTGCATGCGCAGCGGCGGCGAGACTCCAGAAGACGAGCGAAGCGGCGTAGCCAAAACGCACGCCCACACGGTCGATGAAGCGTCCGACGATCAAGAAGCCGAGGGCGTAGGCGAAACTGAAGGCGGCGTTGATGTCGCCATACTCGGTATCGGTCCATTGGATGACCTTCTTGAGCTCCGGCTCGAGCACGCCGAGCACAGCGCGGTCGATGTAATTGATCGTGGTGGCTGCGAAGAGCAGGCCGCAGATGGTCCAACGGAAGTTTTTCATCGCGAAGGAATGTCTGTGGCTTCTTTCAATTCCACGCCACCGCAGTCCTGGCAGAGCAAATCGGCCTTCACGAAGCTGGCGTGGCAGCAGGGACACCAAGCGGTGGCGGGAGATTGGAGAGCGGGAGTGGGATCGTAATCCTCCACGGGAAGGTCTTCGGCTTTGAAGAAGGTTTCGAGGGCTTGGGCCTCGACGGGAAGCTCGGTGGCGGTTTTCCAGCCGGGGCGGTATTTGGAGCGTCGCCAGAAGGTGCGGGCGTTTTGGAGCCAGATGCCTTTGGAAGGCTGCTCGAACCAGGCGAGTGGATGCAGCAGCACTTTGCGTGGCAGGGCATCGTTGATGAGATCAATGGCACGAGCGGCGAGGTGCGGCAGGAGGGCGATGCCGAGCGCCCGCCAGAAGCGGTGCGAGACGCTGAGGTGATGCGTTTTGATGAAACGAAGGAAGAGGAAGGCCTGTGTGAAGGTGAGCACGGGCAGCGCGGCAAGCAGGATGAGGAAGCGGGTGGAATCCCCGAGGAAGTGGTAGGCGGGTGCGAGCACGAGGAAGCACCACGCGAGGATGAAGCTGCCTTGCTGGGCTAGGGTTCTCGTTTTGCCTGCGAGGGCGCTCTGCGCGGCGGCCTCGGTGGCGCTGAGTGTTTGACGGGCATGCTTGAGGAAGGCGGCGCGGCGCTGCTCGGGCTGCAGCGCCTTCCACGCGGTGATGAGCGCGGCCCAGGCGGTGGCATCGGCGGCGTTTGGCAGGCGCAGCGAGTGACTCGCATCGAGGCGAAGGGTTTTCTCGGAGGCCTGCGGCTCGATTTGCGACCAATCGAGGCTCTCGCGGGTACCATCATCGCGATGCAGTACGAGATGTGAAGCCTCGGCAACGAGCAGCCAAGGCATCGATGGCACCTGCGGTGCCGGAATGAGATGCAAAAGCACCGGCGAACCTCCGGCGACGTGGAAGCGATCCCACGGCCTGAGGAAGCGTGTGATGCGCTCACGACCCACGGCCAGCCAAGCCTGTGAAGGCATAACCCACAGGCATTCCATGAGGTAAAACGCGGCAAAAACCGCGAGTAGCGTCTGGCCGTCGGTCATGAAGGCGGATCAATCCTGCTGGCGTGCGCCGAACAGCTTGCCGAAGAATTTTTTGACGGCGGCGAGCATGGCGATGGCACCAATGATGAGCGGTTTGGCGAACTTCGTGAAGAAGCCGGACTTCGCGAGGGCAAAGGCCGCGCCACCCGCAACGAGGCCGGTGAGGCCGTATTCGGCGATCTTGTCACCCGCACGATATTCGGCGTATCGCTGGCCTTCGATGTAGGAGAAGCCGGTGAGGATCTTTTCTTGCTCGGCGATCATGGCGGTGAGTTCGTCAGGCTCGCACACGAGCGTGACCTCCATGACGCCTTCGCGGCCCAGAAGGCGGGTGTTAAAGTTGATCGAGATCTCATCGGCGGGCGAGCCGATGCTGTGGAGCTTGGTGGCCCATTCGAGGTTGTGGGTCTTTTCGTTGTAACGTGGCGGGACGGCCCAGCCGAGGATCTCCAACTCGTCCATGCCGTTTTTGCGGCGGTATTCATTGCCAGCTTTTTGGCCTTCCTGAAGAGATGCCAGCAGGTCATCGGCATTCAGTTCGTCTTTGTCGTCGTCTTTGACGTAGCCGGACTCATCGAACTCGAAAATGATCCATGGCGGATCGCCGATGCCTTCCTGCGCCAGCGTGCCAAGTTCGCGATCCGTGGCGGGGTTTCCGTAGAGGACCATGAGCTGGCGGGTGCCATTGCCATCGGTGAAACGCCAGTCTTTGGGGATGACGATCTCGGCGCGGTTGCCGAGCTTTCCGGTGCCCTGACGCGACCAACCATACTTTTCGACCTCATCCATGCGCTCTTTGAGGCGGCGCTTTAGCTCCTCCTGATCGGGTGCCTGTTGGCTACCGGCTGCGGGAGGTGCGGCCGGTGCAGGTTGTTGGGCGGGAGCACTGGCGAACGCGACGAGGCACATCAGCAGGGCGACGGAGGAGCGGGAGTGGAATTTCATGCGAGGACGCGAGTGTGTGGGAAAAGGCACGCGAGCGTCAAGAGGCGTTTCCACGGGCAAACTCGGAATGACGATGGCTGAACTCCGATTGTCGATTGTTGGAGTGAAATGAGTCCCCGCTTCAAACGAGGACATCACCAAATCTGACCCCTGTGCCTTCCGATCAGGCTTTCAGACCTTCCTGGCGGAGGAAATTTTCGAGCCAGGAGATGTCGTAGTTGCCGTTTTGAAAGTCGCTGGTGGTGAGCACCTTGCTCTGGAGCGGGATGGTGGTCTTGATGCCTTCGACGGTGAATTCACCCAAGGCGCGGCGCATGCGGCGGATGGCGATGTCACGCGTGGCTCCGGTGACGATGAGCTTGGCGATCATCGAATCGTAATACGGAGGCACGCTGTATCCGGCATAGACGTGGGTATCGACGCGGACGCCGCGGCCACCGGAGGTGTACCAGAGAGTGATCTTACCGGGGCTGGGGGCAAAATTGCGATAAGGATCCTCGGCGTTGATGCGGCACTCGATGGCGTGGCCACGGGGCTTGGCATTGATCACATGCTCGGAGAGCGGAAGGCCGGCGGCGATGCGGATCTGCTCCTTGATGAGATCGCAGCCATACACTTCTTCGGTGATGGGATGCTCCACCTGGATGCGGGTGTTCATCTCCATGAAGTAGTAATTCTCGCAGGCATTATCGACGAGGAACTCAATGGTGCCGCAGTTCTCGTAGCCGATTTCTTTGCAGAGCTTGACGGCGGCATCGCCCATCCGTTTGCGGAGCTTTTCAGGCAGCTTGGGGCTGGGGCATTCTTCGATGATCTTCTGGTTGCGACGCTGCATGGAGCAATCGCGCTCACCGAGGTGGACGACGTTGCCACGGGAGTCGGCGACGATTTGGAATTCGATGTGGTGGGGCTTATCGACGAGCTTTTCCATGTACATGGAGCCGTCTCCAAAACACTTGAGTGCTTCCATCGAGGCTGCCTGGAAGGAGGAGATGAGCGTGGCTTCATTGAGCACGGGGCGCATGCCGCGACCGCCGCCACCTGCGGTGGCCTTGATCATGACGGGGTAGCCAATCTTCCGCGCCCAGGCGAGGGCTTCTTCCTCGCTGGTGATGATGCCATCGGAGCCGGGGGTGATGGGCACGCCGGCCTTGCGGGCGGTGTCACGGGCCACGTTTTTGTCACCCATCATCGAGATGACCTTGGCGGAGGGCCCAATGAACTTGATTTTGCACTTCTCGCAGATTTCCGCGAACTCCTCTTTCTCGGAGAGGAAGCCGTAGCCAGGGTGGATGGCGTCCACATTGGCGATTTCGGCAGCGGAGATGATGCGGGAAATTTTGAGGTAGCTCTCGGTGCTGGGGCCGGGGCCGATGCAGATGGCCTCGTCGGCGAGGTGGACATGCATGGAATCGACATCGGCCTCCGAATACACGGCGACGGTTTTGACATCGAGTTCTTTGCAGGCGCGGATGACGCGAAGGGCGATTTCACCACGATTGGCGACGAGGACTTTTTTGAACATCAGAGCGGAGGGCAGAGGGCTAAGGGCGTAGAGCGGAGGGGCAAAAAGCGAAGGCGAAAAGGTGCGAACTGGCGAAGAGCAGAGGTCAGGGACTCTTGGCTCTTCGCCCTTTGCCCTATGCCTTCAGCTCAAAGAGTGGCTGGCCGTATTGAACGGGCTTGCCGTCCTCAGCGAGGATGCGGGCGATGGTGCCACGGGCCTCGGCCTTGATCTCGTTCATGACTTTCATGGCCTCGATGATGCAGACGGTGGTGTTTTCATCCACCTGATCGCCGACGTTCGCGAAGGACTTCTCGCCGGGGGCGGCGGAGCGGTAGAAGGTGCCGACCATGGGCGAATTGATCGTCGGGCCGACAGGTGAGGCTGCAGCGGCGGGAGCAGCTTGAGCCGCAGGTGCCGCTACAGGGGCAGCGGCGACGGGAGCCGGGGCTGCCACGGCCACCGGGGCGGCTGCAGGGGCAGAAACGGGGAGATGCTTCAGGAGATCGCCTGCGGCGGCGAAGTCGGAGCCACGGCGGATTTCGAGCTTCGATTCCTTCTGCTCGAAGTGGAAGTAGGAGAGATCATTGTCAGCCATTAGGCCGACGATTTCGCGGATGTGCGCGAGGTCGAAATTTGAGGCAGCAGGTGCTCCAGACTTGGGGGCAGACTTTGCGGCGGGAGCGGCGGCCTTTTTGGCGGTCGGTTTGCGTTTGGGCATGTGACGGGAGAGTTAGTTGCGACTGGCGGGGCCGACACTAACGCCCTCGCCGCCCGTGGCAAGATCAAAGGCAGCTTGATGGTCAATTGAGCACAACCAATTCCGCTTCCACGGGGTGCCTCACTTCGTCTCGCGGAACTTCACCTTCCTCCAGCGCACGCTGTAGGGGCCGCTGCCCTTTTTGATGCCATGCACCTGGAAGCCGATGAGGCCCTCAGGGTCACCTGGTTGGGTGAAATCAGCCGTCGCCACGCCATTGACGAAGCTCTGGTAGTGATCGCCCTTCACCACGATGCGGTAGTGGTTCCAATCGCCCTTCTTGAAGGCGGCTTTGGCGGCGTCGGTGCGCACCGCCTCGGTTTTCGTCAAAATGCTCCACCAAGTGCCACGGCGGGCTTCATCATAAAAATCTCCGGCGGTGCCATTCACGGCGATCTCACACTGGGGGCCAAAAAGGCGGCCCGCAGGCAGTGGTTTGCCGCCTTTGCTGCCTTCGGGAGCGGGATCGCCTTCCTTGGCGATGTGGCTGCGCACTTGCACGCCGGAATTTAGTTCGTCATCTACCTTCACCTCAAATTCGAGTTCGAAGTCTTTGAACGGCCCGATGGCCAGGAAGGTATTTGGGCTGCCATCGACCGTCGTGCCCACGAGCACTCCGTCCTCCACTTTATAAGATGCGGTGCCGCTGATGATCTGGCCACCGTTCAGTGAGCCATCGGCGAACCAGTTTTGCCATTCTCCCTCAGCGGCGAGGGCATTGAGCGAGGTGAAAGTGGCGGCAAAGACAGCCAAGGAGGCGGCGGAGGCGAGAAGGAGACGTTTCATGGTTGGAAAAGGGCTGCCAAGAACGCCGCGAGGGGGCGATTTCCATCGTTAGAAGCGAGTTGTTTAATCAACCTTAATAAAAAGTGGGGTTTTAACGGCATAAAAACCCCAAAAGAATGGGATCCAAACTTGACCATCAGGCCAAGCTCGAATTAAAATGGGGTTATTATTCGGTTTTAATCGATGGCCCGCCCTTCTAACAACTTCGAGTCCTCCTCCCTGACGGTGGCGTTTACGCCCCAGATCAGGCAGTACCTCGATGACCTGACCTTGAAAGGCACGTTCGGCAGCAGCCCTTCCGAGGCTGTGCGCATGATTGTGAATGGGGCGATCGAAAACATGCTGAATGGCGGCGCTTTGGACCGCCGGAAATGGATCATGAACGAAGGCAAGCTCGTGCTCGCCAATAACTGACATCTAACCACCTCACGCCATGCCTGCGCAACTCGAACTTCAAGCCAACGCCAGCGTCTTCGGAGTCATCGCCGAGGTGAAGATGACCGAACGCCCCACCCGCAACGAGCCGGTGAATGAAACGCAGCTCGAAGTCCTCGCCTACGAGATGGCCCGTTATGTGCCCGGTCTCGCCCGGAAGCTCGCCCAGGCGGGCCGTGAGCGGCTGCTGGCCGCCTGATCGTCACCGCACGATCTCAAACCCGCGCAGCCCTGCCTCCACGGCGATCCCACGCACTTCCGTCTCTTTGATGTGAGAGCCCAGATTGCTCTCCTGAATGCCCGCCAGGAAGGCATCGACCTCTTCCGGCTCCCAGGCCTGCGCATGGAGCTCCACGCGACCATCCGGCAGGTTTTTCACCCAGCCGCACACGTCAAAGCCGCGGGCGATCTGCTTCGAGCTGAAGCGAAAACCCACGCCCTGCACGCGGCCAGCATAAAGCACGCGCTTGGCGGTCATTTCGCGCCTCCTTCGAGCAAAGCAGCCAGTTCTGTCCGCGCCACCTCGCTGGCCGTATCGAGCAGCAGAGCACCTTGGCCGCTGCGATTGAGCTTCAGCATCACAAAGCGGTCTTGAGCTGCGAAAGCGATGGCTCCGGCCACGGGCTCCGGGGCTTTTTCCAAGCCGTAACGCTCCACCAGCGCCTTCGTCATCGCTTTTACAAAAGCCTGCGCCGCCTCCGCATCCTGAAACAGCGTCTGCCAGGCCGCGTGATGACGTTTTGCCTCCACACCGGCCTGCCAAGCCAGCAAGCGATCCGCCAGCAATCCGCGAGCACCTTCCGCCGCCTCGGTGTCCTCGTTGTGAGCACGCAAAGCGGTGACGCAGGCAAATTTACCGAGCTGATCATCCCAAAACGGCTCCACACCATTCCACGCCACCGATGGGAAACTCACCTCCACCTTCGCATCGCGGGTGGCGGCATCGAGATACCGCTCCGGCTCGATCACCTCCGCCGTGCTCACCGGCGGGCGGCTGTAGGCGGCGTTGAGCTGGGGAAATTCCCCCGCGCTATGCAAAGCCTGCACAAACTCAAAGCCACGCATGAAGGAAAACATCGCCATCTCCCGCAGGAAGACCGGCATCGGCACCTGATTCAGCGGATGATCGGGATCCTCGGCGGGAATGCCATTCTTCGGCTCCGCCTTCGGATTTTGGATCGAAAAAAGGAAGCGCGTCAGGCCCGCATCGCCCGCCAGCAGACTCTCGCGGGCTGCCCGCTCATCCATCGAGAGACTGCCGTGCTGCGGCTGAAAGAGGATCGGCTCATACTCCCGCAAAAGCTGACCAAAGGCCACCGCCAGCGGCTCATCCGGCTTCGATGAAGGCGGCGGATCACTCAGTGGATCGACGGTGAGCATCGTATCGTTTTCCGAATCATACCAGCCGCCGAGCTGCCGCGTGAGTAGCTTCGCCCGTAGCGGCAGCGGATCGATCTCTTGAGGTATCCAGCCCAACGCCGCCAGCGCCCGAGCCTGCCTCTGCGCTTCATCACCGGGCTGCAAACGCTTCAGCCATGCCAGCACTACCTTCTCCACCTCCGACTCCGTCGCAGGCGAGGTCACCAGCGGCAGCGCCTTGATCTGGCGGAATTTCATCATGTCCACGCCCATGCCCACAAAGTCCGGCGCGATGCCGTCATCCGCTGCCATGGCGGCGGGTTGCGTGCCGCCCTTCATGCCCAGCGTGCCAAGCTTCTGAATGAGCTGCGCATTCTCATCCTGAAGCACCTGCACCTGACCTTGCAGATACTCGTTCTGGCCCAACAGCAGATCGATCTGCTTCTTTAGATCCTCCACGGTTTCGGTCCCTTGTGCCCGATCACTCAAAAGCGGTGCCTCAGCCTTCGGCGCGGCCTTGTCACTGCTCAGAAAAAAGGCCGCCACACCTCCGAAGAGGATCAAAACGAGCAGCAGCAACGCGGGGGAGATTTTCATGTGGGAATGACGATAGCGAGGATCTCGCCGTGTCACGAGCTTCGAGTCAGGTCAAGGTTTCGCAGGCCACTTTGACCGGCTTGACCCGACTGACACTGCTGACTTCTCACATCTCCCCCAACCCGCCGCGTTTGATCCAGGCATCCAGCGGCTCGTAGTCCGCCATGTCCAAAACCGCGCCGCAGCCAAAGGGGGCGGCGTTCACGCTCGTGAGATCGAGCTGGCCGTTTTCGATGCGCAACACGGGGAAACCTTCCACATGCCGTTCATAAAGCCCGCCATGCGCTGCTAAAACATCGCGTTGCAAGGCCTCCGGATACGCACTCAAGCCACGGAGGTAGTGGTGACCATTCCGCTCCACGTGGGAAACGCCTAACGCCGCCTGCATCGCCACGTCTTGCAGCATCGCCACCGGACCGATGCTGCACAGGTCCTCACCGCTCAGGATCGAATCCGCCCGCGTGCGCAGCAGCGCCGCATTCGCCAGACCTTTGACGATGCCTTTGCAGTTCTTGTGGCTCGTGCCGCGATAGCCTAGCTCCAGCGCCCGCGGCAGATCGTCCAGCGAGCCATCACTCTCGTCGATGATCATCCCCGGCAGATCCTTCCACTCGCGTAGCACCGCCACCTCATCGCCCAGCGCCTTCGCCCGGTGCAGCGGCTGCTCGATGAGCAGCAAATTCTCAAACAACGGCCTCAGAGCCGCATCCCCACGCAGCAGCGTGAAGTAATCCCGAAACGCCGCCAGCTCATGGAACTGCTCATTGCCATCCAGCGTCGTCTTGAAGCCCTGCGGACAGTTCTCCATCAGGAGGCGAGTCACCTCGCGCAGCCTCGGCACATCCGTCTCCGCCTTCCCGCTGATCTTGATCTTGAAAAACGACAGCCCGTAAGCCCGGATCGATTCATCCAGCGCCTGCGGCAGCCCGTCGTTCACTCGCTCCGACTCCGAAATCTCACTCGCCCGCAGCTCATCGCCCAGCCCCACGGTGTGCCGCACATGCACCCGCTCCAGCGGACGCTCCGCCAGCGCCTTCCCCACCTTCACCCCGCGAACTTCACTGAGATCCATCCCCAGCTCCTCCGAAGCCAAAACCGCATGCAGCGGCTTTCCCAGCGCCTTGCAGAGACCATCCAGCACCGCCCGCTCCATCAGGCTCACGCCCAGGTTCGATAGCAGCGGTGGCACCTCGCGGATTTTGGCCCAGTTGCACTGCTCCGCATACAAATCCTTCCACCACGCAAAAAAGCCCGTCGCCTTCTCCGCCGCCAGCCGGCCGATTCGCGACGCATTTTGAATCACCGCGATCATCTCGCACAAATCCGCCTCGAACGGCGTCTCCGGATTCTTCGTGAACCACTTCAGCGCCAGCCCCTCGCTGCTAAGCCCGCTCACCTCGCGCCCGTTCACCTCCAGGTCCACATTCACAAACACATGCGGCACCACCGTCATGCTCGCGATCCCGTATTTAAACGGAAACCGCAACCGCATCGGCAAAACATGAAATCGAAAACGCTGAATGGTGAAGGTCATGGCTGCCGACCGTGCAAGCACAGCTCCAGATCGTCAAACACGGCATTGAAGAAACCCCGTGCCTGCTTTTCATTTCCGCCATGAGCACGCTAGCCTCTCCCGAACCCGGTCACAACCACGATGTCAGCATCGAAAAGGTCACTCAACGTGCCAGCGACATCGAGGGGAAGCTGCCGAAGCTGAAGCAGTTCTTCGAGCAGGCGAAGTTGATGCTGAGCCTCGTCAAAGACTACGCCGCCGGGCGTTATCGCGAGACGCCTTACTGGGCCATCGCGGCGGTGGCGCTGGCGCTGCTGTATGTGCTGAATCCGGCGGACCTGTTTCCAGATGTCATCCCCGGCCTGGGCTACCTCGACGACGCGGCGGTGATCGCCTTCTGCCTCAAGCTCGTGGAGCAGGACCTCGAAAAGTACAAGCAATGGCTGGCCGCCAAATCGAAATCTGGCTCCGGGCCGGTGATCGACGTGTGAAATTCTAATCCTAGAAACGGGAATGGCTGACCACGGAATACACTGAATACACGGAAATGAAGGGCAGTGCCCAATCCGCCAGAGTCATCCACAAGTGAGAGAACAAGACATGCCCCATGCCTGATCCTTCCGTGTATTCCGTGCTTTCCGTGGTTCTCCATTTCTGAGTTTAGGCTAATCGAAGCGCCCACTCACGGCTCGCTGACCTTGAAGGGGAAATTGGCCGTGGCGGCGCGGTGATGGGTATCGGTGACGCGGAGGTGGACGCGGTAGTCGCCGGGCTTTTTGGGTGCTCGAAAGGTGGCGGAGGATGCTTCGGCTTTCAGCACCGACTCAGGGATGGGGTGAGTGATGCGTTCTTTGCCTTTGGCATCGCGTCCGGCGCTCTCGGCGGTGACGGTCCAGTGCCAGGAAAGGGCGTCGCCATCGGGATCACTGGCGGTGGCTTCGGCTTGGAATTCAGTGCCTGCGGCGATTTCTTTTTTGGCCGCGCTGCTCTCCAGTTTTGTGAGAAGGGGGGCTCGATCAGGTGGTGCTTCACCTTTCCATAGCTCATGCATCACATCGCGAATGGCGGTGGATTCGCCGTGATCGGTGAAGATGCCAAACCACGTCGAGGTGGCTTCCTGCTTCTGCCCCCAGAGAAACACATAGCTGCCCCAGCAATCACCACCGGGCTGGATGGCGGCTTGATAGGCTTTGTGGATGAATTTGGCCTTCTCCTGGCTGGGTGGCTCGATGGCGGCATTCCATGATGTGCGGGGGCTTTCCCAGAAACCGCGTGCGCCATATTCCGTGACGACCCAGGGGCGCTTCCAGCCGTTTTCGGCGAGGTATTTCCGAAGCTGCGGCAGCGCTCCGTAGGTGTTGATGCCGATGAAGTCGAGACTCGGCGTGTGTGCCTGCAGCCCGGCGATTTTTTTCGGCTGGAGGCCGGCCACGGCGGTGAAGGTGGGGTGAGCTGGATCGAGTGCTTTCACCACTTGAGCCAGCACTTCGAGCTGCTTCCAGTAGGCAACGTTTTCGCCATCGCCCTCGGCTTCATTGCCGATGCCCCAAAAGAGCAGGGCTGGGTGGTCACGATGCTGCACGACCTCATTCACCACTCGTGCGATCTGCTTCGCACAGTGCTTGGAATTGGCATACGAGAACCAATTGCACTCGGGCTCCAGCCAGATGCCCGCACAAACGGTGAGGCCGCGCTGCTGGGCCGTATCGAGGATGGGCTCCAGGCCATTGGTGGTCCAGGTGCGGATGCTGTTTCCGCCGGTGGCCACGAGTTCATCGAGATGCTTCTCACCTCCCGCACCTTTGACGAAGTAGGGCTTACCTCCGCGAGTGATGCCTTGACCCGGCACGATGACCACGGGCACCGCCTCGGCGGCTGCGTGGGTGAGGATGGCGAGGAAAAGGAGGAGCGAGGCGGCGATCGAGGATGTCATGTATGCGGTGTTTTCCCTGACAGGAGTTTTTTGGCCTGCTCCACCCATTTTTCGCGATGGATGCGGTCTTTGAAGGCTAGGCGGGAGGAGAATTCCTTGATCTGATCCTCCGTCCACGCGGCGATCTGGTCATAGGTGTAGATGCCGAATTCGTGGAGGCGCTGTTCGAGCACTTTGGCGATGCCTTTTAGAGCGGTGAGGTCGTCGTGCTTCGGAGGTGGTGTTTTGTAAACGAGGCCTAGTTTGGCATCGTGCTCTGGTTTGATCTCTGTGGGTGCCGTGGAGCTTGGTAGCTCGGGTAGAGCGGGAATGATGTCGAGGGACTCGACGGCGGTGGCGAGGGTTTCTGGGGCGGGCTTTTCAGGCTTCGGCAGGGCGGGGGCGGCATGTGGGGCGATGATGGCGGCGAGCGGGGATGGGGCTGCGGGCCTCTCCGGCAGGGTGGGAGGCGGCTCAATGGGAGCGGGGATAGATTCGATGGTGATTTTTGGCTCGGCGGGCTTGGCTTTGATGGTGGTCTTTGCCTTGGGGGCTTTTATTTTCGCGGAGAGACTAGCTGTGGGTGGCTCGGCGGGAGCGAGGCTATCGTTGATGATTTCTGCGGGCAGGGCGGGGGTGGGCGGGGGAGGCGGCTGATGCTCCACTGGGGATAGTACGGGCGGCGGGATGTCGCTGGTGGAGGGCTCGCTGCCTGCGGAGGGCATGGTGATGGAATCGGTGGCGAGCGAGACGCTGCCGGGCTTCACGGAGTGATCGCCGACCTTGCGCTTCAGGGTGGCGATCTCGTGGCGCTGCTGCTCGATTTCACGGGCGAGCATGCGTGACTGCGTCTTGAACCGGCCCCAGGTGGAATGGCCGAAGATGAGGCCGATGAGGAAAAACACGGCACCCATGATGGCGACGAATATGCCGCTATGCATGAGCATGTAGAGAAGCGTGTCCGTCGAGAGGGATTGAAGGTCGAGAGGCATGGGCTTGTTATTTGACGAGGATTTCGACGCTTCGGGGCATGTCAGGTGCAGCCGGGGAGCTAGGAGGGACGGGCTCAAAAGCCGTCGCCGTGATGTCTGTGGCAGGGACGCCCTGCTCGATGAGAAAGGAGAGCACGGTCTCGGCGCGGTTTTTTGCCATCGCTGCCTCTTGGGCTGTATCGCCAAGGGGATCAGGATGGCCGCCGATGATGAGGCCGAGAGCGGGGCCCGCGGCCAGTAGCGAGGGGGCGAGCGCAGCGAGCTTTGTCTGATCGAGCGGCGGGAGGGTGGAGGTGCCTGATTCAAAGGAGATGGTCATGCCGTGGAGCACCTCGCGGAGTTGCTCGAGCATGGCGGGAGGCAGCGGTGAGCGGGGCTGGTAGCCTGGCTGGTGATAGAGCGAGGGCAGCAGAACGAGTTGCGAATCCACTTGTGCCGCGCCCGTCACGGGGCGCAGCAGCGTGAGCCATTCACTCTCTAGCTTTCGGGTGGCGATGCCGGTGAGTTTTGGGCGGCCTTGGTCTCTGATCTCGAAGCCTCGCGGCGGTGGGGCGGCGAAGAAGCTCGCGAGGAAGGCGGCGAGCGCTTTTTTCTTCGCGAAGGGAGCCGCTTTGACATGCGGGCTGGCGATGAGTGCTGAGGGATCGATCTCCGAGGCTCCCGAATCTCCGGCGAGGGCGGAAATGATCTCCTCTTTCAGCTCACCGTCAGGCAGCATGCCCGTGAGCCGCAGCGTGCCGTCTTTAAACTCGATCCTCAGTTCGGCCGGGATGCGTAAATGATCGAGGATGGGACTGAGAAAGGGATTCGCGGCATCCAGCGGTGGTTTGAAATCCGCTGGCCAGCGCACTTCCGGGGCGTGTTGGAGATCGGCGGTATCGAGGATCAAATCCGGGCGCAGCTCCGTGAGGATGCGGGCGAGCTTTTCGGCATCTTTCTGCTCTGGCAGCCAGCCGGTGAGGCGCAGTCGCTTCTCATGCAGGTGGGCTTTCACGCTGGCATTCACATGCAAGCGATCAGCGCCGGACTTTAGCCGCAGCGGACCGATGCGGCGGATGGACTCCACGACCTGCCGGTGGACCTGCGGGGAGGGTGCCTCGCCTGCGATGTCGATATCGAGAAAGGCGAGATCGACCTTCGGAGACTGCACGCCAGCCTTTTCGAGGATGCCGATCACCTCCGTGCGCAGCAGCGGCAGCCGGTGAAAGGCAATGAAGTAAGCGTGAGCTACGGCCGCCACCGGAAGGAGGATGACCATGAGAAAGAAAAGGCTCAAACGCATGACAGGGCGGGCGGAGGTGCTGCTTGACAGGACGGGGGGCAAACCGAAGATCGGCGGCGCTTTCCGGCACGGCTTCGTTTTAGGAGCATGCCGCCGGTTGGGCAAGAATTAAACACTTCACCTTCCCTAACCTCTCATGTCCGTCGTCATCGCAGGCAGCGTCGCCCTTGATAATGTCAAAACTCCTCAGGATGAGCAAAAAAACCTGCTCGGAGGCTCCGCCAGCTATGCCGCCCTCGCTGCGAGTGTCTTTGTAAAGCCCGTACATCTCGTCGGCATCATTGGCCACGACTTCCCCCCGCAGCATCTCGACATGCTCTCCAGCCACGGCGTGGACATCAGTGGCCTGGAGCGCAGCAGCGGCGCCTCCTTCACCTGGAGCGGCGAGTATCATGAGGACATGAACAACCGCACCACCCACAACGTGGCCGTGAACGTCCTCGAAAACTGGAGCGTGAAAATCCCCGAGGAGGCGCAAAAGGCCAAAATCGCCGTCGCCGCGAACATGCATCCCGAAAACCAGATGCAGATGATCGACCAATGCAGTGCCGTCGATTTCATCGCTGCGGACACCATGGATCTCTGGATCAGCATCGCTAATGAGCGCCTGCATGATGTTTTGAAGCGCATCGACCTGCTCGTCATCAACGACGGCGAGGCCAAGGAATTCGCTGGCACCACGAACCTCGTTGAAGCGGGCCGCAAGCTGCTCGCCAAAGGCCCGAAATTTGTCATCGTGAAGCGCGGCGAGCATGGCAGCTATCTCTTCGGCGAGAAGAAGGAGCACTTCTTCTCCTGCTCTGCCTACCCGCTGCACTCCGTCTTTGATCCCACCGGCGCGGGCGACAGCTTCCTTGGCGGCCTCGTCGGCTGGCTCGCCGCCCACGGCAAGACCAAGCCCACCTTTGATGACCTCAAATCCGCCGTCGTGCATGGCAGCGTTGTGGCCAGCTACACCTGCGAAGCCTTCAGCACGCATAAACTGCAATCCGTGACGCCGCTCGATGTCGCCCAGCGCATCGCCGAGCTGAAGCTCTACACGCAGTTTGCGTGATTTGAGATGCCTCCGAGAGGCAAAAATTTCGTTGCGCAAAAAATCCATTGCACGAGCCGAGGCGATCTACGCTTCGGCTCGTTTATTTTTCTTCAGACGAAGTGGTTCGTGGAAGAGCTCCTCTAGAAGCGAGTTGTTTTACGTGAATGAAGAAGACAGAGGAATGTGGACAGGGGAATCCAATGCCTCATTCCTTTGTCCCCATTCCTCTGTCTATGCGGTTTGGGGAACCATAATTTGCTTCCTCCACATCACGGGACCAGGAGGCTTTACTCTGCGGTGAATCCGAAACGACCGCAGATAACGCAGAGTTCCGCAGAGGTTTTTTCGTCCACTCTGTGCCCTTCGCCCTTCGCTTACAGCAGTTCTTCGACGAACCGCTTTGGATCGAAGGGCTGGAAGTCTTCCACCTTCTCACCGAGGCCGATGAAGCGGGTGGGCACGCCGAGTTCCTGCTGGATAGCGACGAGGACGCCGCCTTTGCCGCTGCCGTCGAGTTTGGTGACGATGACGCCGGTGAGCGGGATGGCTTTGTGGAATTCGCGGGCTTGGGAGAGGGCGTTTCCGCCGGTGGTGGCATCGCAGACGAGCAAAACCTCGTGCGGGGAGGTTTCATCGCGACGGCCGAGGATGCGGTGAATCTTCTTCAGCTCCTCCATGAGGTTGTGCTTCGTGTGGAGACGACCAGCGGTATCGCAGATGAGGAAATCGGCCCTCTCTTTGACGGCCTTCTCATAGCCATCGAAGCACACCGAAGCAGGATCGCAATTCGGCGGGCCTTTGACGAGCGGGATGCCCAGGCGCTCACTCCAAACCGTGAGCTGCTCGACCGCAGCAGCACGGAAGGTATCCGCAGCAGCCAGGACGACCTTGTGGCCGCGGTGGTGCAAAACGTGGGCGAGCTTCGCTGTGGAGGTGGTTTTGCCGGTGCCGTTCACGCCGATGACGAGGATGACCTTGGGCTTTCCTTCCAGCGGGGTGATGGCGGCGACGCTCTCGGGCAAAATCTTCCGCACATGCTCGCGAGCCACTTGCACGATGTCGGCCCCGTGGAGCTTCCGCTGCTGCGCTTTGAGGTCGGCGACGATTTGAAGCGCCAGACGCGGGCCGAGATCGCCGCTGATGAGCGAGGCTTCGAGGTCGTCCCAATCGATGTCGGGCTTCGTGAAGCGCTGAAGCAGGGATTTGAAGAAGCCGGCCATGATCAATCTTCCTTGGGTGCTGGCGCGGGTTTGGAATATTTGGGCTCGTTGGATCGCAGCTTCTTCGCGAGGCGGTCGAGCACGCCATTCACGAAAGAGCCGGATTCACCGGCGCTGAGGGCTTTGGCCACTTCGATTGCTTCGTTGAGGATGACCGGCCCGGGCACCTCTGGGCAGTAGGTGAGTTCATAGACGGCCAAGCGGAGCACATTGCGATCGACGCTGGCAAGCCGCTCGAAGCTGAAATTCAGGATCGAGCCCCGGATGTGCTCATCGATGGTGGGCAGATTGGCGAGCACGCCTTGGATGAGGCTCTCCGCATAGGTGCGGGTGGAGGTTTTGGCCGTGTGGATGGTCCAGAACGTGTCGAGCTGGCCTTCATCGGCCTTCTCGCCATGCATGTCGCGGGCAAAGAGGTATTGGACGGCGGCTTCGCGGCCTTCGCGGCGTTTTCCCATGGTGGTGTGGATCAGGCGAGTTCGGTTTCACCGGCGAATCCGGCACGCATTTTGGCGAAGAGATTGATCATCTGCACGCACACGCGGGCAGCCTCCGTGCCGCGATTGATGGTGGCTCCCAGGCAGCGCTCCTCGGCCTGCTCCGCGTCATCGACGAGCAGCACCTCATGCACAATCGGCGTGCAATGACGCACCGCCATGTCCTGCACGGCCTGGGTGACGCTGCTGCCCACGAGGTCCGCATGCTGCGTGCTGCCGCGAATGATCACGCCCAAGGCGATGATGGCATCCGGCTTCGAATTGCGCAGCACGAGCTCCGTCGTGACGGGGATCTCAAAGGCTCCCGGCACGCGATACACATCCACCGTGGCCTGCGGCGCGAGGTCCTCCAGTTCGGCTGCGACGGCATTCACCAGCCCCTGCACAAACTGGTTATTGTACATGCTCGCGACAACGGCAATGGAGACCGGGTCTTCAAGCGGGCGGGGGCGAGCGGGGGCAAACTGAGACATGAGGGGAAATGACGAATTTAGAATGAGGAATGACGAAAGAATGCAGAAGCACGAATGACGAACAGGAAGCGATGGCTCACGAGATGTTTTGGGTTTGGGATTTCATTCGTCATTCCTCATTCTGGTTTCGTCATTCACAACTTATGCCCCATCTTTTTCTTCTTGGTTTCCAGGTAGCGGGCGTTTTCGGGCTTGGGCTGGGATTTGACGGGCACCTGCTCAGTGATTTGCAGCTTGTGGCCTTCGAGACCGATGACCTTGCGCGGGTTGTTGGTCATGAGGCGGATCTTCCGAACGCCGAGATCGTAGATGATCTGGGCACCGATGCCGTAATCACGCAGATCCATCGGGAAGCCGAGCTTGAGATTGGCTTCGACGGTGTCGAGGCCTTGCTCCTGGAGCTTGTAGGCCATGATTTTGCCGTGCAGGCCAATGCCGCGACCTTCGTGGCCGCGCATGTAGATGATGACACCCTTGCCGGCCTTTTCGATGTGCTGCATCGCTGCATGAAGCTGGCTGCCGCAATCACAACGGCGTGAGGCAAAGATGTCGCCGGTGAGGCATTCGCTATGCACGCGGACGAGAGTGGGCTCGCTAGCTTTGATGTCGCCTTTCACGAGGGCCACATGATGAATGCCGTCGAGATGGCTCTTGTAGAGGTGCAGTTTGAACTCGCCGTAATCAGTGGGCATGTCCACGACTTCGATGCGCTCGACGAGCTTCTCGCTCTTGCGGCGGTAGGCGATGAGATCGGCGATGCTACAAATCTTGAGCTTGTGCTTCTTGGCGAACTTCAGCAGGTCCGGCAGCCGCGCCATGGTGCCATCGGCATTCATGATCTCGATCAGCACACCGGCTTCGCGAAGGCCTGCGAGGCGGGCGAGATCCGTGGCGGCTTCCGTATGACCGGCGCGGCGCAAAACACCGCCGGGCTTGGCGACGAGCGGATTGATGTGACCCGGCTGGACGAAGGATTTGGCGCTGCTTTTCGGGTCGGCTAGCAGGCAGATGGTGCGGGCGCGGTCCGCGGCGCTGATGCCGGTGGTGATGCCTTTGGCGGCATCCACGGTGACGGTGAAAGCCGTGGTGAAGGCCTCACGGTTCTGCGGCACCATGCTTTCGAGGCCCAGGTTTTTGGCGATCTCCGTCGAAACGGCCACGCAGAGCATACCGGCCCCCTCGCGGACCATGAAAGTGACCATCTCCGGCGTGATCTTTTCCGCCGCACAGATGAGATCGCCCTCGTTTTCGCGGTCGGCATCGTCCGTGACGATCACCATGCGCCCAGCGCGGATGTCAGCGATGACGGCTTCCACGGGATCACAGACCTGTTTTGAAGTGCGGGGCATGGGGAGATGAGAAAGAACCGCCCATTGAGAAAAGCGGGACGCTCCCTTAGCCACTGGAGAAAGGATTTCCAGCAAGAAAGAGGCGTCGAAACGAGGTGGCATGGGCCCTGGCGCTTTCAAACCGTGAAAAATCTGTTGGGCGTCCGTATTCTCAGCCCATGAAGCGCCTGTTTCTGCCTCTCGCCCTCCTTTTCAGCCTGAACGCCTCTGCGGAGGACTGGCCGCAGTTCATGTTCAATGCCGCGCACAGTGGCAATGCGGCGCAAATCGACCTCGATGTCGAGAAACTCGGCCTGCAAGGCGCGGTGGCGATGACGGATGGCATTTACACCTCGCCCGTCGTCGCGAGTGGCAAAGTGTATGTCGTCGATGGCTCGGGCTGCGCGGCCTGTTTTGACGCCAAGACGCTCAAAGAGGTCTGGCGCTTCCAAAGCAAGGGTGGGAAGCAAAACGTGAACAATGTCTCTTCGCCCGCCATCGCGGGAAAATGGCTGCATTTCGGCACCACGGCGGGAATCTACTATGTGCTGGATCGCGACAGCGGTGCGGTGGTGGCGGAGATCGACTGCGGCGAGCCGATTTTCAGCACGCCGGTCGTGGCGAAGGATCGCGTGTATGTCGCTACGCTCGGGGCGCAGGTGCTGGCAATGACCTTTGAGGGCAAGCAGCTCTGGAAGTGGGATTTCGTGAAGGAAGTCGTCGGCTTCGACGGCAACCGCTGGAGCGGCGAGTCCTGGGCCGCGTTTTGCGAGAAGCGCATGCTCGCCACGCTCAAACCCGGCACCAAACCGACCTCCAGCGATGGCCGCGTGACGTGGAAGGATCACTTCGTGTGCTCGCGGGACATTTGTCTCATCAAAAACAACATCGTCGTCATTCCCGCCGGAGGTCGCACGCTCTTCCTCGAAGACACGGGCACCGCTCCCAAGCTCAAAGCCACCGGCGAGATCCCCGAGTGGTCTGGCAAGGAATTCCCCGCCACCTTCGGCCAAAGCGCCGATGACGACGGCAACGTCTATGTCCAATGGCACCGCCGCGACAACGCCGGTCGCGTGGACATCATGCGCCTCGAAGGCGACACCCTCAAAACCGGCGACTTCGTGCCTGGCACCGACACGAACATCCGCATGGACGGTTTGTTGAGCTTTTCGCCCGTGGCGATTCGCGGGAGCGATGTGTTTCGCGTGAAGCCGGAGACGGGAAGGGGATTGATCAAGCACACATTGAACCTGTCTTCCGGGGCAGTTGAGTCACCCGACATTCTCAGTCAAAAAGGCTTCATCGCTCCACCAGTGCTGACTCAGAAGCATGTATTTGCCGGGAGCTTGGATGGCAATTTGGTTGTCACGCCGTTCAATGAAGGCTTGGAGTATTCAAAAGTCTTTGGACTTCCAAGCAAGGCTCCCGTCACAGCGCCTGTGGCGATTGCTAGTGGTCGAGTTTATGTCCCAAGTGAGGACGGCAGCCTCTATGTGTTCGCAGAGAAGCCGGCGACTTCTCAGCTTGAGTTTCTCGGTCCGATTGTGGCCAAGTTGCGCTCCCCGCTCACCGGCAAGCTCGCCGATGCGAAATTCGACTGGTACACGAACTACGGCAACTTCGCGGGTCAGAACTCGAACAACCAGGATCTGAAACCTCCGCTGCGCATGCGCTGGGCACGTCGCCTCGAAGGCACGGTGAAGCATTTGCCGGTTTGCGGCGGTGGTAGGATGTACACGCACACGGCGGAAGGCCAGATCATCGCGTGCGAGCAGGACACGGGGCGTTTGCTGTGGCGGAAGTGGTTTCCGGATGTGTATCTGAGCTTCACCTCGCCGCTTTACATCGACGGCAAGTTGCTGGTGCCGCAGGCAGGCATGAAGAAGTCGTTTGTGCGCTGTCTCGATGCCGCGACAGGCAATCTGCTCTGGGAAGCACCCTTCACTGGCAGTCCGAGCTGGAGCCGCCAGTTCCCGCCCGTCGTCGCGGGCAAGGTGGCGATCTATGCGAGCGGTAGCGGCGACTATGCACCGCAAGGCAGCGAGAAGCCGTACACCTTTGGCGGCGAGCTGGTGGTGCCGAAAGACGGCAGCGAGGTGATGAGCTTCATCTACTCCAACGACAACCCCTATTACCCCAAGAACCATCATCCGCGTCTCTGGGCCTGGGATTTGGACACGGGCAAGGTGGTGTGGGAGAAGGATTTCTTTGAGTTCGGTCGCGGCGGCAATGACTGCGGCATCTGCATTCTCGATGGGAAGCTCTACTACAGCGTCTTCTTTGGCTACGATGCCGAGACGAAGCGGCGTCGCGGACTGCCGGTCGAAAACAACGGCCTCACCTGCTGCATTGATCCCGCGACGGGCAAGGTGCTGTGGCAGACGAATGAATACTACGTCACCTCGAAGTGCACGCTCAGCGCCCGCGATGGGAAGCTCTACATCGGCGGCTACAACCGCGCCAAGCTCGGCACCGAGGACCGTCATGTGTGGTGCCTTGACGCGAACACCGGCAAACTCGTCTGGACCAGCGACGCCGTGACCTCCGCGCTGAATGTGGTGAGCGTGGGCGAGAAATTCATGTTCTCCAACGCCCTGCGCGGCAAAGGCAACGTCTTCGACAGCGCCACCGGCAAGGTCATCTACAGCATCCAGACGAACTACGCCTGCTGCCGCTTCACACTGAGCGAGCCGTATGTCCTCGGCGCGAACATGGACATGATCGACCTCTCCCAGGACGGCAAACTCGTCTCCACTGGGCCTGCCATCGACTCCCGTGAATGTTTGGGCGCTGTCGTGAGCAATGGGCGCATCTTTTACACCTCGCAGGCGAGCGGCTTCATCGTCTCGCAGACGTATGGGCCGGAGTCGAAGGACTTGCCGCCCGCGTGGGAGGCGAGGTGAGGCCCCCAAACAGGGGCAAACTGACGTTTGCTTCTACGAGGCCAAAAAACGCTCTCCCACGCTGCGTAGAGGAAGTCGTCAGACTTCCCCGAACGTCCCTCCGCCCCCGCGAGTCTTGACCGGTCTCACGAGAACCTATTCCCCAACCTTGTCTTCCAGCTTCTTCACGCGGGCGGAGAGGCTCGGCAGGCGGTTGATGCTAGCGAGGCGGCGTTTTTCCTCGCCCACGGGGATTGCGGGATAGCCGAGGTAGGTGGCTCCGCCGGGGAGGTCCTTGGTCACGCCGCAGCGGCCTGCGAGCGTGGCTTGCGAGCCGATTTTCACATGACCGGCGACACCGCACTGCGCCGCGATGACGACGTAGTCGCCGATGTGGGCGCTGCCCGCGATGGCATTAGCAGCCACGATGATGCAATGCTTTCCGATGACCACGTTGTGGCCGATCTGGACGAGGTTGTCGATCTTCGTGCCTTCACCGATCCAGGTGCGGCCAAAGCGGGCGCGGTCCACCATGGTGCCCGCGCCGATTTCGACATCGTTGTCGATTTGCACGATGCCGGCCTGCCTGATTTTGCGGTGGCGGCCTTTGTCGAATTCGTAGCCGAAACCATCGCCGCCGATCACCACGCTGCTGTGGATGATGACGCGCTCGCCGAGCAGGCAGCCGGTGTGGACGCTCACATTGGCAAAGAGCTTGGAATCCGCGCCGATGCGGGCGTTTCGGCCCACGAAGCATCCCGCGCCGATCTCGGCTCCATCGCCGATCTCCACGCCGTCTTCGATGACCGCGTGCGGGCCGATGCGGACCTTGGCGGGATCAAACTTCACGTCCTCGCCGATCACGGCGGTGGCATGCACGCCCGGTTTGAAGGGTTCCGGCTGCACGCCGAATTTCTCCACAATGGTCTCAAACATCCGCGAAGGGTCCGCCACGCCGATGCAGGCCACGTTTTCGGGCAATTTGGTCCACGTTTCCGGCACCAGCACGGCGCAGGCCTTGGTTTCTGCGAGCAAGGTGTCGTAACGCGGATCATGGAAGAAGCTCAGATCGCCCTTCACGGACTCGCGGAGGTTGGCAAAGCCTTCGATGGCCGTGGATTCGCTCCCGGAGAGTAGTTTTCCGCCGACGATTTCGAGGATGTCTTTGACTGTGACGCGCATGAGGGCGCGAGAGTGGCAGGCCATCGGGCAAAAGCGAACGAAGAAAAGCCTCTCCAGGAGGTTTTCTCGGCATTGGGACCGCCATACTTTTCTGATTGAAACCCCGCCTTTCGTGCGATCTCTGCGCCCCCGTTTTTCCCCATGCGCAGCTTCCTCTTCTCCCTGCTTCTCGTTTCCGCCTCCTACGCGGCCGAGCCTCTCAAAGCCCTCCTCATCACCGGCGGCTGCTGCCATGACTATGCGAAGCAGCATGAGGTGATCGCCAAAGGCATCCAAAGCCGCGCGAATGTGCAGGTGGATGTCATTTGGACCGACGACAAGTCCACGAACCCGCCGCTGCCGATCTATGACAAGGTGGATTGGGCCAAGGGCTACGACATCATCATTCACGACGAGTGCGCGGCGAGCATGAACAACAAGGAGACGCTCACCCGCATCCTCGACGCTCACAAAACCATCCCCAGCATCCAGCTTCACTGCGCCATGCACAGCTTCCGCACGGGCGAGGATCGCTGGTTCAAGCGCCTCGGCTTGCAATCGAACTCCCATGGCCCGCAGGAGCCCATCGCGATCACGTTTGTCGATAAAGAGCACCCGATCACCAAGACGCTCGGCGACTGGACCACGATCAAAGAAGAGCTCTACAACAACGTGAACCTCTTCGATGCGCATCCACTCGCGATGGGCAAGCAGACCGTCAAAAACAAGGACGGCACGACGAAGGACGTGGAATACATCGTGGCCTGGACGAACGAAAAAGTCGGTGCTCGCAGCTTCAGCACGACCATCGGGCACAACACGGAGACCGTCGCCGATGCTCGTTATCTCGATCTGATCACGCGTGGCCTGCTTTGGGCCTGTGACAAGCTCACGCCGGAATTTCTGACGCCGTTCAAAGGTCAGAACAAAGTGACCTTTGTGCCCGCGAAGCCCGTCGAGGCTCCGAAGCCCCCGCCCACGCCGAAAGACGCCACGGGCATCAAGGCGACCGCGAGCAGCGAGGAGAAGGGCAAGAACAACTTCGCCTGGTGTGCCGTGGACAATGACGAAGGCACCCGCTGGTGCGCCAACGGGCCGGATTACCCGCAGTGGTTGCAGCTTGAGCTGGAAAAGCCGCAGGCACTCACTGGCATCGAGACCTCCTGGGAAAACAACGGCGTGTATCACTTCAAAGTCGAAGGCAGCACCGATGGCAAAACGTGGACCACGCTCGTCGATGGCAGCACGAATGAAAAGAACGCGCCTTACTCAAATGACTTCGCCAAGGCCGATGGCATCCGTTTTGTGAAGGTGCATGCGCTCAGCAAAAAGAGCGGCGGCTGGGCCAGCATCCGCGAGGTGCGGCTCAAAGGGCCGGGCATCAAATCCATCACACCGAAGCTGAGCGCTGACCAGAAGAAGGAATACAACCAAGCCACCGATCCCCGCAAAGACGGCGGCAACGTGGTGCCGAAGATCGTCAAACTCACACCGGAGGAAGAAGCCGCCATTTTGAAGGACGTGAAGGTCGCCGAGGGCTTCGAGGTCTCTCTCTTCGCGAATAGCGCCGCCGCGAACTACCCCGTCTTCCTCGCTGCGGAGCCGGATGGCACGCTTTATGTCAGCAGCGATGGCAACGGCTCCGTGGAGCGCAAACCCAACCGTGGCCGCATCATCCGCCTGCGCGATCTCGATGGCGATGGCCGTGCCGATGAAACGAAGGTCTTCTGCGAGGTGGACAGCCCGCGCGGCCTCGTTTGGGACCACGATCGCCTCTACCTCGTGCATCCGCCGCACCTCAGTGAGTTCATTGATGCCGATCACGACGGCGTCGCCGAAAAGCAAAACATCCTCGTCAATGGCATCGCCTACGGCTTCAAAGATCGCCCCGCCGATCACACCACGAACGGCCTCAGCCTCGGCATCGACGGCTGGCTTTACATCGCGGGTGGCGACTTTGGCTTCCTGAAGGCCACCGGCACCGATGGCAAAACGCTGCAGCATCGCGGCGGCGGCGTCATCCGCGTGCGTCCCGACGGCACCGGCCTCGAAATCTACTCCACCGGCACGCGGAACATCCTCGAGGTCGCCATCAGCCCGCTGATGGACATCTTCGCCCGCGACAACACGAACGACGGCGGCGGCTGGAACGTGCGCTTCCACCACTTCACCGGCCTCGACGACCACGGCTATCCGCGCCTCTACAAAAACTTCAATGATGAAGCCATCCAGCCCCTCGCCGACTACGGCGGCGGCAGCGGCACCGGCGCGGTTTACATTGATGAGCCCGGCTTCGGCGCTTGGAACAACGCCCCCTTTACCTGCGACTGGGGCAGCGGTGCTCTCTGGCATCATCAGGTGAAGCCCAAGGGCGCGACCTTCGAAGAAACCCGCAAGCCCGAGCCCTTCATCAAAATGACCCGCCCCACCGACGCCGATGTCGATGGCCTGAGCCGCGTCTATTGCGCCAGTTGGAAAGGCGCCACCTTCGGCTGGGCCGGCCCCGATGTCGGTTACATCGTGCAAGTGAAGCCGAAGGACTTCAAAGCCGAGCCGCTGCCGGATTTCGCGAAGGCGAAGGATGAGGAGCTGGTGAAGGTGCTGGAGTCCGCAAGCAATCGCCGGAGGATGGAGGCGCAGAGGGAGTTGGTGAGGAGAGGTCCTGAGCAGTTTGCCAGGATAAAGAAGGCGGAAGCCTTTCAAGCGATGTTCGCCGCGGCACTGAACCATCAAATGCCACCTAGCAGCCGCGTTGCTGCCCAGTATGGAGTGTATCGCTCAGGAATGCTGGCAACACTTGGATTGGGCGGTGTTGGGACTGCACTCAAATCTCTACGAAGCGAACTGCCAGTCGATGCTATCCGGGATTCATCCGAAGCTCTTTATCGCTTCGAAGAGGGGGAGAGTAAGGAGGCGCATGCGGAGCTTTTGGTGAGATATGAATCCATTATCGATCAATGGCCCTCTGACTCCAATGAAACCACCCTCCGCATCAAAGCGGTGTTAGCAAGATCACTTGCTGCCGGTTGCGTGCTCCCAGCGAAGATGAATGAGGTTCTAAAAGCTGCGTTGTCCGAAGTTGACCCCGTCGTAGCTCATCTGATTCGCAGAGGTCTTCAAAGTGCCGCCTTGGTTCACGATGGACGTGTCTTTGCTGCTTTTGATGACGTTGCGCAGCCGCAGGGCAAGATTGAGGTTGCCAAAGCTTGCCTGGAGCTAGCTAACGATGGCTCGACAGTCAGTTCTAATGCTCTCAAGGTGTTGTCTGGTGTTCATAAATCCGAAGTCGTTACCGGCCTCATCGAGCGCATTGCCAAAGCAGCCGATCCAACCTTGCGCCAGGGCATCCTCGCGGCGCTGTGCCGCCTCCATTTCAAGGAAGGCGAGTGGAAGGGCGATTCGTGGGGCACGCGGCCGGACACGCGGGGGCCGTATTACCAGCCGGAGGCCTGGAGCGAGACGCCGAAGATCGCCGTGGCACTGAAGGACGCGCTGGCAAAGGCCACGCCGGAGGAAGCCGCCTTTTTGGTGAAGGAGCTGAACCGCAACCGCATCCAGTTCAACGAGGCACAGCAGCGCATCCTCGCCCTGGCGAAGCAGGACCCGAAGGTGCTGCCGGAACTGGCGGCGCAGCTCGCTGGCGCGGAGGAGATTCCGGCGGAGGCCGTGCCGCTGCTGGTGGGCTTGGTGAAGAGTGGTGCAGCCGTCCCGGCTGCGTCAGATCAGGCGGGACGCCTGAACCACATTACTCTCTCCCAGGCCATCATCGCTTTGTCGAAAACCGACAGCGCCGACGGCGTCTCCGCCACGTTGGCCGCGCTGGAACCTCTCAAGAAGCTACCCGACTCCTGGAAAGACTACGATGCCGCTTTGGCCGCCTTCTTGAATGCCCCGAAGCTCGAAAACCACCACCAGCTCATCGAGCAGATCGCCGAGAAGGCCGAATGGCCGGTGTCGATGTATGCGAATGCCGCGTTGCTGAACCTCGCGAACCGCAAAACGGGCAGCCCCGAGTCCATCCAGCTCACGCAGAAGGCGCTCGATAAAGGCTGGGCCGATCCGAAGCACCGCAAGCTCATCATCGATGCCATCAGCGCCTCCAAGCACATGCCCAGCGCCGCCAAAGTGCTCGCCGCGCTCGATGATCCCGATGCCGAGGTCAAAGGCGCCGCCGAACGCGCCGCGAAGTCCATGCGCATCACCAAGATCGAAGACAAAACACCCAAGCTCATGACCTTGAAGCCCGAAGAGGCCCTCGCGGCCGTTTTGAAGGAAAAAGGCAACGTGGCGCTCGGCGAGCAAATCTTCACCAAAGCCACCTGCGTGGCCTGCCACACGGTGAAGGAGACCGAAGCCCAAAAAGGCCCCTACCTCGGCAACATCGCCCAAACCTACAAGCGCCCCGATCTGGCCCAAAACATCCTGGACCCGAACAAAACCATCGCCCAGGGCTTCGCCAGCGAGATGATCACGATGAAGAATGGCAACGCGCAGATGGGTTTCATCACGCTGGAAAGCGCGAGCGAGGTCAAGCTCCGCAACATCACTTCTCAGGAGTTCACCTTCAAAGTGGCGGACATCCAGTCGCGTCAGAAACTGCCCACCAGCATGATGCCGCCCGGTTTGATGATGAACTTCACCGTGAAGGAGTTTGCGAGCCTGCTCGATTACTTGGAGTCGCTGGTGAAGAAGTAAGGGGATCGTTTCAAGTTTCTAGGCTGTGCCTTCAAGCCCAACACGAACGAGTAGGCGAAGCAAAGTAGTCCTCTCACTCCGCAAGAGGAACGTGGCGCATCGCGAACGGAACGGCCATCAAACTTCGCGAGCATGGGGGACTTGGGGACACCATCCGCTCATCTTGCGGAGCAAGATGGCTACTGTGCTGGCGCTTGTCTCGCCGCCATGGTGAGTTGGGGGCGTGCTGAAACCAGAAACTCTCCGTTCTTGCCATCGGCCGGCGAATTTGGTATTTTCCTTAGCGGCAACCCATCAACCTGCCTTCTCCCATGTTGAAACCCGCTGAGATTCCCGAATTCGGCCAGAAGCACGTCGAGGCCTATCTGACCTCCACCGGCTACCACTGCACGACTCACCGAGGCCACCATGGCATCGACATCGAAGCCCGTGGCGAGGAGGAAAACCTCTTCGTGCATGTGGTCACCACGCGGGCCTCTCACGAGCCGCCGGAACTCAGCGCTTCCGACAGCGCCCGCGTGCTAGTGAAGGCCATGAACCTCGGTTACGACGCCTGGCTGGCCACCGTGCGCATCGACGGCGATGGCGAACTGGCCTGTGAGATCGAGTGGAAGCCGCTCAATCAGTGAAGTGAAGCTCGGGTAGCATTCTCAAGTGATGCGGGCACTCTTGCCCGCAGGTCTGCGACACCATTGCGGGCAGGAGTGCCCGCATCACTGAAGATGTCCGCAACTTGAACGTTACTCGCCTGGCAGCGGCTCCGTGGGCCAGGTCTCCAGCCACGGCAGGCCGTAGGCATTGAGATCGGCCATGAAGGGATCGGGATTGAGCTGCTCGACGTTCCAGACGCCGGGCTGGCGATATTCGGCGGGGTTGGTGAGGAGCTGACGAGCGGCGATCATCGCCGGGACGCCGGTGGTGTAGCTGACGCCCTGGCTGTTCGTCTCCTTGTAGCACTCTTGGTGGTCGCAGATGTTGTAAACGTAGTAGCGCTTCGGCTGGCCGTCTTTGCCGGTGCCTTCGATCCAGTTGCCGATGCAGGTCTTGCCTTTCGTGTCGGCACCGAGCGTGCCGGGCTCAGGCAGCAGCGTCTTGAGGAACTCGATGGGGATGATGTCCACGCCCTTGTGCTTCACGGGATGGATGCCGGTCATGCCGACATTCACGAGCACTTCCATGTGTTTGATGTAGGCATCGCCAAAGGTCATCCAAAAGCGGGCGCGGCGCATCGGGATGTGCTTGGTGAGGCTCTCCAGCTCTTCGTGGTAGAGGCAGTAGATGTTCTTCGGGCCGATGCCGTCCGGGAAGGGGAAGCTGCGCTTGATTTCGAGCGGCTTCGTCTCCACCCACGCGCCGTTTTCCCAGTAGCGACCGTTCGCGGTGACCTCGCGGAGGTTGATCTCGGGATTGAAGTTGGTGGCGAAGGCCTTGCCGTGATCGCCCGCGTTGCAGTCGAGGATGTCGAGCGTATCGATCTTCGAGAAATGGTGCTTCAAAGCGTAGGCGGTGTACACATTCGTCACGCCCGGATCAAAGCCGCAGCCGAGCAGCGCGGTGAGGCCGGCGGCTTTGAATTTCTCCTGATAAGCCCACTGCCAGTGGTACTCGAATTTCGCCACGTCACGCGGCTCGTAGTTCGCGGTGTCGATGTAATGCACGCCGGCCTCCAGGCAGGCGTCCATGATGGTGAGGTCTTGATAAGGTAGCGCCACATTGATGACGACCTCGGGCTTGAAGCTCTTCAGCAGCTTCACCAGCTCCGGCACATTGTCCGCATCCACGCCAGCGGTCTGGATGGGGCGCTTCAACTCAGCGGCGATGCCATCGCACTTCGACTTCGTGCGGCTGGCCAGCATGATCTCACCGAAGACCTCGGGAAGCTGGGCGCATTTATGAACGACGACGCGGCCGACGCCGCCGGCTCCGATGATGAGGACTCTGTGGGACATGATGAGAAGTGAAGGGTGATTCGTGATGCCTGAATCAGGGCCGCGAGTCTAGCAGGCATGCCGGGAATGCAAGCGTCGTAACAGTCACTCGGGGCCACTTGGCCGTGAAAAGTGGCGGGTTGTGCGGAGCGCTTCGTCGCAGAATCGGCGGCATGAGACGCCACCTGCAAATAGAGATGCTCACTGCGGTGCCACGGAGGCTGGCACCCAGAAGATCCATCGGCGAGGTTCTTCGCCATCGACGCTCAGGCTCAGCTCCAGCATCGGTGGGCGGGGATAAAGTGAGGTGGCGAGGCCGGGCGTGCCGCCGAGGGGATTGGTGGGATTGACGCTGGGGTCACCGACGGAAAGGCCCACCTGCGGGCCGTTGGGCACGCCAGCGGGATTTGGGGTGAGGTTTTGACCCGACGGCGGCAGACCGGTGAGCGTGGCTTGGCCGTTCTTGACGATGTCGGCAGCCACAGCTTTCTCGTTCCAGGTGTTCACCCACTTTTGCGTCTGCGGATCAAACACACGCCATTCGAGCGAGGCGATGCCTTTGAGGATGGGAAGCTGGATAGGCCGAGTCGTGTTGAGGCGCTGCGTGGGCGCAAAATTCAGCGGTACCTCCTCAAAAGCCACGAGCGTGCTCAGGATGCCGTTTTTATCTGCTTCGGTGCCGATCGTGACGATGCCCGGCGTGGCTGCATCGAAGGGTGAGAGGGCGAAAGCTACCTCCATCATCTGCTGCTGACTACCCAAGCCCTTTTGCGGCCGGATGGAGATCACCGCATCGGCCGGGAGGCGGTTGAGCATGTTCTCGCATAGCTCCACAAACTTCTGCACCCGCAGCTCGCGGTCAGATTCGGCCTTCACGGAGTCCGCCAGTTGCAGGGAGCTTTGCAGGATGCCAAACACCGCACTCACCAGCAGCGCCAAGATGAGCAGCACGATGGAGGTCTCCAGCAGCGTGAAGGCTGGTGACGTGCGTGCGGAGGATGGCGAGAGGATTTTCAAAGCCGCCGAATGCTACCGCGAGGGGCAAAAACACACAACCACCGTTCTTGATCGCTTCCAATGGTTGAACGCGGGCCGTTCAGGCGCATCATCGCCGCACTCTTCGCATGCCTCCTCCTGAAAATCTTCTCGACCACGTCCGCCAAAGTGCGCCGCATGATGCGGCGGATGCTTTGGAAGCGGCGGTGGAGGCCGAGGCGGCCGCCGTTTTGCAGGAGCTCAATCCCATGGTCACCCAGCAGGTGCTGCATCAGATGACGGCGGAGCGCCGCTGTGCCATCCTCGCCGCCGCGCCGATCGAAAAGGCGCAGCAGTGGATGCAAAACACCGGCTATCCCGAAGACAGCGTCGGCTGGCTGATGGAGCCGCCGGTGGCCGTGTTTCGACCTTCGATGACCGTTCGCGAGACTATCGAGGCGCTGCGTAAGCTCACCAAAAAAGCCTTCATCACCTACGGCTATGTCACCGACGACTCGAACAAGCTCCTCGGTGTGCTCGTGATGCGGGATCTGATGCTCGGCGAGCCTGAAAAGCCGCTCGCTCAGGTCATGTATCCGAATGTCTTCAGCCTCGCTCCCGCCATGCCGCTGACGGAAGCGATGAAGGAAGCCGTGAACCGTCATTATCCCGTCTATCCGGTGTGCGATGCGGAGGGCCGCTTGCTCGGCCTGGTGCGTGGGCAGACCTTGTTTGAGGCGCGGGCCATCGAGATCAGCGCCCAGGCGGGAACGATGGTCGGCGTGGAAAAAGAAGAGCGCCTCAGCACGCCCGTGTCACGCAGTCTGCGCTTTCGCCATCCATGGCTACAAATCAATCTCGCCACCTGTTTCGTGGCCGCTGCCGTCGTGGCTGCGTTTCAGGACACACTGGACCGCGTGGTGCTCCTCGCGGCCTTTTTGCCCGTGCTCGCGGGTCAATCTGGCAACACCGGCTGCCAGGCACTCGCTGTCACGCTGCGTGGTGTGACGCTGGGTGATCTGAAGCCGGGTGATGAACGCTCGCTCGTCATCAAAGAAGGTCTGCTCGGTCTCATGAACGGTATGCTCGTGGGCATCACCGCCGCCATTGGCATGATCGTTTACGCCCGTATCACGGGAAATCCGAACGGCACCTCGCTGGCCCTCGTGGTGTGGCTCTCGATGGTGGTGAGCTGCGTGACCAGTGGCGTGTGCGGCGCTTTGATTCCGCTCACCTTGCGCAAGTTCGGTGCGGATCCTGCCACCGCCTCCAGCATCTTTCTCACCACGGCCACCGATGTCGTCAGCATGGGCGTCTTTCTCGGCCTCGCTTCGCTCCTGGTATGATCGAATGGAGCCGCGAGCATTGGAAGGCACGTCAGGCCGCGCATCTCGACCGCGTGGGCGACCTCGCGGATGCTTTCACGCTGCGCCGCAGTCATGGCACGAAGCACCCGGTCGAGGATTTCCTCTTCACCTACTACAACCTCTCGCCCGCGAAGCTCAAGCAATGGGTGCCACCACTCGGCACCGCCATCGAAGCCACTGCGGAGGACCTTCTCGAATGCCCCTGGTTGGCCTCGGAGCGCTTTTTACGGCAAAACGACCGCGTCTTTCTCGATGAAGCCTTTCTCACCGATCACACCCGGCAGCTCGCGACATGGATTCGTGACCTCTGCGACCGCGTTTCGGAGCGGCCGACCCGTTTTCGATGCTTTGGCCTCCACGAGTGGGCCATGGTCTATCGCATGCCACCTGAGCAAATTCGTCATCATGGCTACGAACTGCGCCTCACGCCCGAAGCGCTCGCCAGCTTCGTCGATTCCCAGGCCGTCTGCTGCACCCACTACGATGCCTTTCGCTTCTTCACGCCTGAAGCGCGGCCTTTGAACGCTTTTCAGCCCGTGCTCGAAACCCGGCTCGACATGGAACAAGGCGGCTGCCTGCACACGAACATGGACCTTTATAAATGGGCCGGGAAGCTGCTGCCCTGGTGCGGTTCCGACCTCCTCGGCGAGTGCTTTGCCAATGCCTGGACCGCCCGCCAGCTCGACATGCGGGCCAGCCCGTATGAATTGCGTGCCTTGGGCTATGAACCCATTCCCATTGAGACGCCGGAGGGCCGGGCGGAATATGAGCGCCAGCAGCGGGAGATCGCCGCGACCTCCGAACCGCTCCGCGAGCGCCTTCGGACCCTAGCCACCGAACTGGTGGGCTAAGCTTGGCTTTTCAGGGGCCAACAGGGCAGGGGAGACGCCGAAAAAAGGCCAAAAACCCCGTCCTCAAGTTTGCCGAATCTTATTCTAGTGTTTATAATTGCTATGAATGTCCTCAATTTCGGCCCATCTCCCGGCCCCGATCCGCTCGCTGCTGGCTCGGGGCCTTGGCTCCGCCCTGCTCTCAGGGCTGGCGCTGGTTTTTGTGCTGACGCTGGCCAGCAAGGTCGTTTCTTTCGTCAAAGACGCGGTGGTGGCCTCCACTTTCGGCGTCTCACAGGAGATTGATGCCTTCATGCTCGTCTTCGGCTTCATGTCCTTCGCCGCCACCCTGCTGGCGGGAGGCCTGCCGGAGTCGTTTTTGCCGGCTTACGTCGAACTGAAGCACCAAAAAGGCTCTCGTCGGGCGGACCGCATGGCGGTGCAGGCGGCGGTGACGCATCTCGGCATGCTCTTGCTCTTCGGGCTGCTCATCGAGCTGGGCGGGAATTTTCTCGTCGAGCACATGGCGCATGGGTTTAGCGCCGCGAACAAAGATCATGCTCAGCACCTGCTGGTGATGCTGTTCCCCTTCCTGCTGTGCTTTGGCATGAGCTATCACCTCGGGGCATGGCTGCGAGCGGATAAAAAATTCCTCATCGTGGCCTCCGCGCCGCTGCTGGTGCCGCTGGGCATCATCGTCAGCATTCTCCTCACGCGTCGTGCTCCCACTGTGGATGCGCTGCTGTTTGGCACGAACATCGGCTCCGCCCTGCAACTCGCCCTGCTGATGCGTGCCGTCTCGCGGCAGCTCCCCGCCGAGCGACGCTGGTGGCGTGTGTGCCTGAGAAAATGGGAGCCGAAGCTGGGCGTCGTCATGCGCAATGCCATGCCCTTCCTGCTGGGTGGACTCGCCTTCTCCAGTGCCTCCGTGGTGGATCAAACCATGGCCTCGTGGCTGCCCGCAGGCAGCGTCACCGTGCTCAGCTACTCGGAGAAGCTTTGCATGATCATCCTCGGCGTCTCCGCTGGACCGCTGGCCGATGTGCTGTTCCCGTATTTCGCCGATCAGGTGGCCCGTCAGGATTGGAAAGGCCTGCGCCGCCGCCTGCTCATGAGCGTCGGCGTCATCGTCGGCCTGATGCTGCCGCTTGCCTTTTTGCTCGATTTCTTCGCGCCGACCATCGTGGGCCTGCTGTTCGAGCGTGGCGCCTTCCATCATGAGGACACGCTGCGAGTGGCGCATGTGCTGCGCTTTGGGGCGCTGCAAATCCCATTCTATATCCTCGGCATCGTCACCGCCCGCGTCATCGTTTCCATGCAGGCCTCGCGTTTCATGCTGATCTTCTCGTTTGCGGCTTTGTTCGGCAATGCCGGCCTGAACTGGCTCCTCATGCAAAACATGGGGGTCGCTGGCATCGCTCTTTCCACCGCCCTCGTGCATGGCATCAGCTCCATCTTCGCGTGCCTGTGGTGCCTCACGCTCATTCGTCGGAAGGAGGCCGCCGCGTGAAGCTCGCCTTCATCATCCGCGATCTCGGGCATGGCGGAGCGCAGCGCCAGCTCTCGATCCTCACTGCCGGACTCGTGCGCGAAGGCCACGAAGTCTCCGTGCTGCATTTTTACGGCGGTGCCTTCGAGTCGAGCCTCCGCGAAGCCGGTGTGAAGACCCTCTGCATCGGCAAAAAGAGTCGCTGGGACCTCCTCGGCTTCTTCTTCCGACTCATCAAAGCCGCGCGCAGCGTGCAGCCGGAGGTGCTCCATGGCTATCTCGCCGAATCGAACCTCATGGCCCTCTTCCTGAAGCCCTTCTGCGGCTTCCCGCGCATCGTCTGGGGCGTGCGTGATTCCCAAACCGATGCCCACCTCTGGGGCACCCTCGGCAAACTCAGTTTCCGCCTCAACTGCCTCCTCGCCCGCTTCGCCGACGTCATCATCTGCAACTCGCAGGCCGGTCGCGACTACTACCTCGCTCGCGGTTATCCGGCGCATAAGACGCACGTCGTTCCCAATGGGATTGATACGGAGCGCTTCCAGCCTTCGCCTCACGAGCATCCGCTCACCTTCGGCCTCGTCGGCCGCCTCAGCCCGATGAAGGATCACGCGACCTTCCTCAAAGCGGCCGCCCTTGTCCCAAACGCCCGCTTCGTCATCGTCGGTAGCGGCGATGAAGCCTACGCTCAGCAGATGCGTGAGCTCGCTACCTCCCTCGGCGTGCAGGTGGAATGGCTTCCGGCTCAAAGCGACATGCCATCGGTCTATGCCACCTTTGACTGCCTCGTAAACTCCAGTGCCTTCGGCGAAGGCTTTTCCAATGTCATCGGCGAGGCCATGGCCTGCGGCGTCCCCTGCATCGCCAGCGATGTTGGCGACAGCGCCTGGATCATCGGCAACAAATCACAAATTTTCCCCGCCGGAGATCACGAGGCCCTCGCGAAGTGCATGCGCGAATTCGTGAAGCAAAGTAGCCCTCTCGCTCCGCGAGAGGAGCCAGGCGCTTCGACCGCAGACAAATCTACCGAATTGGAAAACGTGTCGCACGCACGGCCACGCTTTGCTCATCTCGCGGAGCGAGATGGCTACTGTACCAACCCACGCTCCCGCATTGTCGCCGAATTCAGCATAGATCGCCTTATCGAGCGCACGAGTTGTCTTCTCGGCAAAAAAGTCCTGTGGATCACCACGGGCCTAGGCAGTGGCGGCGCGGAGATGATGCTCGCGCAACTCGTCAACGGCCTTCCGAAGCTTCAGCATGTCGTCGTGAGCCTCACCGCGGGTGGCAAGCACGCCGCGAGCCTACCAAATGTCCACAGCCTCGACATGCCCGCCGGCAAACCGACGCTTTCTGCCTTGTGGAAGCTCTTCCGCCTCATCCGTCGCGAAAAGCCGGACGTGCTCATGGGCTGGATGTACCATGGTTGTCTCGTTGCCAGCATCGCCAAGTTCATGCGCTTCAAGCAGGTGCCGATGATCTGGAATATCCGCCAGAGCCTTTACGACCTGAAACTCGAAAAACGCGGCTCAGCCCTCGTCATCCGGGCGCTCGCGTGGCTTTCCTGGCTGCCCAAACGCATCACCTACAACTCCCAGCTCAGCTCCCAGCAGCATGAGGCCATCGGTTATGCCAAAGCGAAGACGCAGCTCATCGCGAACGGCTTTGATCTCGCGAAGTGGAAGCCCGACGTAAAACGAGTTTTCCAACTCGTTCCGAACGAGTTGGAAAACTCGTTCTACATCGGCCGCTTTGGCCGCAACGCGCCGATGAAGGACTATCCGACCTTCATCGAAGCCGCCAAACTCATCCACGCCCAGCATCCCGAAACGCGCTTCATCATCGTTGGAGCTGAAACGGAGACTCTCGATGTGCCGCCCTTCATTGAAGTGCTCGGTGAGCGTCACGACCTTCCCGAACTCACCGCCTCGCTGAACATCGCCGTGTCCTCTTCGGCCTTCGGCGAAGGATTTCCGAATGTCGTCGGCGAGGCGATGGCCTGCGCCGTGCCCGTCGTGGCCACGGACATCGGCGATACCCGCTGGGTCATGGGCGAAACCGGTCACCTCGTGCCACCGCGTGATCCGCAGGCCCTCGCAAAGGCCTGCCTCGAAATCCTCGACAGCGGCGTCACGCAGGACTTGGCCGCTCGCGAGCGCATCGAGCGACATTTTTCCCTCACGAGCGTGCTGGGGCAGTTCGATAGTCTCATCACCGAAGAAGGGACTCAAAGGACACAAGGGACTGAAGCGACACTTCTTACCTCTCACATCTCACCTCTTACTTCTCACTGACCATGTGCGGCATCGCCGGCTTCTTCTCTCCTGCCAAATCTCGTGCGGCCCACGAGATGCAAAGCATCGTCAGCGCCATGACGGATGCCATCGTGCTTCGCGGGCCGGATGACGCGGGGGCTTGGGTGGATTCGGAAATCGGTCTAGCCTTGGGGCATCGCCGTCTCTCGATCCTCGATCTCTCGCCGCTCGGTCATCAGCCCATGGCGAGTGCCGATGGACGCTTCGTCATCGTCTTCAATGGCGAGATCTATAACTTCCAGGACCTCCGTGCCGACCTCGAAAAACATGGGCACACCTGGCGTGGCCATTCGGATACCGAGATCATGCTCGCCGCCTTTTGCCAATGGGGCGTCATTGAGGCCACGAAGCGCTTCAACGGCATGTTTGCCTTTGCCGTGTGGGACAAGCAGGACCGCGTCATGCATCTTGCCCGCGATCGCATGGGCGAAAAGCCGCTCTACTACGGCTGGGTGGGCGAGACCTTCGTCTTCGCCTCCGAGTTGAAGGCCATTCAGCGTTTTCCTGGCTTCAACGCGTCCGTGGATCGCGAGGCGCTGACCTCGCTGCTGCGCTTCAACTACATTCCCGATCCGCTGTGCATCTACCAGGGCTTCAAGAAGCTCCCGCCTGCTGCGATGATCTCGCTGCGCTCACCAGCGGAGCGTCCGCAGCCCGGTTGGTATTGGAGCCTGCCGCAAGTGGTCGAGCGTGGCTTTGATAAACCGTTCACCGGCTCCGATGCCGACGCCATCGCCGAGTTTGAAGCCTTGCTGAAGAAGGCTGTCGGCATGCGCATGATCGCCGATGTGCCGCTCGGAGCCTTTTTAAGCGGGGGGGTCGATTCCTCGCTCATCGTGGCGATGATGCAAAAGCAGAGCACACGGCCCGTGCGCACCTTCACCATTGGTTTTCACGAAAAGGAGCACAACGAGGCCGAATTCGCCAAGGACGTCGCCAAGCATCTCGGCACCGATCACACCGAAATGTATGTCAGCGGCGAGGATGCGCTCAATGTCATCCCGCAGCTCCCATCGCTCTACGACGAGCCGTTTTCCGATTACTCGCAAATTCCGACCTACCTCGTGTGCAAAATGGCTCGCGAGCATGTCACCGTCGCACTCAGTGGCGATGCGGGTGATGAGCTTTTCGGCGGCTACGAACGCTATTCGGTCGGCCGCAAGCTGTGGAGCAAGTTCTCCTGGATGCCGCCCGTGATGAAGAAGATGACCGCCGGCATGCTCACCGCCTTGCCGCCGAAGGTTTTGAATGGTCTCGGCTCCAAACTGCTGCCGAAACGCCTTCGCCACATCCCCGTCGGCGATAAATTGCACAAGCTGGCCGAGGTCATCGCCGCGCCGGGTATGGAGACACTCTACTTGAACCTGATGTCCCACTGGAAGCAGCCGCAGGACATCGTCATTGATGGCAAGGATCCCGTCACCGCCATCACCGATACCGCCTCGTGGCCTCGCGTGAGTGATTTCACGCATCGCATGATGCATCTCGACATGGAGACCTACCTGCCGGGTGATATTTTGACGAAGGTGGATCGCGCCGCGATGGGCGTCAGCCTCGAAGGCCGCATCCCGCTGCTCGATACCGACATCATCGAGTTCGCCTGGCGCATTCCGTTTCACATGAAGGTGCGCGATGGCCGTGGGAA
This sequence comes from Prosthecobacter sp., assembly GCA_044370285.1. Lineage (GTDB taxonomy): Bacteria > Verrucomicrobiota > Verrucomicrobiia > Verrucomicrobiales > Verrucomicrobiaceae > Prosthecobacter. Next base: position 68,979 of record JBILVU010000007.1, read on the forward strand.
GTGGCTCATGCGTGAAACGCTGTATAAGCATGTGCCCAAGACGCTCATCGACCGTCCGAAGCGTGGCTTTGGCATCCCGCTCGATGTCTGGCTTCGCGGACCGCTGCGTGAATGGGCGGAGGACTTGCTCAGCGAGAGCCGCCTGAAGCGCGAAGGCTTCTTCCACGCTGCTCCCATCCGCCAAAAATGGGCCGAGCATCTTTCCGGCACGCGGAACTGGCACTTCTACCTCTGGGACGTGCTCATGTTCCAGGCCTGGCATGCCCACACGAAGCCATGACCTACGCCGCCCCCATGCTCCGCCCCTCCGGCTGGACCCGTTTTCGCGAATGGGTCCTCGTGTGGGTTTGCGGCGGCATGCTCGGGGCGATGGCGGCGGATGCCGTGATCGGCAGTTTCAATGCGGGCATCTCGCCTATCAAACCGGCGCTCTTCACCTTTGGCTCGGTCTTCTTCTGCATCGTCGTTTCGCTCATGAACCGGCCCAAGCTCTGCCTCGCCACGCTTGGCGTGGCCTTGCTGCCGGCGGTGAGATTTTTTGATGCCATGGTGCTGCGCCGCTTTGATTCCTCGGCTCAGGATCAGGTGGCGATGGACCTTGCCCGCATGATGCTCGTCATCATCGCCACCATGGCCGTGCTCTCGACGGAGAAATGGCAGAAGACCACGCTGTGGGCGGCCGTGTTTGCCATGCTGCTCACCACCGGCTCCGAGATCTACGAGGCGATGGGCATGGCGAAATTCACCAGCATCAACGGACGCTATGCCGGCTTCAACGGGCACCCGAATTTCCCGCCCGTGGTGCTGTGCGAGATGCTCGGGATCATCTTCGCGCTCTCGAAGAATTTCCGCTTCAACTGCCTCATGATCGGCGTGGCCATTCCCGGCGTTGGGCTCACCTATGGCCGCAGCGGCATGGTCGTGCTCGTCCTCATGTGCGGTGTGTACATCCTCATGAATGCACGGCGAAACCTCGGCTTCCTCGCCCTGGTGGCCGCCATTACCATCCCGGCGCTCGGCGCGGGTGTGGCCGTGCTGCAAAGCAAAACAGGGCAGGGAGCGATGAAGGATAAAAACACCGCCGACCGCCTCGATGCCATCCTCAATCTCGACTTCGAAAAGCTGAAGTCTCCCGAACGTGCCAAAGACGTGGCCGATGCGTGGGAGGCGACGATGGAAAAGCCGGTCTTCGGCCATGGCACGGGCATTTCCGGCACGCTCTTTGCCCCGCATAATGAATACGTCTCTTTGTGGATGGAGATGGGGCTTGTGGGCCTGGTTTTGTTTGTGTTCACCTGGCTGTGGCTGATCGGACGCAGCGTGCTCACGGGTGGCAAGGCGGGCTATCTCATCTTTGCCCTCATCGCTTACACGCCCGCCGGTCAGGGCCGCATCGAGATGCCGCACTACCATCTCGCCATGGTAACGGCAGCCTGTGTGCTGTGGCCGCGACGGTATGGCTTCACCTTCCGCTCTCTTGAGAAGGCTCCGACGCCCCAGTTCCGGCACGGGTCGGTTTGAGTCACCTTTGAAAAGGCGGGCGTTTTGCCTCGTAGGAAGGTCTCACATGCTTCTCGATTCCTCATCCCCTTGTCGCGGTCCGCTTTCACGGCGGAGCTTCCTGAGCATGGGCTCACTGGCGCTCACGGGCTGGTCTTTGGCCGATACGCTGAGAGCAGAAAGCATCGCCAAGGCCGCCGGGCGAAAGCTGAAGGACAAATCGGTCATCTTTGTGTGGCTGCCGGGCGGCATGTCCCAGCTCGAAAGCTACGACATGAAGCCGAACGCCCCCGTCGAGTATCGCGGCGTGCTCAATCCCATTCGCACCAACGTGCCCGGCACGCACATCAGCGAGTTGTTTCCACGTCAGGCCAAGATCGCGGACAAATACAACATCATCCGCAGCGTGCATCACGAGTTCAGTGACCACGGCGGTGGCCACAAACGATTCATGACTGGCCGCCTGCCCGCCTTGCCGGTGGGCTTTGTGAATGATGCGCCGTCCGTGACCTCCATCGTGCAGCGCAAGCTCCAGCGGGCGGGTGAGGCGATGCCGGTGTGCGTGGCAGGGGTGGACCGCAGCCGTAGCGGGATTGATACCTTCTCCCTCGGCTCGGCCTACCTCGGGCAGTCGTCATCGCCCTTCATGGTGGTGGGCGATCCGAGTGCGAAGGACTTCAAAGTCGAAAACATCGGCCTCACACCGGACATGGCAGGCCGTCTCGATGACCGCATGCATTTGCTGAAGGGGATGGACAATCTGAAGCGCGAGATGGATCGCGGCAGTCTGATGGAGGCGATGGACAGCTTCAGCCAGCGGGCCTTTGGCATGCTCACCACGCCGAAAGTGCGTGAGGCCTTCGATTTGAGCAAAGAACCCGCCAAAGTCCGCGAGCGCTACGGCCATAGCACCTATGGCCAGCGCGGTCTGATGGCGCGGCGGCTTGTGGAGGCTGGCTGCCGGTTTGTGACCATGGTGTGGGAGAATCCCTTCTCGACACCCATTCCGAAGAACTGCACCTACAACTGGGACAGCCACGCCGTGAACTGCGACATGTATGCCGACTGCCGCTGGCGCATGCCCGTCTATGATCAGGCTGCCTCCGCTCTCATCGAGGACATTCATCAGCGTGGACTCGACAAAGATGTGCTCGTCATCATCACCGGCGAGTTTGGCCGCACGCCGAAGATCAACACCCAAATCGGCACGCAGACCGGTGTGAGCCAGCCAGGTCGCGATCACTGGCCGCAGGCCATGTCCTTCATCGTCAGCGGCGGCGGCATGCAGACCGGCCAGATCATTGGTGCCACGAATCCGAGGGCAGAATTCCCCATCGAACGGCCGCTGAGTCCAAACGACCTCTGGGCCACCGTTTACCAGCATCTCGGCATCGACCCGAACGACACCTTTGACGACTTCCAAGGTCGCCCGATGCCCATTCTACCCTTTGGTGAACCGATCAAGGAACTGCTCCCGCTGGCGTGAGCATCTCGGAGGCAAAATCAGCTTGCCACCACGCCTGCCTGCGCCACTATCCGCGCTCGCTTCCTGCCTCCCAGGAAAACGAAGCTCAGGACAGGTGTCAGAGTGGTCTAATGAGCACGCCTGGAAAGCGTGTGTACCCTAATCCGGTACCGAGGGTTCGAATCCCTCCCTGTCCGCCACTATTTTTTCATTCGCATGTGTGGCCGGTTGAACCAATTCGCGAAGATCCCCGCTCTCTCGCTCGCCGGGCGTGCGCTGCGCATCGAGCGGCGCAAAAAGGAGCGTGAAGATAAAAAAGCTGTCGCGCAGATCGTGAACAACATCTGCCCCAGCGACTATGCGGACGCTCTGACGCTCATGAATGGCGAATGGACCCTGGAGCGCATGCGCTTTGGCTTGGTTCCGTCGTGGGCCAAGGGCAGCAAGGCGGAGGTGACGAAGAAGTTCCTGCACACCTTCAATGCACGCTGCGAGTCGGTCTTTGAGCTGGCTTCCTATCGCGGGCCGATTTTGAAACAGCGCTGCCTCATCCCCGTGCGTGGCTGGCATGAGTGGCCGGATAGCCGCACACCTTACTTCATCCATCGTGCTGATGAGGCACCGCTGCTGCTCGGCGGTATCTGGGATGTGTGGGAGAGTGCGGAGGAGGTCATCACCTCCATGAGCGTCATCACCACGCCTCCGGGGCGCTACATGGGCAAATTCCACGACCGCAGCCCGCTCATTCTCGAAGACGAGGCCGCTGCGGCCTGGCTTGATCCCGGCCTGCGTGCCGATGATCTCCGCGCCTTCTTTAAACCCTATGAAAGCGAGCACCTGGAGGCTTACCGCGTCTCCACGCTCGCCAATCAGGCCCGCAACAAAACGGAGGCCGTGTGCGCCGCCATCGCCCCGCCCGTGCCACAGGCCGGGGACGAACCCGTCGTGACTGAAAATGACGAAACACCGCTCTTGAAATTGTTCTAGTGAACAGTATTGGCAAGGCATGCTCACTCCACGCCAAAATCACGTCCTCCAGCTCCTTTGGCTCTCGCAGACTCGTTCCTGGCTGCGGCATCAGGTTCCCCTGATCGGTAGCATCATTGCCGGAAAGCCGGAATCCATGACGGAGGGGCGCATGGACGGCTGTATCGACATCGATCCCACGACGCTGCGCCTGCCAAAAAACGCCCGCACCTTTGCGCTGAAGGTCCGTGGCGACTCCATGCGCAATGCGGCTATCCTGGAGGGCGATGTGGTCATCATGGAGTTTCGCGAGGCACGGCATGGCGACATCGTGGCCGCGCTGATCGATGGCGAGACGACGCTGAAGCGTTTCGTGGTGCAAAACGGCGTGCCTTACCTCCGCGCCTCGAACCCGAAGTATCCCGATCTCATCCCGGCACGCGAACTGGTCATCCAAGGCGTGCTCATCGCCCTGCTGCGGCTTTCGGAAAGGTGAGGCGTCATGATTTTGCACTTCGATGCGGATGCGTTCTTCGCCTCCGTCGAGCAGGCGGCTGATCCCAAGCTGCGCGGCCGGCCCATCGCCGTCGGTGGTGAGCGACGCGGCATCATCGCCTCCGCCAGCTACGAGGCACGGAAAATGGGCATCTACACGCCCATGCCCACCGCTCGGGCGAAAAAGCTCTGCCCAGGCCTCATCGTGTTGCCGTGTGACTTCGACAAATACGAGCGCTTCTCGCACCTCATGTTCTCGTATGCCTATGACTTCACGCCCATCGTCGAGCAGGCATCCATTGATGAATGCTACCTCGACCTGCATGGCGCACGGCAAACCAAGGCCTGCGATGCCGCCGCGAAGATGCAGAAAGCCATCGCACAGAGCCTCAAACTCTCCGTTTCCGTCGGCGTCGGTGCGAACAAGCTCATCTCCCAAATCGCCAGCAAGCTGCGCAAGCCGCACTGCTTCATCGAGGTCGCTCCAGGGCATGAACAGGGCTTCCTGTGGCCTTTGGAGAACAAATGGCTGCCCCAGGTCGGCCCACAGCTCGCCGCCAGGCTCGACACCGCCGGGCTGCGCCGCGTGGAGCACATCGCCCACACACCGCTGGATGAGCTGTCGCTGCTCGTCGGCAGTGGTGCCCCCACGCTGCGTGACTATGCCCTCGGCCATGATCAGCGCCCCGTCATCTGCGATGCGCCGGCGGCGAAAAGCTACGGCGAGCAGGAGACCTTCACCCAGGACACCACGGATACCGCCTTCATCACCGCCCGCCTCCGCGCCATGGCGGACACACTCATGCGCCGCGTGCGTGAAGATGGAAAAAGCATCCGCACCGTCACGCTGCGTTTGCGCTACAACGACATGGACGAGGTCACCCGCTCCGCCAGCCTCGATGAGCCCACCGACCTCGAACACGACCTCTACCCGCTGCTCTCCGCCCTGCTCAAGAAAGCCTGGGAGCGCCGCGTGAGCATCCGCCTCATTGGCCTGCGCTTCACCAAAATCTACGAGAGCGGTTTCAGCGCCGTTTTACCTTTGGAAGTGGCCGATGTGAAGCGTGAGCGGCTCCACACCCTCGCCCTCGTCATCGACGATCTGCGCGGCTCGCAGCGCAGCATCATGCGCGGGCACGACCTCTGGCTCTCGCAGCAAAAAAACGCCCCACGGCAGACTTTGCCAAAGCCCCAGCTCGTCACCGATCCCACCGCCACCGTGACGAACCGCGTCCTGCGTGAGCGTGCTGGCCGTGAAGTGCCCCAAAACAAGGAGATGGACTTGCCAAGTCCATCCCCCAGCGCGGCCATTCATGGAGGGACTTGGCAAGTCCCTCTCCTTGGCTCCAGACCACGTGCAGCACTCAATGTGAAGAGCTGCTACAGCTTCCTCGACTCCACGCTCACCATCCCCGCCATCATCGAAGCTGCCGTGGCGCATGACATGCCTGCCGTCGCGCTCATGGACCCGAATCTGCATGCGGCGGTGCCTTTTTTCCAAGCCGCCACCGCCGCAGGCATCAAGCCCATCATCGGTGCCGAGCTGCGCTGCGATCAAAAACCGCTGCTCGCCTACGTGCAGGATCAAACCGGCTACACCAACCTTTGCCAACTGCTCTCCGCACCGAAAATCACGCCGCAACTGCTGCATGAGCATCAAAGCGGCCTCATCCTTGCTCCCGCCTCATCCCAGCCCGAAATCCGTTACCACAAGCCGCAGGACAAAGTCTTCTTCGACATCCTGCAAAGCATGAAAACCCTCACGCTGCTGCACGAACCGCATGCGCAGAAGCGACGAGGTGATTTTTCGTTTAAACACGGCGCACCTGCGCCCAACATCATCGAGCGCTGCGAGTTCGCCTTCGACTTCAAAACGCTGCGTTTCCCGCGTTACACGCCCGCAGATGGTTCCACACCTGCCGCCATGCTTTACCAGCTCGCTCATGCTGGCCTGCGAAACCGTTACGGAGCCAAATCCAAGCTCCATGAGGCCCAGCTCCGCGAAGAGCTCAGCATCATCGCCGAAGTCGGCTATGAAGAGTATTTCCTCACCGTCTGGCATCTGCTGCAGGAATGCGCCGCGCTCGGCATCGGCTGGATCACGCGTGGCAGTGCCGCTGACTCGCTCGTGTGCTACGCCCTCGGCATCAGCAACGTCTGCCCCATCCGCTTTGAGCTGTACTTCAAGCGCTTCCTCAACCGCGACCGCATGGCGCTGCAAAAGCTGCCGGACATCGACATCGACTTCGCTCATGATCGCAAAGACGACGTGGTGCGGCTGCTTTTGGACCGCTACGGCCCCGAGCACGCCGCCATCGTCGGCGGCTTCAATACCTTCCAGGCCCGCTCCGCCTTTGGCGATGTCGCGAAGGTTCTTGGTGTCGCCGAAAACGAGATTCGCCGCCTCACCGAGCACATGCCTTGGACCGATGCCCGCCATGCCGCCGATGCGGTCGCCATGTCACGCGAGTGCGACGGTAGCGCCTGGCAGGAGGAACCGCTGCGCACCGCCTTGCTCATGGCTGGCATGCTCGATAGCTTCCCGCGCTACGCCAAGATGCACCCCTGCGGCGTTGTGCTCTCCCGCGATCCCATCCGCAGCCTCACGCCCACCTTCATCAGCGGCAAAGGCTGGCCCACCACCCATTTCGACATGGACGCCGTCGAAGCCGTCGGCCTCATCAAGCTCGACATCCTCGCCCAAGGCGGCCTCGCCGTGCTGCGGGACACGAAGGCGGCCATTGGATCAACCGAATATCGCGACAGCGTCGTGGAGTGCGGTGGCAGAGATGCGAGGGCACCTCGCATCGACGACACCGCTGTCGAAAGCTCCTCGGCATCCGAACCCGTCAACCGTGCTCGACAGCGGTGTCGCCGGGGCAAAGGCTTGCGCCTTGCCCCTCTGCCACACGCACTCCACGACGCTCTGCGTGAAACGAACGCCCTCGACCTCCACGCCCTCGAAGTCGGCCAGCTCGGCGGCACGGAGAATCCGCCGCGTGAAGGCCACATCGAGCCGTGGAGCGATCCCGGAGTCTGGAACATGATCGCCACGGGCAACGGTCGCGGCGTTCACCACATCGAAAGCCCTGCCATGACCAGTCTCGCCTGCATGGCCGATGTGCGCGACATTGACCGCCTCGTCGCCATCGTCTCCGTCATCCGTCCCGGAGCCGCCAACGGCCTCAAAAAAGCCCAATTCGCCCGTCGAGCCCAGGGGCTCGAACCCGTCGAGTACACCCACGAAAGCCTTGCAGGCGTGCTGCGCAGCACTTTTGGCGTCGTGGCCTATGAAGAGCACATTTTGCAGATTTGTGAGGCTTTCGCCGGATTGGCTCCTGGTCGTGCGGATGTGCTGCGCCGCGCTTTGGTGAAGCAGGACATGAAAAAGATCGCCGAGATCCGCCTCGAGTTCATCGCGGCTGCTCGTGGCCGTTTTCATGACGAAACGACCATCGAAAAAGTGTGGAACCTCGTCGCCGGATTTCAGGGTTACGCGTTTTGTCGTGCTCATAGCACCGCCTATGCCGTGGAGGCCTATCAAGGAGCCTACGCCAAGCACTACCACCCCGCCGAGTTCATGGCCGCCGTGCTCAGCAACGGCAAAGGCTTCTACTCACCGCTTGTCTATACGCTGGAGTGCCGCCGTCTCGGCATCGGCTTCCTCTCGCCCTGCGTGAATGCGTTTACCGATGCTTTTACGGCTTCGCGCCAGCGTCCTGGAGTGCGCCAGTCCTCTGGCGCTTTCGAGCGTCCCTCGGCCTGCGCAAAGCTCCAGAGGGCTGGAGCACTCCAAAACGCTCCCGCGCTCATCGATTCCGAACTGACCCAAGCCATCCGCGTCCCCCTGCGTTGCATCAAGGACCTCAGTGAAGCCACGCTGAACCGCTGGCGACAAAATCACACGCCCTTCACCAGCATCCGCGACTTCATCACTCGCGTGCGGCCCGAGGCCCACGAAGCACTCAGCCTCATCCGCTGTGGTGCCTTTGACCGCCTTGGTGGCAACCGCACCGAGCAGTTCTGGCACTGCCTGCACAGTGCCCGCGATGTCGGCCACGGCGACGACTGGCTTTTCCAAGACAGCGACGAAAGAGAACTCCGCGCCACCTTCCGCGAAGAGCCCACCGCGCTGCAAAAGCTCCAGGATGAGACCGAACTCCTCGGCTACACCGTCACCGGTCATCCGCTCGATCTTCATCCCCACATCGACTGGCGCAGCTACTGCCCCATCGCCGAACTGCACCGCTACCACGGCCATCGCGTCACCGTCTGCGGCCTGATCATCGTCAGTCGTCATCACATGCAGCAGGACGGGCAGCCGATGAAATTCATCTCCATCTGCGACTACAGCGGCATCGTCGAATGCGAGATCTTCGCTGCCGCTTACCGCCTTTACGGCCTGAATACCGTTCGCTACCCCGTCGTGCAAATCACCGCCGACGTACGCCCCTTTGACAACCTGCAAGGCTACACGCTGGAGGTGCAACGGGTGCAGAAAGCTCGAATGAGAACGCCTGCCTAGCGTGGTGATGAGCTTGTATTTCGGCCTTCAGGCCGTGCTGGGGAACGATGAACATCCTGTGCCAGCGTCAGCGTTATCGTCTAATCCATCCCCTCAGACCATTTGCTCCCGCTCGCTCCCGAGGCAGAGTAGCTGCCACTTTCCGGCATGCCCGCCCGCTACGCCCTCCAGAACCACCCGGCCTTTAGCGATCCTCTCTCCAAAGAAGATCTCTACACCCTCGTCGCCCGGGGTTCCCTGGCACGCGGGGAAATGGTCGTGAGTGATGAAACGGGTGCCACGCACACCGTGGGCGAGGTCATCGGCGGCATGCGCCCGCCTCGGCAGGCTCCCATGGCTCGCCCCGCCTTTCGTGAGATCACACCGGACTTCGAAGGCCCGCCCGAGGAGATCGAGGAAGTGGCCGAAGAAGAGGAAATCGAGGACGAACGCTACAACTACACCACCAGCGGCGAGCCCATCCTGCATCACTCGCATCCATCGTGGTTCGCCTATGCGAAGACGCTCTTCCTCGCCGTGCTCCTCGCCATCGCCGCCGGGCTGCTGTTT
>JBILVU010000158.1:0-11745 GCA_044370285.1 Prosthecobacter sp.
CTTTGAGGAGCTGAAAGTGGTACCATGGGAAAGCCAGCCCTGCACCGCCATCCAGCCCGGTGAGAGCATCTTCGACGCCATCAAGCGTGGCGACATCCTGATGCAGCATCCGTATGAGAGCTTTGACCCCATCCTGTCGCTCGTCGAAGAGGCGGCGGAAGATCCCGACGTCATCGCCATCAAGCAGATCCTTTATCGCACCGCGAAAAACAGCCGCATCATCTCCGCCCTCATCCGCGCCGCCCAGGCCGGGAAGCACGTCACCGTGCTCGTCGAGCTGAAGGCCCGCTTTGACGAGGCTCGCAATCTCGAACGTGCTGGCGATCTCATCAACGCAGGTGCCCAGATCATCTACGGCGTCGCCGGGCTCAAAACCCACGCGAAAGTCTGCCTCGTCATGCGCCGCGAATCCGGCCGCCTGATGCGCTATATGCATTTCGGCACCGGAAACTACAACGAATCCACCGCCAAGCTCTACACTGACATCAGCGTGCTCACCTGCCGAGCTGAATTCGGCAGCGATGCCTCCGCGTTCTTCAACACCGTCACTGGCCGCTCCCGCTTCGTGCATTTCGAGAAAATCTCGATGGCCCCCTTTGGCCTGCGTGAACGTCTTGTCTCTCTCATCCGCAGCGAGGGTGAGCGTGCCCGCCAGGGCGAAACCGCTGAGATCATGCTCAAGATGAACGCCCTCGAAGACCGCGAGATGATCGAGGCGCTCTACGAAGCCTCCCGCGCGGGCGTGAAGATCCGCCTCAACATCCGCGGCATCTGCTGCCTTCGCCCCGGCGTGAAGGGCCTGAGCGAAAACATCAGCATCGTCAGCATCATCGACCGCTATCTGGAGCACGCCCGCATCTTCTGGTTCCGCCAGGGTGGCAAAAACGCTGTCTTCATCGCCAGCGCCGATTTCATGAATCGCAACCTGAGCAAGCGAGTCGAGCTGCTCGTGCCCGTGGAGGACAAAGAAGCCCGCAAACGCCTCACGCACATCTTGGAGACCCACTTCAAGGACACCTCCCGTGGCCGCATCCTCCGCCCCGATGGCACCTGGATCATCCCCGCGACTCCCAGCGCCAAGGTCATCCGCTCACAAGATGTCTTTGCCAAAGAAGCCGCCAAGCGAGCCAAGCAAAACACCGCGGCCGACGTGCTCGTGCCGCACACGCCGAAGAGCTAATTTGATCGTGACAAGCGAGAGTCGGCTGCCCTACGATCCGGGCACCGCCATGAAAACCATGCTCCTCGCCGCTCTCGCGGTCACCACGCTCGCTGCGGCTCCGGTCGCCGTTTCCCCTTCGCTCATCGAATCGCCGCAGACAGGTGGTTTGGAGTTCAAGACGCTGTCGTCGATCAGTTTTGGCCCGAAAGGACTCCTGCTCGTCGCCGAACCGGGCACCGCCAGCGTCGTCGCCATTCAGACGGGCGATGTCGGCCCCGAAATCAAGGTGCTGGAGAAACCGGTGGCGGACATCGGTAGTGTCATCGCGGGTGGACTCGGCGCGAAGAAGGAAGACATCACCATCAAAGACCTCGCCGCCAACCCCTCCAGCGGTCGCATCTATCTCGCCGTGCAGCGCCGACCAGACAACGCCGTGCTCATCGTGACCGTCGATGCCGCAGGCAAGGTCGCTCCGTTTGATACCACGAACCTCCCGTGGGCACGCATCACCTTGCCCGGCGGCACCGCCAGTAAGGTCACCAACATCACCGATGTCGCCTTCGATGGCACCCGCGTCTTCGCCACCGGCACCTGCAACGAAGAATTCGCCTCCCGCATCTTCACCATCCCCGTGCCCATCAAGCACGGCAGCACCGCGAACGTCTTCAGCGCCGAAACTTACCATGTCGCCCATCGCAAGTGGGAAACCAAAGCACCGATCCAGAGCTTCATCCCCTTCACCGAGAAGGGCGAGACCTTTGTCATCGGTGCCTTCGCCTGCACGCCCGTGGCCAAATTCAAAGTCGATGACCTGCAAAGCGGCGCTCAGGTCAAAGGCGTGAGCATGGTGGAACTCGGCAGTGGCAACCGCCCGCTCGATCTCTTCAGCTACACCGACAAAAGCGGCAAAGACTGGCTCGTCGTCCACACCCAGCGCTTCAAGTCCAACGCCTTCGGCCCCAGCAAGATGTGGGGTGCCCGCATCAGCATGGACTACCTCGACGCCCCGCAGACCAACGAAAACGCCGCCCGCCGCGATGAAAAACAACACGAAGGCCCTCAAGGCATCGAGATCGTCGATAGCCTCTTCGGCGCCATCCAAGCCGACAAACTCGACAACACCCGTGCGATCATCCTCAAGGACACCGAAGGCACGCTGAGCCTGGAAGTGGCCGCCTTGCCATGAACCCAAATTTGAAACCGCTGATGAGACGCTAACATGACGCTAATCCCAAGCATTTATCAGCGTCTCATTAGCATCTTATTAGCGGTTCGATTGCTTGCGGCATCTGGGCTGGCACTCACACCAGCGGGACCACCGATTGAAATCACACCGAGAGTCCTTTATGCCGACTTCTCGCTCTCGTCGCCGTCCGATCTCAAAGTCTATCTGGGTGACTCGGCGCAGCCTCTTTTCGGATCGGTTTCCAAAGAACGCGGCACACTTGTTTTTACGCCTGCCATGGCCTTCGTAGCCGGGGCCACTTACCGCGTAGAATTAGCAATACCAAACGGCTCCATCGCCAAGCATTGGGTCACACTCCAGCCGGAGAAGGAGATTCGACCTTTGGTAACCCTCTCCCCCGCATCAACCGCCATTCCGGCGAACACCCTGAAGCTCTACCTCGATTTCTCGGAGCCGATGGAGCAGGGCGTGTTCTTGAAGCATCTCACCTTAAAGCGACAAAATACTGGCGAGGAGGTGGCGGGAGCCTTTCGCGAGACGGAACTGTGGTCACCGGATGGCAAACGGCTCACCATCATGTTTCATCCTGGTCGCCAAAAGACCGGCGTGAACCTCAACCTCGATGAAGGCCCTGTTTTGATCGCTGGCGAAGCTTACGACCTCGTCGTCTCGGGACAATGGCGCTCCACGGCGGGGATTGCGCTCGGACGCGAGAGCGCCTTCCGCCTCGAACCCATCGCCGCCGATCACGAGCAGCCTGATCCCACCCGCTGGCAGATTCATCCACCGAAGGCCGAAACCCTCGCCCCCATCGTGGTGATCACGAACGAACTCTTTGAGCCTCAAATCTTCGCCCGCGCCCTCCAAGTGACCCAAACACCCGGCAAAGCCGAAGCGAAGGTCATCGACCTCCAACGCGTCGAATGGCGTTTCACACCCGAGCAGCCCTGGCAGCCCGGCGAACATCGCATCACCATCGATCCCGAACTCGAAGACCTCGCCGGAAACAACCTGCTCAAGCCCATGGAAGTCGATCTCACCACCGCTGCGCCCCAGCCGCGCTCCAACGTGCTGAAGGTTCAGATTCAGCCGTGATGTAGCTCCAAGCCCCTCGACCTAGTCATCACGCGGTCGAGTAACGCCTGCGCTTCCGCCTCGCAAGATCACTTCCGGCGTTTCGTTGCGTTGAAGCAACATGCGTTCTGAAAGTGCGGCGAGCGGGGAGTTGACCCCTGCTTTTCCCGCAGAACTGTGCGCTCGTCTTCCCCACCAACCGCCGCCATGTCCCTCCGATCTCCCGCTGAAGCCTTTGAGAAAGTCCCGACGATCATCTTCGCCGATTCCGCTGCCGCCGCGAAGGCACTGGCACAGGAGGTGAAGGAGATCATCACCACGAAGAACAAAGCCGGCCAGCCTGCCGTGCTCGGCATGGCCACGGGTTCCACGCCAGTGCCGTTTTACCGCGAGCTGATTCGCCTGCAAAAGGAAGAGGGCCTGAGCTTCAAGAATGTCATCACCTTCAACCTCGATGAGTACTTCGGCCTCGCTCCTGATCACCCGGAAAGCTACGCCCGCTTCATGGCGGAGCAGATCTTTGACCACATCGACATCCCGAAGGCGAACATCAACATCCCCAGCGGCACGATTTCGAGCGATCAGGTCTTCAACCACTGCCGCGACTACGAGCAGAAGATCGACAGCGTGGGCGGGATCGACCTGCAAATCCTCGGCATCGGCCGCACAGGCCACATCGGCTTCAACGAACCCGGTTCGAGCCGTGATTCGCTCACGCGCCGCATCACGCTGGATCGCGTGACGCGTCAGGATGCCGCCAGCGACTTCCGTGGAGAGCAAAATGTGCCACACTTTGCCATCACGATGGGCGTGGGCACCATTTTGAGGGCGAAGAAACTCGTGCTCATGGCCTGGGGCGAAAACAAGGGCGGCGTGGTCGCCAAAGCCGTCGAAGGACCGATGACGGAAGCCGTCTCCGCCTCCTTCCTGCAGGATCATCCCGATGCCCGTTTCTTCATCGACCAAGGGGCCTCGCGTGAACTCACCCGCATCAAACTCCCGTGGCTCGTCGGCCCCGTTTCCTGGACGCCGCGTGAGACACGCCGCGCCATGGTGTGGCAGGCGTTCAAGACGAAGCGCCCCGTGTTGAAGCTCATCGACGAGCATTACAATGAGCACGGCCTCAGCGATCTGCTCTCCGAGCAAGGCCCGGCCTACCAGCTCAACATCCGCATCTTCAACCAGCTTCAGCACACGATCACCGGCTGGCCGGGCGGCAAGCCCGACGAGGACGACACCTACCGCCCGGAGCGTGCGCGGCCCTTTCCAAAGCGCTGCCTCGTGCTCTCGCCGGAGCCGCAAGATGCCATTGTCGGCATGGGCGGCACCATTGATCGCCTCATCGAACAGGGCCACGACGTACACCTCATCTCCCTCACCTCCGGCAGCCTCCGCGTGCCGGACAGCGAAGCGGATAAATTCGCCGGAACTCTCCTCGAACTCTCCTCCAACGCCGCCAAGCCCGATGAATGGAAGGCGCAGGTCGTTTACGGAAAAGAAGCGCTTTCCCAGCTCGATGCGAAAGGCGAATTCGGCGAGGACACCCCCGTGCTCCGCCAGCTCAAAGGCCTCATCCTGCGCGGTGAACTGCGTGATGCCGCCCAGGCTCTCGGCTTGGATCACAACCATGTCACCTTCCTCGACCTCCCTTTCTACGAGCAGGGCCGCTATCGCCGCTTCAAGAGCACGCAGGCGGATGTCGATGCACTCAAAAAGCTCCTGCTGGAGCACAAGCCGCATCAAATCTTTCTCACCGGTGACGCGGCGGACCCGAGCAGTGTTTCCGGCATCACCTTCCGCCTGCTCATCAGCGCCTTGCAGACCTGCACCGGCGAGGAATTCGCCAGCGCATGCAGCCTCTGGCTTTATCGCGGCAAGGAACGCGCCCTCGAAGCCCACGAGATCGACATGGCCGTGCCGATGAGTCCCCTGCAAATCGAGCGCAAGGAAAACGCCCTCAATCGCTACAGCGCCCTCAGCAGCCTCGAAAAAGAAGCGCCCGAGACGAACCGCGAAAACGCACGGAACTACGATTCCCTCGGCCTCGCCGAATACGAGGCCATCGAAGTCTTCCAGCGCTGCCGGCGGAATTAACTTACCCCACCGGCGGCTGGAAGTTCAGCAGCTCGATCTCGACGGCGTGCTTCTTTTCCGGCTGCACTTCCACGACAGACATGGAGCCATATTCGATGTTGAAGTGCGCCATGCGCATGAGCGGCATCTCCAGCAGCAGGGCCAGCATCACACGGATGATGCCGCCATGGCAAAACACGGCCACGCGCTGATGCGGATGCGCCTCCAGGATGCGCTGAGTGCATTCACCGACGCGTTGTTTGATCTGCGAAACGGGCTCGCCATTCGGGATGCCGTCGTTTTCGATGATTTCGAGCCAGTCAAAGGCGCTCACGCCAAAGATGCTCTGCACCTCGTCCCAGCGGTTGCCGGTCCAATCGCCGAAATCGACCTCGCGGAGTCCGTCGAGGAAGACCGGCTCCATTTCACGAGAGGTCGCCGTGGGAGCGAGCGTCTGCCGCACTCGCTGCATGGGGCTGGCGTAGATCGTGTCCAGCGGCGTATCGCACAACCACTTGGCCACCGCCTCCGCCTGGCGCAGGCCGAGCGGTGAGAGAGCCATGTCGATGCGGGAACCGCCGAAGACCTTGTGATAACGCTCCTCCACCTCGCCGTGACGGATGAGATAAAGCTGCGTGGGATGATTGGGGAGATGCAGTTTCACGACAAAATCTCGGTCAAAGTCCTCGCGATGCGTTTCTGCGTAGCCTCGCGGCCGATCAGATGAGCGATGGTCGTCACGCCCGGACCGCGTGACTGCCCGCTGAGCGCAAAACGCAGCAGTGGCATCATCGCGCCGGGCTTCACGCTGAGTTCTTTGGCGGCGGCCTCGACGGCGTCCTGCACGCTCTGCTCGCTCCACTCGGTGGCGGCAGCCAGCTTGTCAGCGGCGGCTTTGAGTAGCGAAGCATTCTCCGGCTTCGCTTTCAGCTTCGTCACCACATCGGCTTCAAAAGCATAGTCCTCGACGAAGAAATAATGCACCCACTCCGGCAGTTCGGCGAGCAGACTCACCTTCTCACGCACGCTGTGAACGGCCGCCGCAGCCATCGCGTCATCGGACCACACCAGATTCTTCGCAGTCAAAAACGGCCTTGCCTGCTTGAGCAGGTCGTCGGGGCTCAGTTCACGCAAATACTGCGCATTGAACCACAGACTCTTTTTGAGATCGAACTTCGCGTTGCTGCTGTGAATGGCTTCGGGGTCGAAAAGAGCCACCAGCTCGTTGCGCGAGAGTTTTTCGCTCTCGGCCTTTGGCGTCCAGCCCAGCAGGCAGAGATAGTTGAAGACCGCATCGGGCAGGTAACCGGCATTCATGTAGCTGTGCTCGATGGCGCTGCCCTCATCCCGCTTGCTCATCTTGGAGCCATCGGGATTCAGGATGAGCGGGATGTGCGCATACGTCGGCGGCGTGGCACCGAAGGCATTGAAGAGATCCACATGCTTCCAGGTGTTCGAGAGATGGTCCTCGCCGCGAACGACGTGCGTCATGCGCATCTCGATGTCGTCCACCACGTTCACAAAGTGGAAGATGTAGCTGCCATCGGGGCGGCGGATGGTCATGTCCGGCTCCTCGGTGGGGGCAAAGGTCACATCACCGCAGACGAGGTCATGCACGGTGATGGCCGTGCGGCTGAATTTGAAACGCACCGCGCCGTTGTCCTCGGTGTACACCCGGCCTGCGGCTTCCAGCTTGGCAAAGTAGGCGTCGTAGATGACCTTGCGCTGGCTTTGGTAGTAGGGACCGCAGTCGCCGCCTGCTTCAGGGCCTTCATCCCAGTCGAGACCGAGCCAGCGCAGGCCTTTGAGGATGCCGGCAGAGGCTTCCGCCGTGTTGCGGGCACCATCGGTGTCCTCCACCCGCAGAATGAAGGTGCCGCCGAGCTTGCGGGCCATCAGCCAGTTAAACAAAGCCGTGCGGGCACCTCCGACGTGGAGGTCACCGGTGGGCGAGGGAGCAAATCGAACGCGTACAGACATGGGACGGGGCGTTTACCGAAGCGCAGGCTTGTTGTCCAGCGATAGCTTCCCGCTCCAGCCGGCGTTCTAGCGCCATGCTTTTCCCCTCCCGACGCCAGTTTCTCCAGACCACCGCCTGTGGTTTCGGCAGTCTCGCCCTTTCCGCGATGGCCAACAACCCGCTCGCGGGCAAAAAGCCGCATCATCAGCCGAGGGCGAAACGCGTCATCTTTCTCTTCATGCAGGGCGGCGTGAGCCACGTCGATTCCTACGACTACAAACCGCGTCTCTTCAAAGAGGATGGCAAGGTCATCGACGTGCAGGACGCCCGTGCCATCGCCAAGACGGGCAAAGGCGCACCGCAACGCGTGATGAAACCGCTGTGGGACTTTGCCCAGCATGGCGAGAGCGGTCGCTGGGCCTCGAACCTCTTCCCGAACGTCAACCGCCACATCGACGACCTTTGCTTCCTGCACGGCATGCACACCGAAGGCGTCGCGCATGGCCCCGCCACGCTGTTTTTGCACACCGGCACCACCAGCTTCATCCGCCCCAGCATGGGTGCCTGGGTGATGTATGGCCTGGGCACGGAAAACGAGAACCTGCCCGGCTTTGTCACCATCAGCCCCAGCCTCGGCAACGGCGGCCCGCGCAACTACGGCAATGCCTTCATCCCCGCCGTGTATCAGGGCACGCCCGTCGGCCGCAGCGGACAGCCCGCGAAGGAGTCCTCAATCAAAAACATCACGAACACCATCTGGACGCCCGAGCAGCAGCGGAAGCAGTTCGGCCTCCTGCAATCCCTCAACGCCCATCAGGCCACGCCCGGCGATTCGGAGATCGACGCCGTCATTCGCAGCTACGAACTCGCCTGGCGCATGCAGGCCAAGGCACCCGATGTGATGGACCTCTCCGATGAGTCTGAAGCCACCAAAAAGCTCTACGGCATCGACGAAAAACCCACGGACAACTTTGGCCGCCAGTGCCTCATGGCTCGCCGCCTCGCTGAGCGGGGGGTGCGCTACATTCAGGTGAACTACGGCGACAACTCCAACAACCCCGCCTGGGACCAGCACAGCAACCTGCCCAAGCACGGCGACCACGCTGCGGCGGTCGATAAACCCATCGCCGGCCTGCTCGATGATCTCAAACAACGCGGCCTCCTCGAAGACACCATCGTCTGGTGGGGCGGCGAGTTTGGACGCACGCCTTACGCCGAGAAAAACGGCACCGGCCGCGATCACAATCCGAACGGCTTCACCGTCTGGATGGCTGGCGGCGGGTTCAAACCCGGCTTCAGCTTCGGCGAGACCGACGACCTCGGCCACTTCGCCGTCGATGGCAAAGTCCACATGCACG
This sequence comes from Prosthecobacter sp., assembly GCA_044370285.1. Lineage (GTDB taxonomy): Bacteria > Verrucomicrobiota > Verrucomicrobiia > Verrucomicrobiales > Verrucomicrobiaceae > Prosthecobacter. The sequence continues at coordinate 8,814 of JBILVU010000158.1, forward strand.
ATCTGCATGCCACCATCCTGCATCAGCTCGGCCTCGATCATGAAAAGCTCACCTTCCGCCATGCAGGCCGTGATTTCCGCCTCACCGATGTCCACGGCCATGTGGTGAGGGAGGTGCTGGCGTAAACGGAGCGCGGACGCCCTCGTCCGCATTCACTCTCGTTGAAACCATGACGGACTGGGGCGTCCGCGCTCCGTTCACAAAAGCCTGCCTTCAAAGCAGGCTCAGCATCTGAGCGACCGTGCCTGCGGCAGGAGACACTGGCGGCTGAACCCGGGCCGCCGGGATGAGGACGTCACGCTGGATATCCAAAGCGTGCTGATAGACACTTGTGAGCGCGTCTTCGACATTGAAGCGGAATGAGTTCAGGCTGCCATCCAGCGGCGGGCGAAAGCTCGGCTCCATGGCGGCGAGGTCTTCGAGAAATTCATCGAGCGTGGGATGCCCGCCGCACAGCTCACGCACCCGCTGAAAAGCGCGGAGGTCTTTGGAGACAAGGCCCGTCTGGCCCTCAAAACGCGAACGATGCATTTTGCCGATCAAAATGTCCCGCAGATGCGGCACGACAATTTTCAGGCCGTGCCGTGTCTCCACATGGGCGCGTTGAAGGTAATGTGGCGTAGGTTTGAAAAGCGGCGCCGGGCAGATCTGCACGCCAAAAGCAGGGCGCAGGCTACCTGAACGTCCCACGCCAGCCTGGGCAGCGATTTCACGCAGCCTCGCATCCCCACCGAGCACCATGATGTCCACATCCGCACTGGTAAAGGAGGCATCTAGGCAGAGCTGTATCGGCGCGGAGCCAAAAATCGTGAGCGGCAGGTCATACTCCGGCATCTGCTCATGCACGGCCGTAAAGAATGCATCCAGCACACGACCGGCGAGCGTGTCCCAGCGGGGTGAAGGCGAGAGTGTGTTCATGACGCGGCGGGTGTGGGCTGCCCGCGGCGAAGCCAGCCGATGGCCTGCACGACGAGCCGGTCCTCCACGCCGGGTGATTCGGCGAGCTGGCGGGCCAGCGTGCGCCATTTCTCATGCTGGCGAAGCCTCACACTCACCAGCACGCGTGCGACCATCCGTGCGAGCCGGTAATACGCATCCGCCCTGCCGCAGGCGGCCACCGTTAGCAGCCGGTCGGCCAGCAGGGGCCGGGATGAAGAGTCAGAATGCATGTCGTGAGAGTAGTCCGGCAGACCATCCCTGCAAGCCGCCAAGCAAGTGGAGCCGTGAGATGAGGCGGTTGCAATCTTGACACTGGGGAGCCAAGTCAGCATCCTCGCTGATGCCAAACACTCGTATCCAACTTCTTTTCGCCACCTGGCTTTGCCTCGGCGGCAGTCTTTTCGCCGCCTGGCAAGCCGGTGTCGCGAAGGCGGACATCACACCCACCGAGCCAGTGCCGCTCGCAGGCTACGGCGGCAAGACGCGGATGTCCCAGCGCATCGAGCATCCCATCTGGCTCAAGGCTCTCGCCCTTCGCGATGACAGCGGCAGCACCTCGGTGCTCGTCAGTGCCGATCTCGTCGGCCTGAGTGACAAGATGATCGCCATCATCGCGGGTAACGCGGAGAAGAGGCATCACATTCCCCGCGAGCGACTTATCCTCAACACCTCGCACAACCACTCCTGCCCCGTCACCGAGGACGTGCTCTGGCTTTATTATGAATTCACGCCTGAAGAGGCCGCCGCGCGGGATCGCTACACCGCTTTCGTTTACGCGAAGTATGACGAGGTCATCGGAGCCGCCATCGCCGCGCTTCAGCCTGCGGAGCTTTCTTTTGAGCAAGGCCTCGCTGGAGTCGCCGTGAACCGCAGGCGCTCGCGAGGTGCGGAAAGCCGTTCGCTCGGCGGTCAGGTCGATCAGGACGTGCCCGTCATCGCCGTCAAAAGCGGCTCAAACCTCCGCGCCATCCTCTTTGGCTACTCCTGCCACACCACCGCCCTCGGCGGCCTCAGCATCAATGGCGACTACGCGGGCTTTGCGCAGCTCGAACTCGAAAAGGCCCATCCCGGCTGCATCGCCCTGTTTGTGCAGAACTGCGGCGGCGATGCCAATCCCCTGCCCCGCATCCGTGGACGCGATGCCGAGGCCACCACGCTCGCCTCCATGTATGGCCACATCCTCGCCGAAAGCGTCCAGCAGGTGCTCGCCGCACCGATGACGCCTCTCAGCGGCCCGTTGCGAGTCGCCATGGGCAGCACCGATCTGTCTCTCCAACCCGGCCTGCCTTTGGAGGAACTCCAACAGCGCCTCCCGGCCCTCACCGGCATGCCTCGTCGCGAGTTCGAGCACTTCATCCGCCAATACGAAACCCTCGGCTCGCCGCCGGACCGTGTGCGTTATCCCATTCAAGTGTGGAGCTTCGGCCCTGAGCTCACCTACATCGCCCTCACTGGCGAGACGGTGGTGGATTACTCGCTCCACTTCAAAGCCGCCCACGGTTGGAACAGCACCTGGGTCTCTGGTTACAACAACGACCTCCTCAGCTACATCCCCAGCCTCCGGGTGCTCAAAGAAGGCGGCTACGAAGGCACCAGCGGCATGTATGAATACGGCCACCGCGCCCCCTACACCGAAAGCGTCGAGGAGCGGATCACCACCTTGGTCGAGAAACTACTGAAGCAGATCCGCTGACTTTTCATCGCATCAAACTCGGCTCCGCCCAGATCGCGTAGTTGCTCTTCGAGTCGAGTCCGCGGCCGGTAAGCATGAGTTGGAGCTGCGAAACACCGCTCAACTCGCACTCCAGCTTCTGGGCGGCATCGGTTCCATTCAAAGTGATGCTGGTGAGTGGTTTGCCATCGCCGTGGATCGTGAATTCGACGCGACCTTTCGCTCCCAGCTCCGGGTGCAAACCCGCGAGCACCGTGAAGCGACGAAACACGCCCTTCGGCAGCACAAAGGTCAACGACTTGCCCATGCCCGCGCTGATGC
>JBILVU010000135.1:0-15321 GCA_044370285.1 Prosthecobacter sp.
GCCGTGGATGAATTCCTTCTCGCCCGAATCCAGCTTGAGCTTCAGCGGCACCGCTTTCGTGCCTCCGGCCAGGATCGAACCGACTCGCGGATGCCCCCAATACGGCGAGCTGAAAAATTGCGTCTGCGGGTAGTGCAGCTTCTCCGCCTCCAGTGGCCAAAACGTGTCGATGGACACGGCGGCGGGCATTTCTGGCACTTTTTGAGCGCCGAGGCACAGGATCGTGTGCATCGCATCCGCCACGATTTGCGCATCGACCACCGCCGCACGCATCTGGTGCTTCGTCACGGCCTCCGCATCGTCCGCATAAAGCGCCTGCATGATCGGGATCGTCGTCGAGCGGGCATTGAGGATGCCTTCATGCACGCGATGCATCAGCCGCCATGCCGCCTCATTGACGCTCGTGCCCAGCAAGCGCGGCTGATAGCCCGCGAGGCTCACCGTGAAGTCGCCATTCTCGATGGGGCCATGCATGAGCTTGTCCTTCATCGCATCGCTCGGCGGCAGGAATTGCTGGAGCAGCGTGAATTGATTGTCCCCCGGCATCGTATGGGACGGGCTGCCGTAGTCCTCGATCTGGTGGCACATCGTCCCCATGAACCGCGCCGCATCGCCCGTGCGTCCCTCGCGCAGCGCTGTCACCGCCCGCTCCATGAAATAGGTCATCACTTCGAGGTATTCCGTCTGCACCGTCGGCAGATGCAGCACCTGCAAATACACCTCCCCCGGCCGCGACTCCATCGCCGCATACTTCGCGTTCGCCTTGTCCGAGTAAACGTTGTCCGGGATCATGCAATGCGCATCCCCCAGCGCCTTCAGCTCCACCCCCAGAAGCTCCTTCTGCCACCCCGGCAACGTCTCCAACGCCGCCCTCGTGATCGCATGATGCGGCTGCCCCCAGCCGAAAAGAAGAGTCGGGAAGCAGACCGTGAAGAGAAGGGTTACGAGCGAGTGTTTCATGCGAAGAATGGCCTCTTAAAACGGCACAGAGGGCAAAAGGATGTCAGGATCTGGCAAATGCTCGCTGATCTGAAAGCATCTAACCGCTTATGTGACGCTGATTAGACGCTAATGATCAGAAACAGGCATCAGCGTCAAATTAGCGTCCTGTCAGCGGTTCCAAGACTGTCGCGGCCATTCCTATTCCCGCATTCCCCTGCCAAAAACCACGCTCTCGCCGCGTAGGTTTGCATCATGCTTCGGAAAGCCCTTCTCTTTATCTGCATCGCCACGGCCAGCCTCGCCGCGGAGCCTTTGAGCTTCGTGCGGGACATCCAGCCCATTTTGACGAAGGCCGGCTGCAATGCGGGCGCTTGCCATGCGAAGGCGGTCACGGGTCAGCGCGGCTTTCGCCTCAGCGTGCTCGGTTTCGAGCCGGAGGAGGACTACGAGGCCATCGTGAAGCAGGGCAAGGGCCGCCGCGTCTTCCCGCCGGCGCCGGAGGAAAGCCTGCTCATCACCAAAGGCGCCGCCATCGTGCCGCACACGGGTGGCAAGCACCTGGAACCCGGCTCGGAGATGTATCAGACGCTCGTGCGCTGGATCGCCGAGGGCATGCCTTACACACAGCCGAATGAGCCCGTGCTCAACACGATCGCCGTGGAGCCATCACGAATCTCTTTGAAGCCAAAAACGGCGCAGCAGCTCAAAGTCACCGCCCGCTACTCCGACGGCAGCAGCCGCGATGTGACAAAGCTCGCGCTCTTTGAAGCCAACGACACCGCCATGGCCACCGCGACCGATAGCGGCCTCGTCAACACGCTCGATCTGCCGGGCAATGTGGCCGTTATGGTGCGCTTCGGCGGCAAGGTCAGCGTGTGCAGCGTGCTCATCCCGCTCGGCGCACCGGTCGAATCAGTGCCGCCGGTGAAGAATTTTATCGATCAGCACATCTTCGCGAACTTGAAGCAGATCGGCATCCCGCCCTCGCCCATCTGCGACGACAGTACCTTCCTCCGCCGCGTCTCGCTCGACATCGGCGGCCGACTTCCCTCCATGGAGGAAACGAAGGCCTTCATCGCCGACAAAGCGCCCGACAAACGCGACCGCGCCATCGAGGCGCTGCTGAACTCACCCGACTACGCCGACTACTTCGCGAACAAATGGACCGCGCTGCTCAAAAACCAGCGCACCGAGGCCGCCGACATCACCGCGAACTTCGCCTTCCACGCCTGGATGCGTGACAACCTGCTCGCGAACACGCCTTACGATCAACTCGTGCGTCAGATCCTCGCCAGCACCGGCACCATCGTTTCCAATCCGCCCGTGGCCTGGTATAAACGCGTCAAAGAACCCACCACGCAGGTCGAGGACGTGGCGCAGCTCTTCCTCGGCGTGCGCATGCAGTGTGCGCAGTGCCATCATCATCCCTTCGAGCGCTGGACGCAGGCCGAGTACTATCACATGGCCGCCTTTTTCAGCCAGATCGGCCGCAAACCCACCGCCATCGCCGGTGAGGACCTCATCTTCCACAAACGCGGCACCGCGCAGACCGAGCATCGCAAAACCCGTGTCATGCTGAAGCCCGCTGGCCTCGGCGAGCCACCGCTCGACATCGCGCCCGACGACGATCCGCGCCTCGCGCTGGCCGATTGGATGGCGCAGAAGAAAAACCCCTTCTTCGCCAAAGCGCTCGTGAACCGCTACTGGAAGCACTTTTTCAAACGCGGCCTCATCGAACCCGAAGACGATCTCCGCGATACCAATCCGCCCACGAACCCCGAGCTCATCGAAGCTTTGGCGAAACACTTCACCGACAGCAACTTCGACCTCAAATCGCTCGTCCGCGTCATCGCGCAGAGCCACACCTACCAGCTCAGCGCCATGCCGAACGAGCACAACGCCATCGACCGCCAGGCCTTCTCCCACTTTTACCCGAAGCGCATGACCGCCGAGGTCCTGCTCGACAGCATCGACATGGTCACCGCGTCAAAAACCGACTTCGCTGATCTCCCCGCTGGCACCCGCGCCATCTCGCTGCCCGACAACAGCTACACCCGCGCCTCGCCTTTCCTCAAAGTCTTCGGCCGCCCCGACAACACCAGCGTCTGCGAATGCGAACGCGTCTCCTCCGCCAGCCTCGCGCAGAGCCTTCATCTCATGAACGCTCCCGACGTCAAAGCCAAGCTCACTGCTGCCGGCGGACGCGCCGAGCAACTCACCAAAGCCGAGATGCCCGAGCCCAAACGCATCCGCGAACTCTACCTCGCCGCCTTCTCCCGCGAACCCACCGCCGACGAAGTCCAAATCGCCGAAACCCATCTCGCCAAACCCCGCATCGACGCCACCGGCAAGCCCCTCGACTCCCAACGCGCCAAACGTAACGGCTACGAAGACCTCCTCTGGGCGCTGCTAAATACGAAGGAGTTTTTGTTTAATCATTGAGGTGCATTGGTGCCTTTTGATGCGAGTTGCTTTCCTGTTTTTCAACGGCAATGCCCATTAACCTCAATGAATCACTTCTGGCAGGGCATTCAAACTGAGTTGGAATTGGCAGACGAAAGTCTGCGTGCAAGTGTGTGTTGTCCGGAGGATCTAATGCCACATGCGTTCAGTGCTAGAGAGCAATGGATTCGTGAAAAGATCGACTCTATATGCCTTCATTGAGCACGTTTTGAGCGTTGGACAGAGATGTCGCGAGAAGATGCATGGTGGATATCGATCCGTATCACCAAGGCTTTACGAATGGTTATTCCATTAAGTCTAGCTGGATGGACCGAGCATGCGACACGCAGCTAGGTGATGCGTTGGTGTTTAATGGATACTTGGCCGCTATATGTATCGGAAGTTGCTCAGTTTGTGATTTGGTTCACCTCAAACCTTCACACGTATCTCGCCCAAAAAAAGAAACCCCAAGTCTCCATCGAGGAAACTTGGGGCTAATCGGGAGTGAGCTTCGGAAGGGATCAGGCTTCGGCCGTTTCCGCGCCTTTGTGGCCAAGTTGTTTGACGGCAAGATTGAGCTGATCGTATTCGATGGGCTTCTTGATCACTGTGACCGGGCCATGGGAAAGAATGCGACTCAAGATTTCGCTATCCGGGTAACCTGTGATGACCACGATGGGCAGATCAGGGTAGAGTGCCTTCAACTGGGAATACACCTCATCCCCTGGCACGTCCGGCAGTTTGAGGTCGAGGAAAACGAAGTCGAATTTCTGCTTCTTGGCCATCGCGATAGCTTCTGAGCCGGTTCCTACCACAAGGCGGCCAAAGCCGGCCTTTTTGAGGAACTGCTTGAATAGCGCCTGGAGGGCTGGGTCATCGTCCACTACGAGCACGGTAGGCTGGCCACCTTCCTCTTCTTTGCGAAGCACGTCACGATCCAGCAAGCTGCGCTTGATGCGCCAGCGACCACCGATTTGCACGGCGGGGAGCTGTCCGCGCTGGACGAGGTAATAGACGGTCGGAAGTGGAATGCGGAGGTATTCCGCAGTCTCTTTAACCGTCATAAGTTCGGGCGGTGCTGTATCGGCCATAAGGGGTGTGGTTGTGAGTCTTGGCTGGGGTTATTGGAAAATGGACAGAGAATCGTATCTGAGGATAATTGAAGCTACGATATGATAATTATAGACTCAAATGATTTCTGGAAGGAAGTGACGACATCGTTATCGGGAATAATTGGTAGATTTGCGAATTATTGTCAAAAGTGCAACAGCAAACTATCACTTGCAGCAAATCTTCGGAATTCGTGAAGACTTTCATACAAAACGACTCCGCTCAGAACGAAGCAAATCAATAGAGCCAGTCCACAGATCCAAAAGTTAGATTCTAGCTAACAAATTTAATATAAGATCAAGACGCAAAGCCAGCCATACCGTCTGGTGGTTTCCATTTATGACAGTAGCTCGGATGCCGCACGAAACTCCCCTTCCCTTCGTGAAAAGCCTTTTGGGGTGAAGCTGCGCCTAGCCCCTCGCGCTTCTTGATTGCCGGAATATTACCGTCATAAGATCACCGGATGCCCTCCCGCTTTTCCGCCCTGCTATTCCTCTGCCTCGCCAGCCTGCTGCTCTGCCAGTGCTCCTCCGGCCCCAGTAACTGGGAATATGATTTCGTCCCAGGCAAGACGGCCATCATCATCAATGACAAGGCCGTGCCGCCCGCCGATGCCCCGGCACCTGTCCTGCGGGCCATTTCCGCCGGGAACCGCATCTGCACCAAGCCCTACCGCCGTGGAGGTGGTCACGGTCACTTTGAAGACAGCGCCTATGATTGCTCCGGCACGGTCTCATATATCCTCCATGCTGCCGGAAAGCTCGACGAGCCCTCCATCTCAGGAGCCTTTCGCAAATTCGGCGACCGCGGTCATGGTAAATGGATCACCGTCTATGCCCGTAATGGTCACGTCTTCTGCGAGATCGCCGGCCTCCGCCTCGACACCGGTTACAACGATGACGACAGCCGCGGCCCCCGCTGGACTGATCGCAAGCGGCCCATCAATGGCTACACCATCCGTCACCCGGAAGGCTTGTGAGTTTGTGGCGCAATGAGCGGCATGGCAGGCCCGTTTAATGACCGTCATGCTCCGACTCCTTTTTTCCCTTCTTCTCACCACCGCTGCCCTCATCGCGCAGACCGCCGAACCGGCACCGCTCGTCGAAAAGGCCCTCACCGCCGTCGGCGGCAAAGACAAGCTGCTCCATACCTTCCGCATCAAAGAGATCTTCCACTTCGGCAGCACCCCGGAGCCTGCCGAGGGCAAAAAACGCTCCACACGCGAGTCCATCCTCTCCCAGCCGGACAAATGGTGGATAAACAAGAAGGAACGCGGCGCCGAACCTGCCAAGGACGACGTCCGCGCCTGGTCGCTCGATCTTTTGGTCGATCCGAAATCCAAGATCGTAGTCATCCCCGATCTCACCGAAGAGGGCAAAACCTGCTTCGGCCTGCAAATCAGCGGCAGCGTCGATCCGGCGATGAAATTCTACTTCGACAAGGAAACCAGCCTCCTCCATCGCCTCGACTGGCGTGGCGATTTCTACCGCTTCAGCGACTGGAAAGAGCACGACGGTCTCAAATTCGCCAGCAAGACAGTCATCTTCAAACTCAAGGACTCCAAACCGTGGTTCTTCCACGAGGTCACCGAACTCGAACGCCTCGCCCAGCTCCCCGAAGGCCTCGCCAAGCCATGACGCTTCGCCCGCTCATCGCTTCGGTCCTTTTCGTCCCTTCCGTCCTTGCCGGAGAAGTCCTCATCCATTCACCGGACGAACTCGCGGCCGCTTTGCGCACTCTCAAACCCGGGATCACGCTCAAAATCGCACCCGGTGACTATCCTGGCGGCCACTCGGTCAGCGGCATCGAAAAGCTCACCATCGAAGCCCTCAACGCAAAAAATCCGCCGCATTTCAAAGGCGGAGCCAACGCGTGGCATTTCTCCCGCTGCAAAGATCTGACGCTGCGAAATCTGCGCCTCAGCGGCCAGACCGGCAACGGCCTCAATCTCGATGACGGCGGTGATCTGGCGAATCCCACCACCGGCATCACCATCGAGCACGTCGAGATCAGCGACATCGGCCCCAAGGGCAATCACGACGGCATCAAGTGCTCGGGCCTCGACAAACTCACGATCCGCGATTGCACGATCACCGGCTGGGGCGGCCAGGGCATCGACTTTGTCGGCTGTCATCACTCGCTGATCACCGGATGCAAGCTCATCGGCAAGGAAGGCTTCACCGCCAGTGCCGCCATCCAGCTCAAAGGCGGCACGAGCGATGTCATCGTCGAAAAATCCCAGTTCACGAATGCGGGTGAACGCCCCATCAACCTCGGCGGCTCCACCGGCCTGCCCTACTTTCGCCCGCAAGGTGCCAAGTTCGAGGCCGCCCGCCTCATCGTGCGGGATAATGTCATCGAAGGTAGCCCATGTGCCGCCGCCTTTGTCGGTGTCGATGGCGCGGAGTTCAGCGGCAACTCGATCCGCTTCCCCACCAAATGGATCTTCCGCATCCTCCAGGAAACCCGTGAACCTGGTTTCGTGACCTGTCGCCATGTCCTCATCAAAGACAACCAGATCACCTTCCGCCGTTCTGAAGTGCAAACCGACCTCAACATCGGCGATGGCACCTCTCCCGAAACCTTCCGCTTTGAAAACAACACCTGGCTTGCCGAGGACCGCCCAGATCAGTCGAGACCGAAGCTGCCGGTGGAGGAGAAGAACGGTGGTTACGGAGTGAAACCACGTTAGTCAGAGGCTGCGCAGGTCGTTTGGAGCCTCACCATGATGCTCCGCTTCCTTATCCCCATCCTCCTCGTCACCTCCGCTTTCGCCCAAACGAAGCTCCAAAAGGCCGACGTCACGCACGCACCGCCGAAGAACCTCAAAACGAAGCTCGCTCCCGGCTACACCATTCCCATCGTGGACATCAGCGGCGAAACGAAGCGTCAGATCATCGTGGATCGCGAGAAAGGCCAGTATCTCGGCCATCCGACGACGGTGCTGCTCGAAGACAACAAGACTATGCTCACCGTCTATCCGAAGGGCCACGGACGCGGTGCCATCGTTTATAAGCGTAGCAACGACACCGGCCTCACCTGGAGTGACCGCCTGCCCACACCGAAGAACTGGGAGACCTCGCTGGAGGTGCCCACGCTGCATCGCGTCGTCGATGCGAGCGGCAAAAAGCGCCTCATCATGTTCAGTGGCCTGTATCCCATCCGCATGGCCGTCAGCGAGGACGATGGCGCGAACTGGAGCGAGCTGAAAGCCATCGGCGACTTCGGCGGTGTGGTCACGATGAGCACGGTGATCGGTTTGCAGACACCGGGGCACTATCTCGCCTTCTTCCATGATGACGGGCGCTTCATCCGTGGCGGCGAGGTGGAAAAATACCGCATCAAAAGCCCGCATGCGCCCGACTACAGCTCCTCGACGGCCAAACCGTGGCGCTTCTGGGTGTACACCACGCTTTCCAAAGACGGTGGCCTCACTTGGAGCATGCCCGCTCCCATCGCGATGCTTCCCGATGCCAATCTCTGCGAACCCGGCGCACTCCGCTCGCCCGATGGCAAACAGATCGCCGTGCTGCTGCGTGAAAACAGCCGGAAGTACAATTCCTTCGTCATCTTCTCCAACGACGAAGGTCTGAGCTGGAGCGAGCCGAAAGAACTCCCCGCCGCACTCACCGGGGACCGCCACGTCGCGAAGTATGCACCCGATGGTCGCCTCTTCATCAGCTTCCGTGATACCACGCACGTCAGCGTGACCAAAGGCGACTGGGTGGGCTGGGTGGGCAAATACGACGACATCGTGAACGGCACCGAAGGCCAGTATCGCATCCGCATCATGGACAATAAAAAAGGCCAGGACACCACCTATCCCGGCGTCGAGCTGCTGCCCGATGGCACCTTCGTCACCACCACCTACGGCCACTGGACCGAAGGCGAGGAGGCTTATGTCGTCAGTGTGCGTTTCAAGCTGGAAGAGCTGGACGCAAAGCTCGGCAAGTAACAAGGAGAGGCACTTGCCAAGTGCCGGGGCATTCGCGGGACTTGGCAAGTCCCGCTCCTTGGCTTTGTCCAAGGTTTCGACCGCTGGGACGTTTCAAAAGCCCAATGCCGTTCCACCGCCCTCTTCTCACCTCCGCGCTATGCATGGCGCTCGGCGCAGGTGTGGGTGCGTCGATGAAAAGAGATGATCCTCTTCCCTCATCTCAGCCTGAATCGGTGAAAAAAGCTCCAGCAGCGACTCATGCCGCCCAGTTGCTCGCCCAACCGCCGCCCTTCACCAGCGTCACGGCCTCGATGGATTGGGTGAGGCAAGAAATGCGCCGAGGCAATCTCACTGCGGCGGAGCTGCTCTTTCGCCACGACGCCGGACTCACGCCGGAGCAGCGCTTCGCGCTGGCGAAGGAGCTGGTGCGCGATTTTCGCCGACACGATCCACGCACGCTTGCACGCATCGTGCTCGGATTGCCGCGCAGCCAGGAGGCGGACCACTTGCTATGGAGTCTCGTCGCCACTTGGAGCGGCGAGGATGCGGAGGGTGCGCTACGATTCATCGAAGCGCTACCTGCGGACCGGCTGAATACCGTCGGCGTGCTGCAAAATACCGCCTGGGGGCTGTGCCGGCTGCCGGCGGAGCGTGTGCTCGCTTTCGCGGCCCAATTGACCGACAATGGCCGCTCATGCCTAGCGGAAGGCCTCACCGCTTTCGCCAATCAGGCAGGCTCATGGCGGAATTCATCAGCCATTCTGGCCAAGCTGAACGCGAAGCCACATGAGGATGTTATGTCAGCCGAAAGACAGATGGGGCAGCATCTCGCCGAGATCGACCCACCGGCCATGGAGAGCCTGATCGCAGCGGAAACTGATGTCACCAAGCGGGATGAGATGCTCGAAGGCTAAGCTTGGAGGATCGGACTGAATGACCCGGTTCGCGGGATCGAGCTGAATGGCCAAATCGTCGATCAGAAAGACCGCCAGTCACAAATCGAGCATCTGGTGACGCGGTGGCTCACCAGTGATCGCGCCGCTGCTCTCACTTGGCTGCAAGGCGATGTGCCAGAGACGCTCATGACCGCCGCAGTGCGTGCCAAGCTTCTGAAAAGCTATGGGTTGGAGGCAGCACGATGAAACTCATCCTCCAGGTGCTGTTGCATGCGCTCTGCGCCTTCGCGGGCTTCTGGCTCGCGAGCGAAAACACGTTCGAACCCTCTGAAAAGCCCATCGCAGCCACCCAGCAGCCGAAATCGAAAAGCTCCATCGAGGTGCGGGCATACCAGCCGCCGCCCCAAGCCGCTTCGGAGGAGGGACTCGCCCTGCTGACCTACGAGAACTGGGCGGAAGCGATTCATCCCATCTCGCAGATGAGCCTGGAGGAACTGCCCGCGAGGCTGCGCGGCGTTTTGCGCAATCCTTTCCCCGAAGTGCGGCGGCGCTTGCTGTGCTGCCTTTTCGAGCGATGGGCCGCGTTGGACCTCAACGGCGCACTCATCGCCCTGCGTGGCCTTTCTTCACCGCAGCTCAAGGAGCGTGCTCTGTGGGCAGTTCTCGATCTCTGGACAAAATCAGACACGGAGGCCGCTTGGAAGTGGGTCAATGCCCTCGAAGACGACAGCGTGCTTCAAGAAACTGGCATCGAGCACTTGCTGTCCCTCAACGCAGACAAAGACCCGCTCGCTAGCGCCGCTTGGGCGGATCAAATCGAGGATGTCTTTCTGCGAGAGAAGGCTCTCACCCAGATCGCTCACAGTTGGATGAGCAACGATGCCAAAGGTGCTCTCGCCGCCCTCACGAGCGTCGAGCCAAAGCGGCTGCGAGACTACCTGCTGTCTCGGATTTGCCACCGCGACGGCGTGGATCACGCTGCCGGACTGGAAATCGTCTCCCAACTGCCCTCGCAGGCCGAGCGCAGCCGTTTGAGCGAGGAATGGCTTAGCGCCTATGTGAATGATCATCCGCAGGATGCCTTTCAATGGCTCCTCGGTCACTCCGACCGTCCCGATCTGCAAAAGTCAGCCAATAAGATCGGTGAGTATCTCGGAGCGACGATGAAAAACTTCGCCGAACTGCGTGCGATGGCTCAGCAACTCCCCGCCGGGCCGCTGCGAGATGCCTTCGCGGCCCGCGCAGCGAGTCAATGGGCCTACACCGATCGCTCGATCACCGAAGCACAGGATTTACTCTCGCTGTGCGGCCCCTGCATCGAGCGTGACCAAGCTCAGAGCACCATCGACAGCAAACGCCCTCCCAAATAATTTTCGCACAAAGCCGTGCATCTCACGGCGTTGTCCCATAGATTTTCAGACTTCAACCACCCCGCCACCATGCTTCGCCGCACTCTGACCTCCCTCACCCTCCTCTTTCTTGCCTTGGGCAGTCATGCGGCTGATCCGAAGCCTGAACCCAAACCGCAGCCGAAGCCCGCGCCCTCCAAACCAGAGCCCAAACCCGATCCTGCCAAACCGGAACCCAAACCCGAGCCGAAGCCACAGCCTCCGCAGCCTGAGCCCAAACCTCAGCCAGCTCCAACACCGACCAAAGACGAGCTTCCCAAGCCGGCCGCCGCCTCCACTCCGGCACAGGCTTCGACTTCCAAGCCCGCCGAGGACATCAAGCCGAAGAAAAAGTCCGTGGTGGACTTCACGAAGGACTTCAAGCGCATCGACGGCCTCTTCCGCATGTATCTGGACATGGAAAAGGGTGCGCCGTGGCTCTACATCGCCAAATCGCAGCTCGGCCCCGAGTTCATTTACTTCAACCACAGCGTCGATGGCCCCGTCGATGCCGGTCATAACCGCGGCCGCTATGGCGATGAGACCATTGTCGTGCTGAGGAAGATCTTCGACCGCATCGAGTTCGTCGAAAGTAACACCTCCATCTACTTTGACCCGCAGAGCCCCCTCGCCCGCGCCCGCACTGCGAACATCAGCCCCGCCGTGCTCGCCAGCGAAAGCATCGCCGCTGAGGATGCCGATGGCGTGCTCATCTCCGCCACGAATCTCTTCCTGCGTGAGGCACTCACGATGGTGAAATTTGGCGAGAAGTCTGTCCTCGGCCGCCTCTCCGAACCGAAGACCAAAGTCCTGCGCATCAACGGCTATCCGCGAAACACCGCCGTCATCGCCGAGTATGTGTTTGAGAATCAAAACCCGCCTCACGAGCACGATGAGGACATCACCGATGGCCGCTACATCAGCGTGCAGGTCCAGCACACCCTCATCGCCATGCCGGAGACCGATTTCAAACCTCGCCTCGACGATCCCCGCATCGGCTATTTCACCCATCAGATCACGGACATGACCAGCCTCGATGCCGCGCCCTACCGCGATGCCATCCACCGCTGGAGCCTCGTGAAGCAAAAGCCCGGCACCGCCCTCAGCGAGCCGGTGGAGCCCATCGTCTTCTGGATCGAAAACACCACGCCCGTCGAATTCCGCGATACCATCCGCGCCGCCGTGCTGAAGTGGAATGAGGCTTTCGAAACCGCCGGCTTCAAAGACGCCGTCGTTGTCAAACAACAACCTGATGACGCCAAATGGGACGCGGGCGACATCGATCACAACGTGCTCCGCTGGACCAGCAGCGTGAACCCGCCCTTCGGCGGTTACGGCCCCAGCTTTGCCAATCCCCGCACCGGCCAGATCCTCGGGGCCGACATCATGCTCGAATACAGCTACATCACGAAGCGACTGCTCACGAAGAAGCTCTTCGACGATCTCGGCCTCGCCACCGAGCAGCCCGCCGAAGGCGCCAGCAAGGCCAACCCACACGCCTGCCTCGCCTGCAACTGCGCCCGCCAGGGCATCCAGTTTGGCCAGACCATGCTCCGCATGCAAAAGAGCGACCGCGTCGAGGTGGACCGCCTCGTCAAAGAATCACTCTATTACCTCGCCCTGCACGAGGTGGGCCACACGCTCGGCTTGAACCACAACTTCCGCTCCAGCCATCTCCACAGCCCCGAAAACATCCACAATGCCGAGATCACCGAAAAGACCGGACTCACCGGCTCCGTGATGGATTACCCGCCAGTGAATCTCGCGCCGAAAGGCATCAAGCAAGGCCAGTACTTCACCACCAAACCCGGTCCGTATGACCACTGGGCCATTAATTACGGCTACAGCGAATCCTTGGAAGATCCCGTCGAGGAAGCCAAGCGCCTCGAAGCCATCGCCAGCCAGTCTCACAAGCCCGAGTTGGCCTTTGCCAACGACGCCGACGACATGCGCGGCATCGGCAAAGCCATCGACCCTCGTGCGATGCTCTTCGATATGAGCAGCGATCCCATCGCCTACGGCGAGCAGCGTTGCGGCATGGCCAAGGGCGAACTCAAAAACGTCCTCAAAGACCTCGCCGAACCCGGCAAGAGCTGGCAGGAAGTCTCACAGGCCTACATGTCGCTCACCAAAGAAGTCGGCAATGCCCTCACCGCCATCTCACGCTACATCGGCGGCGTGTATGTCGAACGAGCGGTGCAAGGCCAAGCGCAGGGCGTCGCTCCCTTCAAACCCGTCGAGGCCGAGAAACAACGCCGTGCCCTCGCCGCCCTCGCGAAGCATGCCTTCGCCCCCGATGCCCTCTCCGCTCCACCCGAGCTCTATGCCCACCTTCAGCAGCAGCGCCGAGGCTTTGACCATGGCGATGAAAGCGAAGACCCGAAGCTCCACGACATCGCCTTCCGCCTCCAGACCTCCCTCCTCGCCCACATCCTTCATCCCGCCACCCTTCAGCGACTCCAGGACAGCTCGCTCTATGGCAACGAAGTCAGCGTCGATGAAGTCCTCACGGCCCTCACCACCGCCATCTGCACCGGCGATGATCCCGCCAAGCCCGTCAGCACCATGCGGCAGAACCTCCAGCTCGATTACCTCACCCGCCTGCTCAGCCTCGCCCACAGCGGCAGCTTTTCCCACGCCACCCAAAGCAGCGCCCTCCTTCAAATCGAGAGCATCAAAGCCCTCCCCTTCGCCAACACCCCCGCCCACCAGCTCGCCATCAAATACCGCATCCGCCGGGCACTGGATGAGAAGTAGCATCCCCTGCACCGTCCGCTCAAAACGACATCAGCATTCATGAAGCAAGGCGTGGCTACACCACGCTCTTGCGGCGGATGTCCAGCAGCTCGGTGACCTTGGCTTTTTCGAGGCGCTCCATGAGGGCATCCGCGCCGTGCTTCAGCTTGAAGGCCAGCTCGGCGGCGGTGAGAGGCAGGAGCGCGTGAAAATGGATGGTCCTGAGCGGCGGGACGAGCAGATGGTGAAACTCGACACTCGTCGTGAGCGGCGGCACGAGCATGAAGCCCGCGAAGGAGGTGTTGTCCGCCAGCGGCTCGGGCGGGTCGCCGTTCGGGATGGTGTGCGCCACACAGAGCCAGGTCTCATACTCGTGCGGGAAACGGGCGAGCGTCTTCAGCCAGCGCACCGGCCAGTAGTTCCGCTCCTCCTTGAAGGCTTCCACCGTCAGCGGCCAGTCCGGCGGCAGGCACAGCATCAGTTCGGCGAATTTCCAGTCCTCCGCCCCTTCGGGCGCGTTCATCGGCAGGTCGCTCATGCCGCTGGTCACCAGCGTGTAGTAGGGCCGCTCGGGACGCGGAGGGACGACATGTACGTCGATATGCACGAGGTCGGAAACAATCTCATGCCACACGTTTTCGATCTTCCCGATGTGCTCGGCCACATGGTCATCAATGGCCTGGAGGTTGGACTCGCTCATGTCCGGCGGGGCAAAGGTGGGCGCGGCACGGGCTTTATGCCGGTAAATGGTGCTGCCACCGTCTGTCACCTCACTCGCCCGTTCCTCGTGGGAGGGCTGGCGAGCTCGGCGAAGCCAGAAAAGCTCTCCGTCGAACATTTCTCCCGAGGAGACGATGATGAGCGTCGTCTGCCGGGCATCGTCGCCACCCCAGCGGGCGGTCAAGACTCCGTCCTCGATGGTGAACCAGCCTTCCTGCTCGGCTTCAAAGGGCGTAGCCTCTCCGAGGGGCTCGCCGTTGTTCATCGGCATCATGCGCAAAACCAGCCTACAGCGTCCATCGGCCTCGATCTGCCACGCCTGGCGAGTCAGCAAAGTGGGCAGCGAGGCTCCATGCTCGCCGGGTATGTCTTTTTCAAACTCTCCCGCCCACTCGCCAGCAATCGACTCGGCCGTGGCCTCCAGCCAGGGCGCGGGCGGGCCATCACGCTCGATCACTTCCTGCCAGGCCTTTTGCTGGGCGATGCGCTGCTCCGAAAAGCCTCGCCTCACCACCCGCTCTTTCACGCGTTGCTGCCAGGGAATGAGCAAATCAGACGGCCAGAAGCTGGCGGGGATGATCAGCACGTCATGCACCTTACCCGTAAGCACGAGAAGAGGCACCAGCCGGCCTCCGATAGCCTTTTCGGGAAGATGTCCTCGATGCGCCCAAAAGCTCGACAAATAGCACTGCATGCCATGACTCATCGAAGGCGGCACGACGAGTCCAAAAGCACGATCTGTCTCCTGCCGCAGATGCTCGATCATTCCTCGCTTGTCCTGGGGGAGGCTCGAAAGTTCTGCTTCAGCTAGTTTCGCCTCAAACAAGGTCTTCGCGATCTGCGGCAGCTTTTCCCATGCCTCCTCATCCGTGGCTGAAAGCGAGTAAACCACATCACCGGGAAGGTCATCGTCGCCAGGCAGGTGGAGAGCCTCGTTTGCCATCACGACAAAACCCCACACGATGCGCCCGCGACGCCAGATGTCTTTTTGCCGATGCAGCGTGTCGAGCATCGGCTCCTGCTCGGCGGTGAGTCCGCGAAGGTTGGGTGGAATCGGAATCAATCGCCCTCCCCATCCAAAACCCATGAATCCGATGCGGCGGGGCTCCTGCCCCAACTTTTGGCGAATGTGATCGAGTGCCGTTGTCAT
>JBILVU010000192.1:0-8958 GCA_044370285.1 Prosthecobacter sp.
TCATGGCAAAGGGAGGTTCGGGCTTGTCTTTTAGTCCCTCATCACCTCTGTCGGACACTCTGGCAAGGAAGCCAAAAAGGCGCGGCCGTAGGGCTTGGTGAGAATGCGGTTGTCGAGGATGGCGCAGATGCCGGTGTCGCTCGCGTTGCGGATGAGGCGGCCGATGCCTTGGCGGAGTTTGAGGATGGCTTCGGGCACGCTGTATTCGGAGAAGGCATTCATGCCCTGCGCCTCCAGATGCTCGATGCGGGAGGCGGTGAGCGGATGATCGGGCACGGCAAAGGGCAGCCGCGTGATGATGACATTGCTGAGTGATTCGCCGGGCACGTCCACGCCGGTCCAGAAGCTATCGGTGCCGCAGAGGACGCTGTGGGTGTCGTTCTTGAACTCGGCGAGCATTTGATGCCGAGGCATGCCACGACCTTGCACCAGCAAGCGCCAGCCTTGACGGGCGCAGTGCGCCTCCAGCTTATCCGCCAGCGCGGTCATCTGGCTGTAGCTGGTGAAGAGCACAAAGGCGCGGCCTTTGCTAAGATCGAGGAAGTGGCAGATCCAGTGCAGCAGGCGGTCGAGATAGCCGGGATCACTCGGCTGCGGCATCTTTTGCAGCAGGTAGAGCGTCATCTGCCGCTTGAAGTCGAAAGGACTCTCGATGCAGGCGGCGCGAGCTTCATCGGCACCCACGCGATTGCGGAAGTAGCGCAATTCCTCGTCGTGACCGATGCCGAGCGTGGCGCTGGTGAAGACGCAGGCCTTGCGGCTGGCGAAAAAGATCTGTCGCAGCTTCGGCGAGACATCCACCGGCGCGGTGTGCAGCGAAATGATGTTCTTTTCAGGCCCCGTGCGCTCCACCCAGTGGACGTGATCTTCCTGCTCCTGGTCCAAAAACATCCTCAAACCGGCTCCGACGGCCCGCAGGCGCTTTGCGAGGTCGTGCAGCTCGAGTTTGGTGTGCTCCTTGTGCGCGGCATCGCCGGCTTTGTCGGCTCGTTTGGCGAGGCGTTCGAGTGGCAGGGCCAGCGTGTTTTGCACCAGCTCAGGCTCCCGCACGCGGAATTCGCGACCCAAGGCATTGAATTTGCACGCGGCCTCCACGCTGCGGAAAAAGCTGTTCACGAGCTCGATGGAGCTCAAGACCTCACGGATGCCATCTTTGTCGCCCACGAGCTGGAAGAAGCCTTTGCGCGATTTCGGATTGTGCAGCCTGCCGAGGTCGAATTTGAGGTTCGTCTCGCTGATGTGCAGCCCGAAGGCTTTTGCGGCCACGTTTTCGATGGTGTGCGCTTCATCAATGATAACGAAGTCACGTGGGAAGAGGAAATTCGCGTCCTCGGTGGTCGTCTCGTCGGCGGAGGCGAGCAGCGTGAAGAAGAGGGTGTGATTCAGCACGATCACATCCGCCTTTTCCATGCGGCGGCGGGTGTCCTGATACCAGCAGCGACTGCCGGGCGGGCAGCGGCGCGGTGTGCAGGCATGCGGCTCGCTGCATACGAGCGACCACACGCGGGCGCTCGGTGTGAAATCGAGATCGCTCAGCGTGCCATCCTCCGTCTCCGCCGCCCAGTCGGCGATCATGCCGAGCTCGGAAGCCTCCGAAGAGGAGAACAGATCGCCACTCTCGCTCATGGCCCGCTGGAGTCGTGTGGGGCAGAGGTAATTGCCTCGGCCCTTCAAAATCTCCGCGTGGAAGGTGCCGACAATCTTTTGCACCAGCGGGATGTCTTTGCTGATGAGCTGCTCCTGCAGATTGATCGTGTGCGTGCAGATGATGGCCTTCCGCTTCTGCTCCAGCGCAAAGGTCACAGCCGGCACGAGGTAGGCGAGCGACTTGCCGACGCCGGTGGCGGCCTCGCAAACCAGCGCATGGCTCTCATCCAGCGCCTCGCTGACCAGCTCCGCCATCTGCTGCTGCTGCGGGCGATACTCAAACTGCGGTGATTCCGAGAGCTTCCCATCCTCTGAGAAGGCAATGCGCATGCGCGGTGCCAGCGGCGGCCTTTTCGGCATCGCAAACGGCCTGCCCTCCTCGTGATC
The DNA here is from genome assembly GCA_044370285.1 of Prosthecobacter sp. Lineage (GTDB taxonomy): Bacteria > Verrucomicrobiota > Verrucomicrobiia > Verrucomicrobiales > Verrucomicrobiaceae > Prosthecobacter. The sequence goes on from JBILVU010000192.1 coordinate 2,035, forward strand.
TTCGGCGACGTAAAACATGTGGGCGCGATCAGCGGAGGGGCATGCGGATCAAGGTCAGGCGAGTCAGGAGGTGCGAGAAGATAAAACTTGGGATCAGGCCTTGGCGGAACGCTTGCGGGCCACTCGGGGGGCGGCTTTGGGCGTGGCGGCCTTGCTGAGTTCGAGCTTTGGCAGGCCCGTGAGTTCCAGAACCTGCGCTTCCGACATGCCGCGAGCCAGCAAGGCACGGGCAATATCCATGCGGCCTTCCATACGGCCTTGGTCGAAGCCCTGATTGAGAGCATACGAAATCATGTTCTTCTGATCGTGACGGTAAAGTTGGCGACGTGTCATGATGTGGGCTTCGGAGGTGGAGAGGTTATCCTGCCGGGCGAGGCGCAGGGCCTCGCGAACAGCGGTGTTGGTGACTTTACGCGGCATGGTGTGCCATTGCGTGGCGTTTTTCAAGAACTCAAGCCAGTCATGCAGCGGCTCGGAGGCAGGCATCTCCTCCAGTTTGATCTTCGGAAGCTCGATAAAGACGATTTCGATGCCGCTGACCGGCCATGGGCTGTTCCGGCGCTTTTCCCGCATGGTGTAGTGATTCAGCCAGGCATCCGTCTCCGGCAGCAAAACACAATCTGCCACCGTGATGACCGTCACGGGCCGAATGCGGGTGTAATTCATGCCTCGCCCCAACTGCGACGAGATGCACTTCGCGCCATTGTAGAACACCCGCTCGCAAAACCCGGCCACAGGCAGCATTTGCAACTCGATGAGCACTTCGCTGCCATCCTGGAGCGTGGCCCGCACATCGACGGCGGAATCTTTGAGGTTCTTAATCTGAGATGGCAGGTAGGGGTCGATGATATGGACCTTTTCGATCACCGGCCTTCCACCGTGCAAAAGGTCATTCAGGAAGCCAATCAGCACCGGAGCACTCTCACGGGAACCAAAGATGCGCTTAAAGGCCCAGTCGTTGCAGGGATCGAGAAAGGTCATGGGAGGAGGTTGAAGATCTCAGCGGAGCACCTTCAGCGTTCCGACGGTCCCGGCAGGCCAGCGGGCGCCTTCTTTGACCCACTTCGTCAGGATCGCATACTCGTCATCCGTGAGACGTTCGCCCACGGCGGGCATGACGCTCATTTTGGAATGGGCGCTGTGCACGTTGGAGATGAGCAGGCTGTTTTCGGGGCTGCCGGGCACGATGAAGGTGCCGAGAGCACCGGAGCGCATCGCCTCGCTGCGATTCTCAAGGCTCATGTGGCCGGGCAGCGCCTGGCGGTTGTGGCACATGACGCATTTCGCCTCCAAAACGGGCTTCACATGGGCGATGAAGTCCACTGGGGCATGCTTCGCCGCGTGGATCTGCTCTTTGGAGAGCACGTTTTCACCGAGCGGCTTGGTTTCTGAATCCACGGGCGCGGTGCAGGAGGCGAGCAGCAGGACAAGGGCGAGACGTTTCATGGTTCTTTTATAAACGCGGGCAGCATGGGCATGCAATCGGCGTGATGCGGCATTTGCACGAGGGCGCTCCCGGCTTCATAGCTCCCGCCCCATGTCCCGCCAGCCTGCCTACGACCTGCTCTCCCTCGGTGAAGTCCTCCTGCGCCTCGATCCCGGCGAGGGACGCGTGCGCACCTCCCGCCAGTTCACCACCTGGGAGGGCGGTGGCGAATACAACGTGGCTCGCGGCCTGCGCCGTTGCTTTGGCCAGCGCAGCGGCATCCTGACCGCCTTTGCCGACAACGAGATCGGCCGCCTGATCGAAGACCTCATCCTCCAGGGCGGCGTGGATGCCTCGCTGGTCAAATGGGTACCTTACGACGGCATGGGCAAACGCGTCCGCAATCCGATCAACTTCACCGAGCGCGGTTTCGGCGTTCGCGGTGCGAAAGGCAGCGTCGATCGCGGTCACAGCGCCGCCTCGCAGATCAAACCGGGCGATTTTGATTTCGATCACCTTTTCGGCACGCTCGGCTGCCGCTGGCTGCACACCGGCGGCATCTTTGCCGGTCTCAGTGAAAGCACCGCGCAGGTCACCATCGAAGCCTGCGAGGCCGCGAAGCGCCACGGAGTGACCGTTTCGTATGACCTAAACTATCGCCCCTCGCTCTGGCAGGAGCGTGGCGGCTTTCCCGCCGCTCAGGCGCTCAACCGCCGCCTCGCGCCCTTCATCGATGTGATGATCGGTGTGCTCAGCGACGAGCCGCCTACCGCAGGCGCCGTCAAAGCGGGCACGGATGACATCTTCGCCGCCGAGGATGCCGCGCTGCGTCCGCAGATCGAGAAGCTCGTGGCCGAGTTTCCGAACCTCAGCACCATCGCCGCCACGCTGCGCCGCGTTCACACCGCCTCGGTGAATGATTGGGGTGCCCTCTGCTGGCATCGCGGCAACTACTTCCGCAGCCGGAACTACCCTCGCTTTGACATCCTCGACCGCATCGGCGCGGGCGATAGCTTCGTCGCCGGCCTCATTCACGGCCTGCTGGTCGAAAAAGATGCGCAAAAAGCCGTCGATCTCGGTGCGGCGCATGGTGCCCTTGCTATGACGACCCCCGGCGATACCAGCATGGCCACGCTGCCCGAGGTGGAAAAGCTCGCCTCCGGCGGCGATGCGAAGGTTCAGCGCTGATATTTTTTTGAGCCGGACGGCGTGGCAAATCGCACTCACTCCTTGCGCGGTGGCATCATCGCACTACTATCCGCCCGGCTCAGCCACTACCCCGTGGTGTAATGGTAACACAGGAGATTTTGATTCTCTCGTTCAAGGTTCGAATCCTTGCGGGGTAACCACCTTTGGCGAAGCACGATTCTCGCCATGAAGCTGACCGCTGCCCTTGTCCTCGCCGCCACCTGCCTGCTGACCTCCTGCGCCGCCCCCGAGCCGCCGAAACCACGCCCGCCGCAGCCCTTGCTCACCGCCGCCGATCACGACAAGACCGTCAACCTCATCATCGGCGAGACGGTGGACCTCCATCTCGAATCGAACCCCACCACCGGCTACTCCTGGAACAGCCTGCAGCTGCCGGATGGCAAGATCGTGAAGCAGACGCACCACGCCTACCAAGGCCCCGCCGAAACGAACCAGACGCACATGCTCGTCGGCGCAGGCGGTGTGGAGCATTGGAAATTCCTCGCCGTGGCCGAAGGAAAAACGGCACTCGACCTGGTCTATCGTCGCGGCTGGGAAGATCCGCAGGAGACCGATCAGAAGCTCAGCATCCGCTTTGTGGTCACGAAGGATGCGCCGAAGGAGGAGTGAAGCACTTCCTCCTTTCATTTGGCAGCCCGCCATCGCGGCTCTACGATGCGCCGTGCGCTGTCCTGCCTGCCAAAATCCCGTGATCGAAAATGACGCCGTGTGCCGCCACTGCGCCTTCACGCTGGAGGCGGCAGATCGTCACTTCGGCATCGCTCCGACGATGACGAAACCGATTACCGATCTCGCCCAGGTGCTCTCCGGTTCCGAAAAGCGGAAACTCGATCGTGCCTCTCAGCGCCTCCTGAATCGCTTTCCTCAGGTCGATCTCGCCGTCGTGCTCGCCGCCGTGCCGCCGCAGATTCCGCTGGGCGTGTATGCCTTCTGGCTCTTCAACCGTGGACAGCTCTCCAGCGCCTCCGAAAGCGGCGGGGCAAACCGTCTCGTGCTCTTCTGCATCGACACCGCAGGTCACCGCGCCGCCGCGATGGCTGGCTACGGCCTCGAACCCTTCCTGCCCGAGGCACAGCTTCAAATCTGCCTCAATGTCTATGCGCAGACCAGCGCCCAAAACGGCCTCGCCGCAGGTATCACGGCCTTTTGGAAGGAACTCGATGCCCAGCTCACCAAGGTCCACCTCCAGATTCCGCGCCTCTTTGGCCTCAAAACGAGTACGGATGAGGCTGACGGCAGTTTTTGATCCTCTCCCTCATGAAGCGTCGCCACTGGCTCCACACCCTCCTCGCCACCTCGCTCGCAGGCGCCGCTGAGCATCTGCCGCAAAAGCGCAGCTTCCTCGGCGTGGACCGCTTTCAGCGCCTTGTAGCCCTCGCCATCGCTGGAAACTGGCGGGCGCAGCCGATGGGCCAACGTGTGGCCCTTTTCGGCCAGGCCATGCTCGGCACGAAATATGTCGGCTGGACGTTGGAGATCGACGACCACATCGAATCGCCCTCGGTGAACTTCCTTGGCCTCGATTGCTGGACCTTCTTCGAGACCGCTCTCGGACTCGCCCGCATGATCGCGAGGTCCAAAGCGGCTTACACACCTTCCGATCTCCTTCGTGAAATCGAGATCACCCGGTATCGCGGCGGCGTGTGCCATGGGAACTACCTCGACCGCATTCACTACCTCGATGAGTGGTTCACCGACAACGCCGCCCGCGGCCATGTGCGCTACCTCACCGCGAAAATCGGTCCCGTCGTGCGCCTGCAAGGTCGGGCCAATGATGAGATGTCGCTGAATCCCAAGCTCTACCGCTACTTGAAGGCCAACCCAGCCCTCGTGCCCGCTTTAAATCAAATCGAGCGCCGTCTTGAACGCGTGCCCTTTGACTACATCCCGAAGGCCCAGGTAGCCGCCTGCGAGCCACGCCTGCAAAACGGCGACATCATCGGCATCGTCACCCATCGCGACCACGTCTTCTGCTCGCACGTCGGCCTCGCCCTCCAGATGGCGGATGGCCGTTGCCACTTCATGCACGCTTCTTTGACCGGCAAAAAGGTGCTCATCGATAAGCCGATTCACGACTACCTCGCCAGCATCAAAGCACATGCGGGCATCGTCGTGGCTAGACCGGTGTGATGCGGGCACTCCTGCCCGCACTGGGGCGGCCAGGAGTGCCCGCATCACTTTGGGATTTCTTCATGGTCATGATATCGCAAGGCATGTAGAAACGGTTCGCCATGGAACTCTACCAACTCGGCTACTTCATCGAAATCGCCCGCCAGCGACACTTCACCCGCGCCGCAGAGCGCCTGCACATGGCGCAGCCCGCGCTCAGCCAGCAGATGAAGAACCTCGAAGCCGAGCTCGGCACCCCGCTTTTCATCCGAGGCAAAAAAGAAACCCATCTCACCGCCGCAGGAAAAGCCCTGCTGCCGCGTGCGGAGGCCTTGCTCGCCCAGGCCGAAGCCGCGAGAGCCGCTGTGACGGATGTGGCGCAGGTGCGTGGCGGAAAATTGATCGTCGCGGCCATCCCCAGCGTGTGCGCCGGCCTGCTGCCGGAGCTTTTGCATGCCTTTGGCCGCAAACATCCCGGCGTGAAACTCCAGCTCATCGAAGACAGCTCCGAACGCGTCGCCATCAGCGTGGAATCCGGCCATGCCGACCTCGGCTTCCTCCAGCTTCCCGCCAGCAAAGCCGCCTTCGAGAGCCGCGTGCTCATCACCGAGCCATTCGTGGCCCTCGTGTCGGCCTCTCATGGCCTCGCTGATGAAAAAGAAATCCCGCTCAAGCAGCTCGCGGGCGAGTCCTTCATCTTCTACAAAGGCCGCGCCCGGGATTCGGCACTCGAAGCCTGTCGAAAGGCCGGATTTGAACCTCACATCGCCTGCGAAAGCGGCGAACTGGAAACCATCCGCGCCCTCGTCGCGGCGCGAGTCGGCATCGCCATCGTCCCTCAGATAGCGGCCAACCTGTTGCCCAAAAACGTCCGTGCCGTGCCGCTGAAACAGCCGGGGCTTCAACGCCAGATCGCCGCCGTGTGGAAGAAAGGCGGCGGCCTCTCACCTGCCGCCACCTTGCTTCTTGAGCTCGCGGTGAACCGCGACTGAAAACCACTTGCCGCCGCTCCCGCCGCGTGCGAATCCATCGCCCCGCGACGCGCCCGTAGTTCAACGGATAGAATGGTGGTCTCCGAAGCCGCATATCCAGGTTCGATTCCTGGCGGGCGCACCAGCCGGAAACCGGCTGAATCCCTTGTAAATCAAGGCTTCCAGCGTCATTTCGCCCATTGTTGATCAACTGCCACCTTGACCAGTTCAATGCGCCAAAATGCACGAAAACGAGGTCGAAAACCATGACAGCCTTGGGCGTTTTTCCCGGCTTCAGACTGAGTATTCACTGGCCGGACGGTTCCACCGTTGAGGCGGTGCTTGCCTCCCCGGCGGCAAAAGGGTATTCTCCGACCTCATGTCCACTCTGACCCTCGATCAAACGACCGCCTTCGACAGCCTCCTTTCGGCTGGAGATGTCGTGCAGGTGATGAAGGGCGGCAAGAAGCTGGGAGTGTTCCTTCCCGCGATCCCCAAGGCCCAAGGCATGCCCCTGCCGGACTTCCGCGCCCGCCTGCGCCAGACCTGGGACAGCCGCGTGTTCAGTGAGGCAGAGGTGAAGGAAATGCGTGAGGCGGAGCTTGAGCACCTTCACGGCTGATGCACTGCGCGGACACATCCTTTCTGTGCGCTCTCTACCGCCAGCAGGCGAATTCAGAGCAAGCCATTGCCACGCTGGAGAAAATCGGCGCTCCCATCGTCATTTCGTGCCTGCTTGCCTACGAGTTCCGGCAGGCGGTGCGCTTTCAGGTGTTCCTGCGTTCCCGTGATGCCAAAAAAGGCTATTCGGAAACGGAGGGCTTGATGATGCTGGCGCAGTTTGAGAATGATTTGGAATCCGGCGTGGTCATTGAGTGTGGTGAGAATTGGATGAACGTAGCCGCCGAGATGGAGAGACTGAGCGAACGCCACACAATGAAGCGCGGTTCACGCTCCTTTGACCTCCTGCACATCGCCACGGCGATCCACTGGCAAGCCACGGCCTTTCTGAGCTTCGATGCATTGCAGCGAGAGATTGCGACGGAAGAGGGCTTGAACGTGCTGCCGGTTTGAAGAAGTCGGCTTTTGGTTCCTTACGTCCATCCAATTACCGCTGCCGATATTGTCCCGCTCACTTCGACTCTCTTGAAACTGGCTCTCCAGAAACCCGAACATCTCGGCTGGTTCCTCCCGATCGGGCGGCATTCT
>JBILVU010000272.1:0-3329 GCA_044370285.1 Prosthecobacter sp.
TGTCGCCATCGCTCTCGTCGTAACCGTGCGCGGCGGGTCCACCGCCTGAGAGATGCCATTTGCCGTAGTGGGCGGTGGCGTAGCCTGCGGACTTCAGCATCTGCCCGATCGTGACCTCGTCATCGCGGATACTTTTGCGATTGTCGCCTTCGATCAAACGATGCCCCATCTCCGCTGGGGCGGCTTTCGTCCACCCCAGCGCCGCCGGATTCCGCCCCGTTTGCAAGCTGATACGCGTCGGCGAGCACACCGGCGCAGGCGCATACGCCGCGCTGAATCTCATGCCCTGCTCCGCAAGTCGTGCGATGTTCGGTGTCTGCACGAAGCTGCTCTTGGAATCCGGCATGTCCGGGTGCATCTGGCAAGACAGCCCACTCCAAGCCTGATCATCCGAGAGTATGAAAAGGATGTTTGGCGGCGCGGCGGCGAAGGTGCTGGAGGCTGCGAGCAGCAGGAGGAGAAGCGATTTCATATTCGTGCAGAAGAAGAGTTATCGTTGCGGCATGCCCGTCACATCCAAATCGGGCTTCGTGTTCCAGCGTGGGGTCCAGCCGGGCTTTTCGACCTTGGTGCGGAAGATGACGGTGTTTTCGAGGGCGATGTCATCGGTCCAAATGAACTTGGCGCCTTCGAAGTCGTTCTCGAAGTAGGGTTGTTTGGGATCGACTTCCTCGACGGTGTATTCCTTGGCGTTTTTCCAGGTGCTGTCGTCGAAGTCCACGGCCCACCAATTCGCAGGAAGAGGCTCTTGTTTGACCTGCGGATTGGCGGTGTCGCCGTTGACGGGACCGTGGAAGAAGTTTTTGGCCTTCCAGCTCGCGTTGGTGACGGTGCCGTCGGCGAATTTCAGGCAGAAGCCGCCATCGCCGATGCTGGTGCCGTATTCCATGCCGGTTTTCGGATCGGCGTTGTCCTTCGCGAGCACGGCGATGGTCATCGGATACTCGGGGAGGAAATCGACGCTGACGACATTGTGCGGCGTGAACTGGATGCTGTCCACGGCGACGAGGCGGCCGTTGACGTAGAGCATGAACCAATTGTCGGCATAGACGTTGAGTTTGATCGTGTCGGCAATGCTGGGCTTCACGAGGCCGGGCGGGCCTGCTTTGCCTTTTTCTTTGCCGCCGCCTTTTTTAGGTTCTGCGGCAGCAGGGGGAGGTGGTGGATCTTCCGCCATTTTGGGTCCGACTTGTCCGACGGATCTGACCTGTCCGACAACGCCGCCGCTGCTGTGAACGACGCGCAACGACGATCTCGCCAGCACCTTGTCCTTCATCGCCGCGATAAGTTCTTCGCGTCCGGGCGTGCCAGCGACCTTCAGCGGCTCAGCGAGGGCATACATCGTGATCACATAGGTCTTCGCGCCTGGGCCTTTCGAGTGTGGCGGCTCGTAGCCGACTTCGCCTTTGAATCCGGTGCCGAGTTTGCCGATGCGCTGAGAATCCTTCGGCAGGCTCGCGGCATTCGCGGGGATGTCATAGACGGTCCAATACCACTTCTTGTCACCATCAGGCGTTACGTGATCCATGATCATCGCGTAGCTCTGTGTGCCAGCGGGTGCACCTGACCATTCCAAAGGTGGGCTGAGGCCATCTCCATCGCCGGTGAACTCGGTGGGCAAGGCTTGCAGATCTTCGACGACGGAACTCATCAACATGAACTTGCCATCGCTGCTGCGGGTTTGATCGGCCAGCGCGACAAAGGCTTCCTGCTTGCTGCCACGACCACTGCCTTCGCCGCGCTTCATCTCTTCGCGGGCCGGTGGCTCGTCGCCACGAGGCCGGGGTGCGTCACCGGCAGGCGCGTTGCCCGCGAGTTCGTCGAGTTCCGGTGTGTCGAGTTTGCCGTCGCGATTGTGATCGAAGGTGTTGAACTGCTCCTTCGCTTTCGCCATCGCTTCGGCGAGCGATGTCCCGCTCTTCGTGGCGTTCGTCTTCGCGTTATCAGCGAACTCCTGCGCGGTGACAACGCCGTCGCCATTCGCATCGAGAATGCCAGGTATCGGGGCCATTCCTGGCCCCTCGTTCGAGCCTTCGCGGGGCAGGAATGCCCCGTTTACGCCCTCACGACCACCTTTGCCCTGTCCCTTGCCTTTTCCTTTGCCCTTCATGCCTTCGGGACCACCACCAGGCGGGCGATCGCCGCCGCCACCACCGCCTTGGCGACGTGCGGTGTAAACTTCATCCGCCGTGCCTTCGCGACCATTGTCGAAGTGAAAGGGATAGGAGCCGTCGGCCTTGATCGAGTAGCTGACGCTGCGTTTGTCGCCATTCACCTCGTAGCTGAGTTTGTAGCTGTCTTTGCCGGTGCTTTCGAAAGCGGTGATCTTCGCCCCGCGAAGCGCCGTGAGGGCCTCGCGCACGCCTTGGGCTCGCGGCTGGGGATCGACCTGCTCTCCCGCCTCCACGACCTCGCCATGGAAGCCGCCGATGACATATGGATACTTGTTCGACGCATGATAATGATAGCCGCCGGGCGATTCGTGGCCGTGGCACTCGTCGAGGTTCGCCACGGGCGAGCCATCCGGCTCCGTGAGGCCATAGATCGGATAGCCATCGAGCGCATAAGCCACCGGCATGCCTTTGCCCACCTGCGCCTGGAGGTGCAGCGGCGCGATGTGGTAGTGGTAATCATCCGCGCGTCCGCAATGCCCGCCCCACTCGTCGAGTTCGCCGATTTCATAGCTGATCTCGCCGCGATTGTTCTGCGGGTTGAAGATCGGGATGCCATTCACTGCCAGAGCGATCGCGCCGCGCAGGAAGCGGCCTTTGATCATGGCGGGTTCCTTGGCAGGCACCGGCTTCAGCGGGATGCGCCAGGCATTGTCATCGAAATACGGCTGCGGCAGCGGCACCTGCTGCTGCCACGCGGTGATGCCGACCATCATGTTGTGATCCGGCAGGCCATTCGAGCCCACATAGAGAAACTCACCGTCCGCACGCAGATCGAGCTTCGTGAAGGGCAGAAAGGCCTTCGCGGTCTGCGGTGCATTCGCCGCGTTCGCGACTGCCGCGGCCGCGAGTTGGACGACCGAGGCTGTGGAGGCGAGAAGAGGACTGCGGAGACTCTTCTCCGCTTCATTCCTCTTCGCGGCTTCGCCGCCATTTTCAGAAGATGCGGGCAGGAGTGCCCGCGCTCCCTTCTGCATCCACTCCTCGAGAATGTGCGCCCGCAGCGCCTCGCGGTCCGTGGTGGCCAAATCGTGAGCGGAGAGGCTTGTCGCGAACAGAAGAAGGGCAGGGAGTGTTTTCATGGCACCGCCTACTAACTCTCGGCGCGTCAAAACGGCTTCAGCGATTCTCGGGAGATTTGTCAGGATTGCGTCAAGG
>JBILVU010000054.1:0-35603 GCA_044370285.1 Prosthecobacter sp.
GCGCGGCTCTTGATTGCTGTGGTAGTTTGCTGGGCCATGTGGGTGGTGTGTTCGGGGTTTTATTCCAGACTCCCTTCTTATCACCGATCCGCTTCGATGATTCCGCCCACATGGTATCTATGATCAACTCCTGCGCCCGATCCTAGAACTGGCCATCCAGCAGCCCATCACGCGTAGTGTGGCCACCAAGGCAGTATCAGACTACTTCAAGCTCACGGAAGAGCAGCGGGCGGAAACGATACCCTCAGGCACTTCGACCACCATCGGCAACCGGGCGGGATGGGCCATGAGTCATCTGCACAAGGGCGCTCTAATTGAGAAAGTCGCCAAACACACTTACGCAGGCACGCAGAAGGGACGCGATTACCTGAAATGCCACAGCGGACCGATCACGCCGAATGATTTGCGCAGCATCGAGGGCTTTGAAGAGGCCTGGGCAGAAGGCAGCCGTCGGCGGGCGCAGAAAAAGGCAGATGAATCTCCGGAGGAACCGGATGAGGAAGTGAACCGCACCTCCACACCGGAGGAGCAAATCGATCATGCGATGGAATCCCTCGGAGCGAAGCTGCGTGCCGAACTGTTGGAGCAACTGCTCACCGTCGAACCCTACCGCTTTGAGAAGGTGGTGCTCGACCTCCTGTTTGCCATGGGCTACGGCGGCTCACGCGAGGAAGCGGCGCAGGTGACCCGCAGATCCAACGATGAAGGCATCGACGGGATCATCAATGAAGACCGCCTTGGTTTGGATGTGATCTATGTGCAGGCCAAACGCTGGAAAGGCGATGTGGGCCGCGTGGAAGTCCAAAACTTTGTCGGTGCTCTGGCTGGGAAGCACGCCACCAAGGGAATCTTCATCACCACCAGCCGTTTCAACGGCAATGCGAAGGAATACGCCTACATGGTGGCCCAAAAAGTCATCCTCATTGACGGCCAGCGTCTAGCCGACCTGATGATCGAGCACAACGTCGGCGTCTCCACCATTCGGACCGTCTCCCTCAAGCGGATGGACACCGATTACTTTGAGGAGGAATAGGCTTAGCCTGGGGAGTCCCAATCACATGCAAAGGCGTTCATTTTACGAAATCCCTGAAGCAGCTTGGATTTACGTCCCAAAACGCCAAGCAAAAGAGGAAGAACCTGTACGACAGTGGTGCGCCCACGAACTCCTACGGGCGTACGGCTACCCGGTGACCAGCATGACCTTCGAATCCCCTGTGAAGGTGGGATCAAAGACTTACGGAATCGACATTCTGATTTACCATGATGGCAAGCCGTGGATCTGCGTGGAATGCAAGAAGCGTGGACATGCCAAGCACGATGCCGCCATGGAACAAGCCATCAGCTATGCCGCGTCCGAAAGGGTGAAGGCTGAATATGTGCTCTACACCAACGGCGAAGACTGGCAGGTGAAACGAAACATCGCTGGCTGCTGGGTGGACGTGCTGGATATTCCTCACGCGGACCACGTGGTAGGAAGCCTGTTCACGGACCACCTGTGGAGACTGAAGCTCATGCTGCCGGTGCTCGCTCCTTTACCCGAGGCCTCACTGAAAGGCCGCGCTGCCGTCTTATGGTTGCAGAGGCTCCAAGAGATGTTCAACGGCATGTCTTTCTGGTGCAGGTCGGTCGATCCACGCCTACTGGACTCGGCGGACAATCTGCTTCGTTACTTGGCAGACCCGAGCGAGGGCATAAATTACAGGCTAGGGAAGCTGGCGCATGCGTGCCACCAACTGCGGGAACTCGTCAAAGACCGAGCCAAGGATAAAGTGCTGTTACAGGATTTGTCCGGTTTTAATGAGAAGGAATTGATGCGCTGGATGCATCTCCAAGCCCACGACTTAGTGGAAGTCATGGATGTCTCCCATGTCATGGAAGCGCGGCTCCTGCGAGTGATCGTCAATTTGGCTCAATACGGCGAAGCATTCCCTCGAAAGACATCCCACTATCAGGCCCTTCCGACCGCGCTCGGCGTTCACATTTGGGAATACCTGGATGGCGTGCTGAGGGCGCACTTCGGCCTGACGCTACCCAGCCGTCAGGATGGGATTTCGCTGAACGACTTACACAGATATTGCGCTCCATAAGAGAAAGTGGGTGGGCCGCTCTGACAGGCAGCAGCTTGATGCCGGATAGCACTCAGCGCCTCAGTGTCCAAACAATCTGGCACTCCTCAACCGCCGGGCCAGCACCTGCTGACGCTTACCCATGGCGTCCCGTTTGCTGAACAGGATGCAATCCTGTTCCACTTTCCTCTGACCTCTGCGGCCTTCCATTCTCCGCGGTGCAAAGATTGGGACTGACCTTCGGGCGCTTCCCTTACCCCACGATGGCTCGCGGCACACGGCCATGCACATCGGTGAGGCGGTAATCGCGGCCGGCGTAGCGGTAGGTGAGCTTTTCGTGGTCGATGCCGAGGAGGTGGAGGATGGTGGCGTGGATGTCGTGGACGTGCATTTTATCCACGGCGGCCTTGAAGCCGAATTCATCGCTCTGGCCGTAGGCGGTGCCACCGCGAGCTCCGCCACCGGCGAAGAACATGCAGAAGCCATGCGGGTTGTGATCGCGACCATTGCCGTTTTCACTCACGGGTGTGCGGCCGAACTCGCCGCCCCAGACGATGAGGGTGTCATCGAGCATGCCACGCTGCTTGAGATCGGCGATGAGGGCGGCGATGGGCCGGTCGATATCGGCGGCGAGTTTTCGCGTGGCGGTTTCGTGGTTGGAATGGGTGTCCCAGGGCTGGCCGTTGCCGTAATAGACCTGCACGAAGCGCACACCACGCTCGACGAGCCTGCGAGCCATGAGGCAGCCGTTGGAGAAATGGCTGGTGCCATACATCTCGCGGACTTTGGGCGATTCGAGGTTCACGTCGAAGGCATCGGTGGCTGCCGACTGCATGCGAAAGGCGGTTTCCATGGCCTGGATGCGGCCGTTGAGCATGACATCGGCTCCGCCACGAGCGGCAAGGTGCTCGGCATTGAGCGTCTGCATGAGATCGAGCTGCCTGCGTTGGTCGCTGGATGCCAGGCGGCTGTTGGTCAGCCACGGGATCATCTGCTTCGGATCGAGGTTCGAGTGATTGATGTAAACGCCCTGATGCTGCGCGGGAAGGAAGGCGCTGCTCCACAGGACGGAGAAGCGCACGGGCTTGCCGGGGCAAAGCACGACGAAGGAGGGCAGGTTGGCGTTTTCATTGCCGAGGCCGTAGCTGAGCCAGGACCCCATGCTGGGCACACGCTCGGTCATGGTGCCATTGTTCATGAGCAGCAGCGCGGGGCCGTGATTAGGATTGTCCGTGTGACAGGAGCGGAGCACGCAGAGGTCATCGGCATGCTGGGCGAGGTTTGGCAGCAGCTCGCTGATCTCCAGGCCGCTCTGGCCGTGCTTCGAATAGGCATAAGGCGAGGCGAGCAAGCCGCCGGTGGGGCGCTCGGTGCGAAGATCCGCACCTTCGGGCTTCTGGCCGGCATATTTGGTGAGCGCGGGCTTCGGATCGAAGTAATCGGGGCCGAAAGGGCCACCATTCATGAAGAGATGAATGATGCGTTTGGCCTTCGGAACGAAATTCGTGCGCGGCAGACCGCCCGCAGCTTCGAGGCTCGAAACAAGCCCCAACGAGCCCAAACCACCTCCCAGGCGGGCGAGGAGGTCACGGCGTGAAAACGTATCGAGAGGAGGCATGAGGCTTCTACGGCTCTCGAAGCATCTGCTTTGCCGCGAAGGGCTAAAAAGCATTCCTTTGGAAAGATCACATGCAAAGCGCCCGGAATGAAGTCATTCAACATGGTGAATCGAAACACGGATGCAGGTAGAACGACCCAACTGGCAGCAGCGGCCTTGCTGAGCCTCCTCGTGCTCACGGGATGCAATCTGGCCCCATCGTTCCTGAAGCCGGCGATTCCCCTGCCCTCTTCTTTTAAGCGCAGTGGTCCGTGGCGCACGGCGACGCCGCGTGATGAGGCGAAACGCGGCTCGTGGTGGAGTTCGTTTGGCGATGCGAGGCTCTCCAGTCTGATGAAGCAGGCAGAAGCCAACAGTCCCACGCTCGAACTGGCCATGCATCGCGTGACGGAAGCGCAAGCACTCGCACGGGCAGATCGGGCGAACCTATTTCCTTTTCTCACGCTGAATAGCTCGGCGCAGCGCAGCCGTGGCTCGAGTAATTTGCAGTTTCAATTCGCGGGTGGTCGCACACGCACGCTGCTGGGCACGGGTTTGGATTTGAGCTACGAACTCGATTTCTGGGGTCGCCTGCGGAATCAAAGCCGCGCCGGAAGCGAACGTGCCGAGGCGGCGGAGGCCAATCGAAACACGGCGCTGCTTGGCCTTCAAAGCGAGCTGACGATGAATTACCTCGCGTTGCGCACGCAGGATGCTCAGATCGCTCTGCTCCGCCGCACGGTCGAGCTGCGACGCAAGACGGTGAGCCTCGCCCGCACTCGCTTTGAGCAGGGCGACATCGCCCAGGTGGATGTGGCGCAGGCGGAGACCGATCTGAATGCCACGGAGGCAGAGGCCATCGGGCTGGAACGCACGCGCATGGAGCTGGAGCATGCCATGGCGCTGCTGCTGGGAACCACGCCTTCCCAATTCAATCAACCCGAGCATGCGATCAACGGTCAGCCGCCCTCGGTGCCCAAATCGGTGCCGACTGATCTGCTCGAACGGCGTCCGGACATCGCGAGTGCGGAACGCCAGATGGCGGCGCTGAATGCGGAGATCGGTGTGGCTCGTGCGGCGATGTTTCCCAGCGTGACGATCGGCCTGACCGGCGGCACGCAGACGAGCTATCCATGGAAGATCGCCGATGCGGCCAGCCGCGTATGGGGCCTCGGTCCCGCCGGTGTGGAATGGCCGCTGCTGCGTGGTGGCGGCGTGAAAGCTGGCATTGAGGCCAGTCAGGCACGCTACGATCAAGCGGCGGCGACTTACAAGAGCACGGTGCTCACGGCGGTGCGTGAGGTGGAGGATGCGTTGGCTGGCATCGAGGTGCTGAAGCGCCAATCCGCCGCTCAAGATGCCACGGTGGCCGCCGCCAGTCAGGCATTGAGCCTTTCCCAAAAGCGCTACGACTCCGGCCTGGTGGCCTACTACGAGGTGCTGGATGGTCAACGCACGCTGCTGCGTGCCGAGCAGGAAATGACGCGCATTCAAGGCGAGCGTTTTCTGGCCACGGTGATGCTGATCAAGGCACTCGGCGGTGGCTGGTGAGCCTCTTCAATCCTTCAGCCACCAGCAGAATCCACCGCTAGGCACTGGCAGGACGTTTTCGGCACCACGCAATTGCATCTCCCCTTGCTCCAAATGGCCGCCGCGTGCTCCAAATGCCTGGTGCAGCAAATGATGCAGCGAGATGGGCGTGAGCTCGGGTGTATGACAGGAAAGCAGGACACCGAGTGGATCATCGGAGGTGAGCTTCGCGAGTAGGGCGAGGAGCTTGGGCAGATCGTTTTCGATTTTGAAGACCTCACCCTTGGCTCCGCGACCATAGCTGGGCGGATCGAGGATGATCAAATCGTAACGCCGATCCCGGCGCAGTTCGCGTTCGAGGAATTTGGTCACATCATCGACGATCCAGCGCACCGGACGATCTTGAAGCTGATTGATCACCGCGTTTTGGCGTGCCCATTCGACCATGCCTTTGGAGGCATCCACATGGCAGACCTCCGCCCCCGCATGTGCCGCAGCGAGCGTGCTGCCGCCGGAGTAGGCGAAGAGGTTCAGCACACGAGCAGCCCGCTGATGCCTGGTCTGATACGCGGTGCATACTTCGCGAATGCGACGCCATTGATCCCGCTGCTCGGGGAAGATGCCCAGATGGCCGAAGTCAGTGGAGCTGAGCTGAAAGCGCGTGCCATCGACATTGATCGTCCATGATTCCGGCAAACGATCTCGGCCACGCCATTGATTGCCGCCATCACGAAAGAAGGTGGCGGTGGCCTGCTGCCACTCATGCTTTGGCAAAGTGGGATTCCACACAGCCTGCGCACAAGGCCTGGAGAGCACCACGGGGCCAAAACGCTCCAGCTTTTGAAAACCGCCGCTGTCGAGCAGGGCATAGTCAGAACTGGAAGACGCGGCGGACACGGTGAGATGCCGGTTTAGGGCCACAGATCCTTGATCGGGCGCGGCGTGAGGTCCTCGACGCCTTTGGGGAACATGCGCTTGCGATAAGTGAGGATCTCAGGCTCCTGCGGCGTGATGAGCACGACGTGCTCGTAGTGGCTGCTGGGCTTGCGATCCGTGGCGATGACGGTCCACTTGTCCTCAAGAATGCGTGTCTTTTCGGTTCCCATGTTGACCATGGGTTCGATGGCGAGGGTCATGCCGGCCTTGAGGCGCGGGCGCTCACCTTTTTTGCCAAAATTCGGCACTTGGGGATCTTCGTGGAGCTTGCGACCTACACCGTGGCCGACGAATTCACGCACGACGCTGAATCCATACTTCGTGACGTGGTTTTCGACGCTGTGGCAGAGATCGCCGAGCATCCAGCCATCACGGGCGTGGTTCACGGCGATGTGAAGGGACTCCTCCGTGGCTGCCATGAGCTTGAGCGTTTCCTTGTCCACATTGCCGACAGGCACGGTGAGAGCATTGTCACCTACCCAACCATCGCGGTAGATGCCGATGTCGATTTTGACGATGTCGCCATCCTGGATGACGCGAGCACCGCCGATGCCGTGAACAACTTCCTCGTTGATGGAGATGCAGATGTTGCCAGGAAACTGGCGGTAGCCGAGGAAGGCGCTGGTGCAGCCACTAGCTTTCATGGCGGCAGCAGCAAAGCGGTCGATCTCACCGGTGGTGACACCCGCATGAACCTCAGCAGCCGTTTTCAGCAAGATGTCGCGAGCGAGCTGGCCAGCTTTGCGAATGCAATCCTGCTGCTGACCGTGGCGGATGGGGATGTTCCCCGATTTGGCAAGACCCATGAGCCAGTTAAAAAAACTCACTTGTTGATGAGATAACTCACGAGGGCGACCAGCACGATGAGGGCGATGCCGACCCACAGCCACACGAGAGTGGTGGAGTCCATCACTTTGCCACCGGTCTGCTGAAGGCGATCAAAGCGGCCGCGGATGCGTCCCTTCTTCAGGAAGCCGTCGTAATGGCTCTGGAGAAGGTGCGTTTCCACCTGGCGCATCACGTCGAGCACGACGCCGACCAAGATGAGAAGGCTGGTGCCACCGAGGAACTGGGCAGCGGAGGCGGAAATGCCAAGAGCAGAGCTGGTGATGCCAGGAAGGATATACAATGCAGTGAGGAAGATGGCTCCGGCAAAGGTCAGACGGCTCATCGTAAAGTCGAGGAAGTCCGCGGTGGGCTTGCCCGGGCGAATTCCAGCGATGTAGCCGCCAGACTTCTTGAGATCTTCACTGATCTGCTGCGGCTGGAACATGGTGGCGACCCAGAAGTAGCTGAAGAAGAAGATGAGCAGGGCGGAGATGGTGTAATACCAGAAGCCGGTGCTGAGCGTCATCGAGAGGCTTTGAATCCAGCCGACATCGCTGAAGAAAGAGGCAAGGATCTGCGTGGGGAAGAGCAGAATAGCCTGGGCGAAGATGATGGGCATCACGCCGGAATAATTGATCTTCAGCGGCAGATACTGCGTCTGCCCGCCATAGACTTTGCGGCCCACCACACGCTTCGCGTAGGTTATGGCAATGCGGCGCGTGGCCTGCGTGAGAGCGATAACACCTGCGATCACGAGAATCATGAAGCCGAGCAGGATAACGAGCTTTGCCGCGCTAGTGGGATCAGCGTCCGCACCACCGACGTAGGTCTTCCAGACCTGGATGAAGGCACCAGGAAGGTCGGAGACAATGTTGACGCAGATAAGGATCGAGGTGCCGTTGCCGATGCCGCGTTCGGTGATCTGCTCGCCGAGCCACATCATGAACATGGTGCCAGCCGTGATGGTGATGACCGCAGGAAGAATGAAGGTCCAGAAACCGAAATTCGGCACGAGCGGACGTCCCATGGTTTCAATCGTCTGGCCGAGCCCTTGCATCAGGTAGTTCTGCTTCGGATCGGCGAGCGACTGCACGAGCATGAAAGCTTGAAACACGCAGAGCACAATAGTGGCCCAGCGAGTGTATTGAGTGATCTTTTGACGTCCGCCTTCTTCACGGGCGAGTTTCGTCAGAGGCGGCCACACGGCAGTGAGGAGCTGCAGCATGATGCTGGCGCTGATGTAAGGCATGATGCCGAGGGCGAAGATGGCGCAGTTTTGCAGGCCACCGCCGGAGAAGATGTTCAGAAGGGCGGCCACCTGAGCACCAGCCGAGGTACTATTCTCAGCCTTATCGGTGATCCACTGGCTCAGCACGGTGGGATCAATGCCGGGAAGAGTGATCTGGGTGCCGATGCGGACAATCACGATCATGGCGAGCGTGAAAAGGATGCGGGAGCGCAGTTCTGGGACCTTAAAGCTGTTGGCGAATGCGGAAATCATAGGCGGCGGGTGGTCTTGATGCGGCGATGGGCCTGTCTCCAGAGGCGGTGGTTTAACACCGTGGAAACCGGCCCATCACGAAAGTGGTTGGGAATGATGAGAAAATTACGCTGCGATGCTGCCGCCGGCCTTCTCGATCTTCTCACGGGCCGCGGCGCTGACTTTGGCGCCCTGGATGGTGAGTTTGCGAGTCAGCCCGCCTGTGCCGAGGATCTTGATCTCATCGCAATTGCGGGAAACCAAGCCGACAGTGCGGAGGGAGGCTTCATCGACGGTGGCACCGTCTTCGAAGGCGTTGTTGAGTTCGCCAACGTTCACGACTTCAATAGCGTCCTGGAAAGCCCTATTGTTGAAACCTTTTTTCGGGAGACGGCGATGCATCGGCATCTGTCCACCTTCAAAGCCGGGACGGATACCGCGGCCAGAACGGGCCATCTGCCCTTTGTGACCTTTACAGGATGTTTTGCCATGGCCGGAGCTTTCTCCGCAGCCGATGCGCTTGCGGCGCTTGCGGGCACCGGGGCGGTTTTGTGTGTCTTGGAGCTGCATGTGGTTTTGAAAATTAAGTGATGAAATTCAAAAGGCTTAGAGAGCCTTGGGTTTCCGCTCGCGGCCACGAGCGCGGAAGATTTCGTCAGGCAGACGAAGCGTGCTAAGGGCATGCAGAGTGGCTTTGACGATGTTTGCGTGGTTGGAGGAACCGAGAGACTTGCCGATCACGTCTTTGACGCCAACGCACTCAAGGACGGCACGGGCTGCACCACCGGCGATGATGCCAGTACCTGGGGAGGCCGGCTTCAGTAGGAGATAACCACCGCCGTGATCACCAATGGTTTCATGTGGGATGGTGCCATTGGTGATGTTGTAGGTCGCCATGTTCTTCTTGGAGCTTTCGGTGGCCTTCTTGATGGCATCTGCCACTTCGTTGGCTTTACCAAATCCCCAGCCGACCTTGCCCTGCTGATCGCCGACGACGACGAGAGCGCTAAAGCTGAAGCGACGACCGCCTTTGACGACCTTCGCGCATCGGTTGATGTGAACAACCTTCTCGATAGTGTCGCCAGAGCTACGGGAATCGCGGGACTCACGCTGCTGTGGAGCGGCGGATACTTGGGCGATAGTAGCCTCGACGGGAATTGCGATTTCTTCGGTAGCAGGAGCTGCTGTTTCAGTGGCCATACAGTGCGTTTGGGAAAGGTGCGGGGTGACGAGGATTAGAACTGAAGGCCTTTTTCACGGGCAGCATCTGCAAGAGCTTTGACCTTGCCATGGAAAGTGAAACCTGCGCGATCAAAAACGACGGCAGTGATGCTCTTGGCAGCGGCACGTTCAGCAATAACGGCACCCACCTTAGCGGCATGTTCCGAATTGGCCTTACCGGCACCGTAGCCCTTTTCTTTTGTGGAGGCGGAAACGATGGTCTTGCCAGCCTCGTCGTCGATGATCTGGGCATAGACGTTGGAGTTGGAGAAATAAACGGCGAGGCGGGGGCGCTGGGCGGTGCCGCCGAGTTTGCGGCGGATACGCGCATGGATGCGGGCGCGGATGGCTTTGCGATTTTGAGTGGCCATGATGGTCTGCGGGCGAAAATGAAGGGGTTACTTGACGGACTTGCCGGCTTTGCGGCGGATGTATTCGCCGACATAGCGAACGCCTTTGGCCTTATATGGCTCCGGCGGATAGTAGGCGCGGATGTCAGCGGCGAGCTGGCCGACAACTTGCTTGTCGATACCTTCAATGCTGATTTTGGTGTTTTCGGTGACAGTGACCTTCACGCCTTTCGGAATGAGATGGAGGCGGTCATGGCTCTGTCCGAGTTGAAGATCAATGTGAGTTCCTTTCACGGCTGCGCGGAAACCGACGCCATGGATTTCGAGGTTCCGAGTGTAACCCTGGGACACACCGACGATCATGTTCGTAATGAGGCGCTGGGTGGTACCGTGAAGGGCACGAACGGTGCGCTCATCGGATTCACGGGTGACACTGAGAGTGCTGGCATCGCCGGTGACGGTCACGCCGCGAGGAAGAACCCAGTTGAGTTCGCCCTTGGGGCCTTTGACGTTCACGTTGCGATCATCACCGACTTTAACGGTGACTTTTTCAGGAAGAGGAATGGGGAGTTTGCCGACGCGGGACATGTTGAGATAGGCTCCAGGTTCGGGGGTTACCAGATGAAGGCGAGGAGTTCACCGCCAAGCTTCGATTTGCGAGCGCGGGAACCAGTCATGACGCCCTTCGAAGTCGAAAGGATAGCGATACCGAGGCCGCCGAGCACGCGGGGGATCTCGTCACAGGAGACATACTTGCGGAGACCGGGCTTCGAGACACGCTCGAGCTTACGGATAACCGGCGTGGTATCATCGGTGTATTTGAGCTTCACCTTGAGCCGGGGATGGGCAGCACTGGTGTCCACCTCGTAGGACCAGATGTAGCCCTCTTCTTTGAGAATACGGGCGAGTTCAGCCTTCATCTTGGAGAAGGGTGCAAGGATTTGCTCCTGGCCGGCGGAAAGGCCGTTGCGGATACGGGTGAGAAAATCAGAAATCGGGTCAGTCATGACGTGGCGGTGGGTCCGTGGTGTTTAAAATTCAGGATCAGGCTGCCTGGCTACCTTCTGCGGCGGCATCATCGCTCTTTTTCTTACCCATGGAGCGGAAGGGCATTCCCAATGCACGCAACATTTCGCGAGCATGGTCGTCATTGGTGGTGCTGGTGACAAAGGTGATGTCAAAGCCGAGTGTGCGCTTGATCTTATCGAGCTCGATTTCGGGGAAGATAGACTGATCGTTGATGCCGAGGGTATAGTTACCACGACCATCGAAAGCACGAGGGGCGACACCGCGGAAGTCTCGCACACGGGGGACAGCCGTGCGCACGAGACGCATCATGAAGTCGTACATCTTGTTGCCACGAAGGGTGACTTTCACACCGACGTTTTCACCCTCGCGGAGTTTGAAGTTGGCGATGGCCTTCTTCGACTTGGTGATGATGGGCTTTTGGCCGGTGATGAGCTGAACTTCGTTCACTGCATCTTCGATGGCCTGCTTGCGCTCTCCCTGGCTGCCGACGGAGCAGTTCAGAACGATTTTTTCGAGCTTGGGCACTTCGTGAATGTTTTCGAGACCGAGTTGGCTCTTCAATTCACTGACTTTTTCTTTATAGAGGGTTTTGAGGGCGGGTTCCATGGATCAGTTTCGGGCTGTGCGTCCTTTCCGTCGTGGTCTGCTTATGACTGCAAAGCTTGTTGCGGCGGGGGAGGCAAAAAATGGGGGCGTGAGGATGGCGTCTTACTTCTTTTTAGCAACTGCCTTTTTCTTCGCAGGAGCCTTCTTTTCTTTTTTCGGTGCGTCAGCAAGTTTCACATTGGAGATAGCGATGGGCGCTTCCTTCTCAACATGGCCACCAGCTTGGTTCTGCTGGGTAGGCTTGACGGCTTTTTTGATCATGTTCACACCCTCAACGAGGACGCGGCCCTTGGCGGGAAGAACTTGGAGCACAGTGCCCTGCTTACCTTTGCTAGCGCCGGTGATGACGGTGACGGTATCACCTTTTTTGACGTGGGTTTTCATGTGTTTAAATCAGAGCACTTCGGGTGCAAGGGAAACGATCTTCATGAAGTTCTTGTCGCGCAGTTCACGGGCGACAGGGCCGAAGATGCGGGTACCCTTTGGGTTATTGTCCTTGTCGATGACGACGATGGCGTTCTTGTCAAAGCGGAGGATAGAACCGTCGTTGCGTCGGATCGGGTGCGCGGTGCGCACCACAACGGCGCGAATGACTTCACCCTTTTTCACGGCGGCAGTCGGAGTCGATTCCCGAACGTGGGCTGTGATGATATCGCCGACATAGGCGAAGCGAGTGTTTTTCTTGCCGAGCACGCCGATCATCTCGGCCATGCGAGCGCCGGTGTTGTCAGCGATCGGGATTTCGGATTCCATTTGAAGCATAAGTCGGTTCCTCCGGGGGTATGGGGTTCTTGAAAAGGGGCGTTATTAGTGCTTGAGAACCTCCGTGAGATTCCAGCGCTTGAGCTTGGAAAGAGGGCGTGTCTCGGCAATGAGCACCTTGTCACCTTCCTTGGCTTCACTTTTCTCGTCGTGAGCGTAAAACTTGGAGGTCTTGCGGACGATCTTTTTGAAGCGAGGATGGGGCACGCGGCGCTCGACTTCAACGACGATGGTTTTGACCATCTTGGCAGAAGTGACGACTCCGACGCGTGTCTTCTGCACGGTCTTCTTTTCAGTAGGGGCGGATGTGGGGGCGGCCTCGCTCATGTGTAACGTAATAAAAAGGGTTGTTGCGGAGGATTAAGCGGCCTTCTTGACGACGGCAGCACGGGAACGCTCGGTGATGATGGTCTCGATGCGGGCAATCTCCTTGCGGATCAGGGTGATACGGGCGGGATTTTCAAGCTGGCCACTCTGCTGGGAGATGCGCAGGTTAAGAGCCTCTTGCTTCAGCTCGCGACGGCGGGCGGAAAGTTCTTCGACGCTGGATTCACGGAGTTCTTTGATCTTCATGGGGCGGTTCTCGGTTCGCGGTTCTAGGTTCTCCGAATGTTATTTGTGCAGGGACTCACGGGTGACGAAGCGGCTGCGGATGCCAATCTTGTTGGCGGCTAGGCGGCAGGCTTCACGGGCGGTGGCTTCATTGACGCCTGAGATTTCAAACATCATGTGGCCGGGAAGGACAACAGCCACCCAGAATTCTGGAGCGCCTTTACCTTTACCCATTCGAACTTCCGGCGGACGCTGGGTGACGGGTTTGTGAGGGAAAATGCGGATGAAGACCTTACCTTTACGCTTGAGGAAGCGGGTGAGAGCTACGCGGCAGGCTTCGATCTGGGTGTTTCTGATCCAGCCACGTTCAAGGAGTTGAAGGCCGAAGTCACCGAAGTCGAGCTTGTTTCCGCTTGTGGCATTGCCACTGCGATTTCCGCGCTGCTGCTTTCGGTATTTGGTTCTGCTGGGGAGGAGGGCCATAACGGTCTAGTTTGAAAGGTGAAAATGGATATTTGAAATCACGCAGCGGCGGGAGCTTCGGCGGGAGCGGCAGCAGGAGCGCCTTCACCCATGGGGCGGCGGGCACGGCCACCACGAGGAGCGGCACCACCAGGGCCGCCACCGTCATTGCGATCGCGGCGCGGACGACGCTCTTCACGCGGACGAGAATTCTCAGGGGCATTACCGCGGTTCATCCAGACCTTGCAGCCAATGATTCCATACACCGTGCGAGCTTCGGCAAAGCCGTAATCGATTGGGATACGCAGAGTTTGAAGTGGCACTTTGCCTTGGCGGTACCATTCAGCACGGGCAATGTCAGCACCACCGAGGCGGCCAGCTACTCGGATACGAATGCCCTCGGCACCCATGTCCATGGCGGTCTGGACAGCACGCTTCATAGCGCGGCGGAAGGAGATACGACGCTCAAGCTGCACGGTAACGGCTTCAGCGACAAGCTGGGCATCGAGCTCAGGCTGCTTGATCTCAAAAATATCAATCTTCACCTGACGACCACCGCACATTTCGGAGATCTTCTGGCTCATGACCTCGATTTCTTGCCCTTTGCGGCCGATCACAAGGCCCGGACGAGCGGTGTGAAGGGTGACTCGGACTTGATTCCAGGCACGTTCAATCACGATCTTCGCCAAGGCTGCCTGCATGAGCTTTTCCTTGAGGTAGGTGCGGATGGCGATGTCACTGTGAAGGGAATCGGCGAACTCCTTTTTCGGAGCATACCACTTGGAACGCCAGTCTTTGGAGACGGCGAGGCGGAAACCGATTGGATTGACTTTCTGGCCCATAAGGTGCGTATCGAGGTGTTAAATGACGAAAGGGTTTATTCTGCAGATTTCTTGGCGGCCTTCTTTTTGGCGGGCCTTGCGGTCTTCTCGGGCTTGGCCTCTTCTTCAGGCTTGGCACCAATGATGACGGTGATGTGAGACATGCGCTTTTTGATGGCAGCGCCTGAGCCACGGGCACGTGGCATAAAGCGGGAAAGAGCAGGTCCAGGAGTGGCAACGGCGCTGGTGACAATCATTTCAGAAGCGTCGAGCTCGTGATTGTTTTCGGCATTGGCGACGGCACTGCGGAGGGCCTTACCGACGAGAAAAGCACCCTTTTTCGGAGTGAAATCGAGGACGCTCAGGGCTTGGCTCACAGGCATGCCAGTGATGGCGCGGGTGACTTGGCGGGCCTTCTGCGGAGAGATCCGGGCATACTTGTATGTGGAGCGGACGGTGGGGGCTGACATAACGTGGAGAGGCTTCTTCGTGTGCAGGGTGGGTTTTTAGAAAGAGGAGGCGGTGGTCTCGGCTCGGCCACGATCTCCGACGCGGACGGGGTCCGTATTGTCGGCGAGTTCTTGGACGATGGCACCGCTGACAGACTGGCGGACTTCGGTGATGAGCACCTTGGCGACAGGCTTGTCTTCGCGAAAAATTTCGAAGGGCATACCAGGCTTCACGCCGTCTTTACGGCCAAGGCTGAGGACGGCGATGCCGAGTTCGGGTTTTAAAGAAACGACACGAGCGTTTTGGAGATCACCAGAAGGAGCGCCATCGACTGGAGCAGTACTTCCAATCTTGCTCAGCAAGCCATCTGCGGCAGTGAGTGTTTTGTTCAGAGTGTCAGCGGCAGCCGGATCGGCATTCGGAGCGGAACGAGCGAGGTTTACACTAGCTTCCGCCACGACCATCAGGGATTGGGCAAGTTCATCACGCTGCTGCTTCACGATACGAAGATCGCTCAACGCGGCGAGGAGACGCTCCTGGGCTTGGTCCTTGGAGCTTTCGAGGGCAGAGATGCCCAAACCTTCGAGCAAGCCACGAAGCTTTTCATAACGATCCTTGAGTTCACCCGCTTCATTGTTTGCTGCAGAGGCGGATTGAGCGAGAGCATCGCATTTATCCTTCGAAGCGGCAGCATCGACTTCAAGCTTCTGGATCTTCTGAGCAGCCACAGCGAGCGTGGTGTGCAACTCACGAAGCTCAAGATTCACATCACTCTGAGCACGCACGACACCACCCACCGCCAGAAGCAGTGCCAAGGTGTAACGTGAGCTTGAAAAGAGAGACATGAGTTAGTGGAGCGAGAAGAAAATTACTTGGCAGCCTTGACGGTGACGGCACCGTGGGACTTGAAGAGACGAGTAAGGGCGAATTCACCGAGACGGTGGCCGACCATGTTTTCGGTCGCATAGACGGAAACGAAATCTTTACCGTTATGAACGAGGAAGGTGTGGCCAACAAGATCGGGCGTGATCATGGAGGAGCGAGCCCAGGTTTTGATGGGGCGCTTGCCGCCTTTGGATTCATTCATCTTGTCCACCTTGTCGAGGAGGGCTTGCTGGATGAAGGGGCCTTTTTTCAGGGAACGTGCCATAAGAAAATTCGTTGAGTCAAAAGTGGGTTACTTGCCTTTGCGATGCTGGACGATGAGCTTGCCGGTGGCCTTCTTCTTATTGCGTGTCTTCTCACCTTTGGCATGACCCCAGGGACTGAGAAGGTGCTGACGACCACCGCCAGACTTGGAACGACCTTCACCACCACCGTTCGGATGGTCAATGGGGTTCATGCACATACCTCGCACGGTTGGGCGGACGCCCTGCCAGCGTGTGCGACCAGCCTTGCCGGAAACCACATTCATGTGCTCAATGTTGCCGACTTGGCCGATTGTGGCGTAGCACACGGCGAGAATCTTGCGAATTTCGCCGGAGGGCATGCGCACGAGGGCGTATTCACCTTCGCGGTTATTCAAAACAGCGGCCTGACCAGCGGCACGGGCAGCAACACCGCCACGTCCAGGGACGAGTTCGATATTGTGAATGCTCATCCCTAGTGGGATTTTCGCCAAAGGAAGGGCATTACCCACTTCAGGGGCGGCATTTTCGCCGGCCATGACGCTCGAACCAAGCTGGAGCTGCGCTGGTGCAAGGATGTAGGCACGCTCACCATCCTTGTACTCGACGAGAGCGATACGGGCGGAACGATTCGGGTCGTACTCGATACCGATGACCTTGGCGGCCTCGTTGCGGCGGAGACGTTTGAAGTCGATCAGGCGGTAACGCTTGTCATGACCACCGCCGATGTGACGGCAAGTGATGCGCCCCGTGTTGTTACGGCCACCACTGCGGCGGAGGGCGACGGTGAGGCTCTTCTCCGGCGAATCCTTGGTGATCTCGTCGAATGAGTTCCACTCCTTGTAGCGGTTGGATGGGGTTTGGGGCTTGAATGTTTTCAGCGCCATGGTCGTGTAAGGGTAAAGGGTTGCCTAGAAGGGGCGGAGGATCATGCGAGGTCGAGCTTTTCGCCAGCTTTCAAGCGGACGACAGCTTTTTTCCAATGGTTGGTGCGGCCGTAGTCTGCCTTGCGTTCACGCTTGGCTTTGCCAAGAACATTCAAGGTGCGGACGCCGTCGACTTTCTTGCCGAAAAGCTTCTCT
The DNA here is from genome assembly GCA_044370285.1 of Prosthecobacter sp. Taxonomy (GTDB): domain Bacteria; phylum Verrucomicrobiota; class Verrucomicrobiia; order Verrucomicrobiales; family Verrucomicrobiaceae; genus Prosthecobacter. The sequence goes on from JBILVU010000054.1 coordinate 16,900, forward strand.
ACAGCCTGTTTGATATCAATCTTCGTGGCCTGGGGATCGACGCGGAAGACGTATTCGTTGTTTTTTTCGCCGAGAAGCGTGGCTTTCTCAGTGAGGCGGATGGTCTGAATCACTTTATGAAGGTCTCTCATATCAGGCGGTCCTCAGGGCAAGGGTTTGGAGGGCGTCACCGGCCACAACGATGGCCTGGTAGCGAAGAAGGTTCTCGGCATTCACATCACTGGCGGCCATGAGTTGGACGTTCTGGACATTGCGAGCAGCGCGGAAGGTGATCTCATCGAACTTGTTGCCAAGCAGGAGGACATTCTTCGCGGTGGAAAGCTTGCTCACGGCAGAGATGAAGGATTTGGTTTTGCCATCAGCGATGGCGAAATCACCCACGGTGAGAACAGCACCATCATTGATGCGGGCGGTCAAAGCGGCACGAAGAGCCAGCTTTTTGACGTTCTTGAGGGTCTTCTTGGAATAGTCACGAGGACGAGGACCAAAGACGACACCACCACCACTCCAGATCGGAGAGCGCTTGGAACCCATACGGGCATTACCGGTGCCCTTTTGGTTCCAGAGCTTCTTACCGGAGCCAGAGACTTCGGAGCGGTTTTTGGTGCAGGCGGTTCCTTGACGGCGGTTCGCCCGATAGGCGACCACGGTTTCGTGAAGAGCCTGAGAGCCTTGATGGCCTTCAGTGAGGTTGATTTGGGCCGCTTTAGCGGCATCGGCAGTGAGAACTTGGGCGGACATGATTCAGTTCCTCGGGGTGATTATTTAGCGACAGCTTTTTTGCCGGGGCGCACCACAACGATGCTGCCTTTGTTACCGGGGAGGGCGCCTTTGATGAACAGCAGGCCTTCTTCAGGACGGCTCTGCACGATGACGAGATTCTGAGTGGTGCAGCGTTCCACACCATCATGACCTGGCATCTTCTGATTCTTCCAGACGAGACCTGGGGTGAGGCGGCAACCGATGGAACCAGGACGACGGTGCATCATATGGCCATGGGTTTGAGGCTGACCGGCGAAATTCCAGCGTTTCACGACGCCCTGGAAGCCTTTGCCTTTTGTCGTGCCGATGACATCTACGATCTGACCGTTGCTGAACAGGCTAGCGTCATATTTGGCGTCCGCAGCTGGAAGTTGGTCATCTCCTGTGAGACGGAATTCCTTCACGATCTTCTTCGCGGTAGAGCCGTGCTTTTTGAAATGGCCCATGAGGGGCTTCGTGATGCGGAATTCCTTCTGCTCTCCGTAGCCGACCTGCACGGCAGTATAGCCGTCTTTGCCGTCACTGCGCTTGACCTGGATGATTGTGTTTCCGCTGACGTCCACGACGGTCACGGCGACTGCTTCGCCCTTGTCCGTGTAGACTTTTGTCATGCCGAGTTTTTTGCCGATTAGTCCGAGACTCATATGGTTATCTCCGTGGGGATGATTTTTGGGGGTTCTCGTGGTGAAATTAGATACGGATCGTGATGTCCACGCCTGATGGAAGATTGAGCTTCTTGAGCTCGTCCACGGTGCGGGCGGTCGGATCAACGATGTCGAGGAGACGCTTGTGAGTGCGCAGCTCAAACTGGTCCATCGACTTTTTGTCCACGTGGGGAGAGCGGTTCACGGTGAACTTCTCGATGCGGGTGGGCAGCGGGATAGGACCCGCGACACGGGCGCCAGTGCGCTTGGCTGTTTCGACGATATCAGCGGTGCTCTTATCGAGCGTGCGATAGTCGTATGCGCGGAGTCGGATGCGGATGCGCTGGTTACTCATGACGGTTCTACTTGGTTAAAGGGGTTCAGTGAAGGATGAGGATCAGGATTTGCTGCCGCCGCGTTGCTCGACGATCTGCTCGACGATCTGCTGGGGAACCTGCTCAAAGTGAGAGGGCTGCATGCTGTAGCTAGCACGGCCAGAGGAAAGGGTGCGGATGGCAGTGGAATAGCCAAACATTTCGGCGAGGGGCACTTCAGCGCGGAGCACGGCGGTCGCACCGCGCATGTCCATGCCTTGGATTTTGCCGCGGCGGCGGTTAAGGTCACCAAGGATGTCACCCTGATAATCTTCCGGCGTGGAAGCTTCCACGGCCATGATCGGCTCAAGAAGGATGCACTTCGCTTTCTTGAGTGCGTCTTTGACCGCGAAGATACCGGCCATTTTGAAGGCGTTTTCGTTGGAATCGACGTCGTGGCTCGATCCGTCGATCAGCTCGATGTGCATGTCGATCACCGGATAACCTGCGATGATGCCATTGAGGGCAGCTTCGATACAACCATTCTTGGCTGGGTTGATGAATTCTTTCGGGATGGTGCCGCCGACAACCTTGTTTTCGACCACAATGCCGCTGCCTTTTTCGCCAGGGCGAACGTTGATGACCACGTGGCCATACTGACCACGACCACCGGACTGCTTAACCAGCTTACCTTCGCCGCCAGCTGCCTGGGTGAGGGTCTCACGGTAAGCGATCTGCGGCTTGCCAGTGTTGGTTTCCACTTTGTGCTCGCGCTTGAGGCGGTCGCAGAGAATTTCGAGATGCAACTCGCCCATGCCGGCGATGATTACCTGACCGGTTTCTTCGTCGGTCTTGACGAAGAAGGTCGGATCTTCTTCCGAGAGGCGCTGAAGAGCATTGCCCATCTTTTCCTGATCGCCTTTGGTCTTTGGCTCGACAGCCATGGAGATAACCGGTTCTGGGAAGGTCGGAGGCTCGAGCAGGATGTCGAGGTCCTCATCACAGAAGGTATCACCCGTGCGGACGTCCTTCACACCCACGAGAGCGGCGATGTCACCTGAATAGCAGCAGTCGATGTCTTTATGAACGCTGGCTTGGATCTGGATGAGGCGGCCAACACGCTCCGACTTACGAGTGCGGGGATTGTAGATGGTGTCACCCTTCTTCACGCAGCCAGAATAGACGCGGAAGAACACTAGGCGGCCAAACTTGTCGGACCAGAGTTTGAAACCGAGGGCGCAGAACTTTGCATTGTCATCAGGACGAGCTTCAACCTTCGTTTCAGGATCGTCCACGAGCTGACCGGTCTGCGGCTCGATGTCGAGGGGCCCCGGGAGGTAGTCGATCACGGCGTCGATGAGATACTGCACACCCTTGTTTTTGAAGGCAGAGCCGCCGGCCATTGGGATGATCTTGTTGGCGATCACCGTGCGGCGAAGAGCTTCTTTCACATCTTTGATCGTGATGGCCTTCTCTTCGAGGAACATCATGCCCATTTCCTCGTCCTGATTGCAAATCTCTTCAACGAGACCGTCATAAGCCATCTTGGCCTTGTCGATTTCTTCGCCTTGGAGTTCACGGACGGTGTACTTGGAGCCAAACTTCTCGTCATCATTGTAGATGATAGCCTTCTGGTTCACCACGTCGATCTGACCAATGAGATTCTCCTCGGCACCGATGGGGATGAGGATCGGCCAAGCATTGGCACCGAGCTTTTTGCGCACATCTTCGACCACGTTGTCAAAGTTGGCACCCGTGCGGTCCATCTTATTAACGAAGGCAATGCGAGGAACGCGATACTTCTCAGCCTGACGGTAAACCGTCTCCGACTGCGGCTGCACACCAGCCACACCGCAGAGCACGAAGATCGCGCCGTCGAGCACGCGGAGAGAACGTTCCACCTCAGCGGTGAAGTCCACGTGACCAGGTGTGTCGATGATGTTGACTCGAATGTCTTCGAGTTCACGAAGCTTGAAGATGCCTTCTTCCTTGAGCTGCTTCCAGCGTGCCGTCACTGCGGCGGAAGTAATGGTGATGCCACGCTCCTTTTCCTGCTCCATCCAGTCCGTCGTCGCTGCGCCGTCATGCACCTCGCCGATCTTGTGGATCATGCCGGTGTAGAAAAGGATACGCTCGGTCAGCGTGGTTTTGCCTGCGTCGATGTGAGCGCAGATACCGATGTTACGGGTTCTTTCGAGCGGATATTCGCGATTGGGGGAATTGACGGACATGGGAAACGAAAATCTAAAAATCTAGGAATTAGAAACGGAAGTGAGCAAAAGCGCGGTTGGCCTGCGCCTGCTTGTGGACGTCGTCACGCTTGCGGACGGAATTCCCCTGCCCTTGTGCGGCATCCTTCAACTCATTGGCGAGCGCATTGAACATGGGCTGACCTTTGCGACCACGGGCATATCCAATAATCCAGCGCATTGCCAATGCCACCTGACGAGCCGGGGAGACTTCCAGCGGCACTTGATAGGTAGCACCACCCACGCGGCGAGCCTTCACTTCAACACGAGGCTTTGCGTTCTCGATTGCACGATTGAAAAGCTCAAGCGGATGAACGCTGTCACTCTTTTCGTTGAGGATATCGATCGCACGATAGACGGTACGTTCAGCGAGGGCTTTCTTACCGCTCTGCATCACGCGGACGATGAGGCTAGAGACTAGCTCGCTATCATAGCGGCTATCTTTGTGAACTTCCTTGTTATAAACGCGCTTTCTGCGGGCCATGGTCGTTAGGAGGAAAAGGGTGAAACGGGAGGGGTGACGAAATTTACTTCTTTTTCGCAGGAGCGGCGGCAGCACCGGGCTTCGGACGCTTGGCACCGTATTTCGAGCGGCCACGACGGCGAGCATCGACGCCAAGGCAGTCGAGAGTACCACGAACGATGTGGTAGCGCACACCTGGCAAGTCTTTCACACGACCACCGCGAACCAGTACAATAGAATGCTCCTGAAGGTTGTGACCTTCACCGCCGATGTAGGCGATGACTTCATACCCATTTGTCAGACGAACCTTCGCCACTTTACGAAGAGCAGAGTTCGGCTTCTTCGGCGTGCGGGTCATCACCTGGAGGCACACGCCACGGCGCTGCGGGCACTTAGCGAGCGCGGGCGACTTTGACTTCACCGCTTTATCTTTGCGGCCGTGTCTGACGAGTTGATTGATTGTGGGCATGGTGGTTAAAAAAGAGCTGCTTTCGGAGCAATGACCGGTTCCGGTTCCGAATGACAGTACCACCACCCACTCAAGGGTCTGCGGCACAGATTTTTCCGGTTCTGGCTCCGATAATCGCATGAATCACCGAAGTGAATCATTGCCGGTCTCTGGGGAGAGGACCTGGCTTGGGAGCGCGGATCTTGGCGAGTCCCTGAAGATGCGCAAGCCCTTAATTCAGCTTTTTGAATGTTTTGTATCCGCCGGTGCGCCGGTTGATGTGAAACTGAGAGATTGAGCTGCGAAGATCAAGCGTGTCTCTTCCTTGGTATCGTCACCTTAACGCTTGTTCCCGCTTGAAAGCGGTGTCGCTGAACGGGCCGCCCCTTTGCTCGTCAGCGGCCGCACTCCACTACGCTTCGCGACGAAATCACATTCCTCCCGATGTTTTTTGCGACCTCCTATGAGACAACGTTTAGGAAATGGAGCTCAGCGGCGCGATGCCACTGAACGCAAGCCATGAAAACACTCATTTTCATTTCGCTAACCGCCTTCGCCCTCCACGCGGAGGATTTGTGTCGGCAACCTTCACCAGAGGCGATGGCAAAAACCGCAGGTGTGAAACTGCCTCCTCTGCCATGGCATGTGGCGAATGTGTGGTGGGACTTTGAGAGTCCGGTGGAGCATTTCATTTCGCTGGAGGTCGATGTGACGATCGACCGGGATGTGCCGGAGGAATATAATTTGTACATCTCGCCTTGCGGGATCGCGAAGATCAATGGTTTGCAGTTCTACGGCGGCATTCAGACGAATATCAACGGCTGGGCGAACAAGGAGAGCCGTGAACGCGTGCATCGCGGCAAAGGCGGCATTTTCTCGCGATGGTCGAGCGACAAGACGACGCCCATTGGGCTCGATCATGTTCGCACGGCGGCGGAAGACTGCTTGGTGGAGAGCGCTGGCTACGAGGGTGAGTTTGCGAGTGTGCGGCGGCCGTTTGCTTGGACAAAGGGGACCTATACCTGGTGCATCACGAAAGGTGCGACGGAGGGCGAGAGCAACTGGTTCACCTGCACGATACGCGATGCGAAGGGCACGGTGCATGAGGTAGGCAGTTTGCGCTTTGAAGGCACGGATTTCACCTTTTGGGAGAGGCATTCAGCCTTCGTGGAGGTGTACAGCACATCGAAGATTCCGAAGTCCGGCATTCCGAAGGTGACGGTGACTTTTGGATGGCCGCGACTGAACGGGATGAAGGTGCCGCTGAAAAAGGTGCATGCGTATTACCCCGACAAAGGCGGCCCAGACTCACCCGATTGCGCGTGGGTGAAGGCGGAGGGCGAAAACTGCGTCGTCGAAGTCGGCCCCATTTTCAAACGCGATGAGGCGAAGCGGCGGCATGAGCTGCTGCGGTGAGAATCTGCTACAAATGCTCCTTCAGATAGCTCGTCAAGAGCTCGTAGAGGTGGCGTGAGGTGCCTTTGCCGGTGTTGATGGCGTGATCGCGGTTCGGGTAAGGCATAACGGTGAAGGGTTTGTGGTGGGTGATGAGCTCGTTGATGAGCTTTTCGACGCCTTGGTAGTGCACATTGTCATCGCCGGTGCCGTGGATAAGGAGGAGGTGGCCTTGAAGGGACTTGGCGTGGGTGATGGGTGAGCCGGCGGTGTAGGCTTTGGTTTGTTCCTTTGGCAGGCCCATGTAGCGCTCCTCGTAGATGGTGTCGTAGAGGCGGCGGTCGGGCACGGGAGCGACGGCGATGGCGGCGCGGTAGAGGTCGGGATACTGGAAGATCGCATCGAGGCTGCTGGTGCCGCCGCCGCTCCAGCCCCAGATGCCGACGCGTTTGGAATCGAGGAAGGTGAATTGCTTCAACAAGGCCCGCACGCCGGCGGCTTCTTCGCGAGCGTTCAAGATACCGAGCTGAAGGTGCGCGGCCTTGCGCCATTCACGGCCTTTGGGCGCAGGCGTGCCGCGGGTGTCCACGCTGGCGATGACGTAGCCCTGCTGGGCGAGCATGGCATGCCAGAGCATCTTTTGGCCGCCCCAGGAATCTTTGACGGTCTGTCCGGCGGGTTCGCCATAGACGTTCATGAGCAGCGGATGCTTCTTTTGGGGATCGAGATTGGCTGCGGTCATGATCCAGGCATCGGCCTGAATGCCCTCACCGATGTTCACGCGGAGAAATTGGGTCTTGGGAAGGCTCAAAGCGGCGAGTTTTTCGCGGAGCTTGGTTTGAGGCTTGAGCGGGCGCAGCGGGCGATGCTCTGGAAGCGAGACGAGATCGACGACGGGCGGTGAATTGAAGCTGGAATGGGTGTGAATGGCCCAGCGGGTGTCTTCGCTGAGGTGGTAGGTGTGCGTGCCGGGCTCAGTGGAAAGGCGCTGTGCCTCGCCGCCTTCGAGGCTGGCGCGGTAGAGGTAGCGTTGGGTGGCATTGTCCGACGAGGCGTAGAAGTAGAGGGAGCCGTTTTTGACATCATTGACCTTGGTGACTTCGATGACGTCGTAGGGGCCTGAGGTGATGGGGGTGAGCTTGCCGGAGAGGGTGGCGCGGTAGGCGTGACGCCAGCCGGTGCGCTCGCTGAGCCAGAGGAAGTCGTCGCCGATCCAGCGGATGGGGTTGTCGTTGTCGATCCAGGCGGGGTCGGTTTCGGTGAGGATGAGCTTTGTTTCGCCGGTGGCGGGATCGGCAAGGAAGACGCGGAGGGTGTTTTGCAGGCGGTTGAACTGCTGGAGAAGCACGGCTTTGCCATCGGGGGTCCATTCGGCGTGCGGGAGGTAGTGCTCGCGAGGATCGCCGGGCACTTTGAGCCATGTGATGGTGCCACCGGTGGCGGCGAGGATGCCGAGGCGTGTGGCGGAGTTCTTTTCGCCGGCTTTGGGATAGGGGAAGGTGGTGAAGCGCTGGTAGGCACCATCGGTTTGATTGACGAGCCAGAAGCGTTTCACGTCCTTCGTGTCGAACTGCCAGAGGAGGAGCTGTTTGCCGTCGGGACTCCAGCGGTAGCAATCGCGGAGGCTGAGTTCTTCTTCGTTCACCCAGTCGGAGGTGCCGTTGATGAGGGTATCGGAGCCGTCGGTGGTGAGGGCCGTGATTTTCAGGTCTGCTAGGTCTTGGACCTGAAGGTTATTTTTGCGCACAAAGGCCACGCGGCTGCCATCGGGGGAGAATTTGGCAAACATGAGCGTCGAGGGAGCGGCATCACCGCCGAGCTTGGTGAGTGCTTTCGTGGCGAGATCGAGCAGCCAGTAGTCGCCACGGGTGTTTTTGCGCCAGACCTTCTTCGTGTGGGTGAAGAGCAGCGCTTTGGACTCGTCGGCATTGAACTCGAAGCTGTCCACGGTGAGCGGTTTCTTTTCGCCTTTTGGGGTTAAAGCCTTGGCGGAGGCCAGGAGGGTCTTTTTGCCGGTTTCGACATGGTTCTGGACGAGATCCTTGCCGTCCTTGCCTTCAGCGGGTTTTTCGAGGGTGAAGTAGGAGTCGCTTTTTTTGCTCCACTTGAGCGAGGGTATCTTTTCCTCGTCGAACTCCTTGTCGGTGAAGATGCGGGCAAGCGTGAGCTGGGCGGGATCGGGCTTCGCAGGCTCGGCATGGAGGCCGGTGAGGGCGTGAACGGCGATCAGGAGGAAGAGCAGGGCTTTCATGCCGCATGGTGAAGGGCGGGCGGGGAGGTGTCTTGGCGATTTTTTGCCTGAGGGCTGGGCTTGGCTCGATTTTCGGAGAAAACCGGCCACGATGACCGGATGAACATGCCAGCCTGGATCGAATACTTTGCCGTGGCCATCTGCGCGATCACTGCGGTGCTGGCGGCGGAGGGGAAGCGCATTGACCTCTTCGGTGTGATGGTGCTGGCGCTGGTGACGGCGGTGGGCGGCGGGACGATTCGCGATCTGTGCCTCGGCGTGCGGCCGGTGTTTTGGATCGAGCAGCCTCAGGTGGTGTGGACGGCGCTGATAGCAGCGTCCGTGACGTTTGTGATCGTGCGCTTCACGCATCTGCCAGCGCGGCTGCTGGATGTGGCGGATGCGTTTGGGCTGGCGCTGTTTGGCATCGCGGGCACGGAGAAGGCACTGGCGTTTGGCACGCCGGGCATCGTGGCGGTGCTGCTGGGCATCGTCACCGGCGTGGCGGGCGGCATTCTGCGGGATGTGCTGCGCCGTGAAATCCCCTGGGTGTTCCAGGCGGAGGTGGATCTGTATGCGACGGCGGTTTTTGCCGGTGCAGTGGTGTTTGTGGCGCTGCGTGAATGGCTGCCACCGTCCGAAACGCATCGCTACATCGGCATGTCCACCATTGTGCTGATCCGCCTCGCGGCGATGCGCTGGAAGCTGCGGCTGCCAACGTATCGGACGCGAGGCTCGGGAACTGATTAAAGCAGTCGCGCAGCAGCTTCGGCAAGCGGACTGCGCTCACCTTTGACCAGTGGGACGTGGGCGGCGAAGGGCTGGCCGCGCATGCGCTGGCGGGTGTACACGAGACCGTTGCTGCGGGCATCGACGTAAGGGTTGTCGATCTGCGCGGGATCGCCGACGAGGACGAGCTTCGAGCCACGGGACATGCGGGTGACGATGGTCTTGGCCTCCAGCGGCGTGAGCTGCTGCGCCTCATCGAGCACGAAGAAGCGATCAGGAATGCTGCGACCGCGAATGTAGCAGAGGGCTTCCACTTCGATGACGCCCGACTGAATGAGGTGATCGTAGGGTGCTGCGGGCGTCTGCATCTTCGCAGGATCAGGCATGAAGCGGTTTTGCTTCTTGCGAGCGGGTCCTTGCGTGTTTTCGACGGGTCGCATGAGGAGATCGAGCGCGTCGTAAACAGGCTGCAACCACGGGCGCATCTTTTCCTGAAGCGATCCGGGCAGGAAGCCGACTGTCTGGCCCATGGCAACGATGGGACGGCTGACGGTAAGGCCCTGATAGGTGCGGTCAAAGACCTGCTGGAGCCCAGCAGCCACGGCGAGGAGTGTCTTTCCGGTGCCAGCCTGACCGTAGCAGGTGACGAGGCTGATCTCGGGATCGAGCAAGGCATCAAGGAGGCAGACCTGACCGAGGTTCATCGGCTTGATAGAGCGGCCCTGACCAACTTTGATGCACTCAGGTGCCCGCAGGCGGACGAATTCACCCTGAGCGTTGAAGCGGGCGGGGATGGTAGCTTTTTCACCGGCGGAAAGCAGCGCGAAATCATTCACCGCGAGCGCGGAGACACGGGCATCGGAGATGGTGAGGCGACCGCTGCTAGCATAGCGCTGCAATTCGTGGCCGGTGACCTCGATGCGGGCGATCTCGAAATTCGAGACCTCACGCGGAGCGACCTTGTCATGCAGGTAATCCTCGCACTCGATGCCCACGGCGCGGGCTTTGAGCTGCATGTTCAAATCCTTGCTCACGAGGATGACGGGCGTCTTCAAGGTCCCGCGGAGGAGCAGCGTGCAGGCGATGATGCGGTGATCGGCCTTGTCGAGATCGTGGAAGATTCCCTCGAAGGCGGTGATGCTGGGGTGCTTTCGTGCTTCGCCGGGATCATAGACGGCGATGCGGATGCTGCCGCCTCCAGGCGTGGCCACCCCGTGGGTGACATCCGCTCCGGCGGGAAACATCTGCATGAGCGCCCGATGCACCTCGCGGGCATTGGCTCCGCGTTCGGTCATCTCATTTTTGAAGCGGTCCAGTTCGCTGAGGACATCCACAGGGATGCAAATGTGATGCTCCTCAAAGCGGTGGATGCACGCGGGGTCGTGCAGGAGGACGTTGGTATCGAGAACGAAGGTCTTGGTGCCGGTAACGGTTTCGGGAGCACGGGCGGGACGCTTTCGGTGGGAGGGGGCAGATTTGGTAGGCAAGGGGGGCGAAGGGGGCTGTGAACCGGAACTAGCAGGGCGGGATTCGATGAGGGTCGAACTGACTACGTTGGAATGGTCGTCGCGGTCCATGATGGGTTGGAGGGTGGTTGTGCCATCGGTGTTCGATGGCGGGTTGGGTCGGTAGCTTTGTGGCGCAGTGACTGTGCCAAGCGTGCCGTTCCAGTGCTGTGATTATTGGGATGAATCACGGTAATTGTCGGAGACTGTCAGAGAGTGAATATCGCGGCAAGGGTTTATTCACATTGTGGAAGTTTATTCACACTTGGCCCATACCATGATAGCAAAAAAAACGGGAGCGATCCGAAGACCGCTCCCGTGAAAGTGACGTTGGTAGGAAGATTACTTCGTGGCAGAAGCACGGCCACCAGAGCCCATGCTGTAGCTATCCATGACGGGCGTCTGAGGAGCTGCACCTTTCCAGCCAGAGCCGGGGAGGGCGTATTTGCGAGGATACTGCTCCTGCACGCTGCCCACCATCCAAGGCTTTGTCTCAGCAAGGAAGAGTGTGCCGTAGCGAGCACGGGAACGCTTCACGAACTCAGCATTGGGGTCTTCGGAATTTTTGAGGCTACCAAAGACGCTACCGCCATTGCCGACATCATCCTGGCCACCGTAAGGAGCAAAAGAATCGGCCCCAGTAGCCTGGCGACCACCGATGGTCGTGTTCGGCGAAAGAGGGGCGCAGGAGGAAAGAAGGGCCGCGAGGGCGAGCGTGAAAATCAATTTCATAGGAGGAGGCGATTTTGACGGGAGACTGCCCTGTTTGTCAAAGTTTTTTCCGTTCGAGGCGGCTCCTGAAGCACAAATCACCGGCGAGATCGTGAAAGAGGGCAGAAGTGGCATCGTTTTCGCGCCGCCAATACCCCCAAAACCTTCGTTCCCCCATGAAAATCCCCCTTTTCAGCTTCGTGGCTATCTTTGCCCTTTCCGGCCTCGCCAGCGCCGCGCCCGATCTGAAGGCCACAGCGGCCAAAATCGATGAATTGATCCTCGCGAAACTCGCGAAAGAGAAAATCCAGCCCAATGCCCAGGCCAGTGACGAGGTTTTCGTGCGCCGCGTCTACCTCGACATCATCGGCCGCATTCCATCGATCAAGGAGACCACGGATTTCCTCGCCGATCAGGCCACCGACAAGCGGGCGAAGCTCATCGACGAGCTCCTCGCCTCCGATGGCTACACGCAAAACTACTTCAACTACTGGTCAGACATCCTGCGCCTACGCTCACAGCTCGCTGTGGGCAATAGCCAGCCCGCGGGCGCCGCTTACGCCACTTGGCTGCGGCAGGCCCTCGACAAAAACATGCCCTACGACCAGATGGTGCGTGAGATGGTCACCGCCGATGGCAAGACCTATGAAAATGGCGCGGTAGGCTTTTACCTCCGCGATTACAACATGCCGCTCGATAACATGGCGGTCACCACGCAGGTCTTCCTCGGCACCAGCATGGTCTGCGCCCAGTGCCACAACCACCCCTTCGATAAGTGGACCCAGATGGACTACTACCAAATGGCCGCCCATACCTACGGCATGACCGGCACGAACGGTCTCAGCAATCCCCTGCTCGCGGGTGTCTTCGGCGGCGGTTATGGCGACAAAGGTGCGAAAGCCAAAGGCAAGAAGGCCAAACCTTCGTCCGAACTCACCGCCCTCATTCCTGAAGGCATCGAGCGCAAAGACATGAGCAAGGCCATGAGCGAGATCCTCCGCCCGCTGCGCTACAACACCGTCCTCGACCACTCGGACAAAAAAGCGCTCCCCCTGCCCCACGATTATCAATACACCGACGCCAAGCCGAAGTCCGTCGTCTCGCCCTTCATCCCGGCCGCCTTCTCCAAAGATGGAAAGATCGTCAAAAGCGATGAAAAGCCCGTCGATTCCTACGCCGGCTGGATGACCTCGAAGGACAATCCCCGCTTCACCCTCGTCATCGCCAACCGCCTTTGGAAGAAGGCCCTGGGCATGGGCCTCATCGAGCCGGTCGATGAAATCACGGACTCCACCGTGCCGAGCAATCCCGCCCTCATGTCCTTCCTCGAACAGACCATGAAGGACCTGAACTACGACATGAAGGCCTTCTTGCGTGTGATCTACAACAGCGCCGCCTACCAGCGCGCCGCCTACACCAAGGATGTCGAGCTCGGCGAGCTATACCACTTCCCCGGCCCGCTCCTCCGCCGCATGAGCGCCGAGCAGATCTGGGACAGCATGGTCACGCTTTACAAACCCAATGCCGACACGCCCAGCATCCAGTCCAAGATCGACCGCGACTCCACCATCCGCAAAATCGAGTGGCTCGACCGCTCCCTCAATGCACTCACACCGGAAGAACTCACCAAAGCCACTGCCGCCGTCGCCTTGAAGCAGAAACAGCTCGCCGCCGATGTGCGCAAAGCCCAGGAGCAGCTCACCGAGGCCAGCAAAAACAAAGATGAAGACGCCATCCGCGCCGCCAAGAAGGTCGTGAGTAGCCAACGCAAAGCCATCGACGAGGCCGCCGAGGAGATAGTCTACAGCACCGGCTTCAAAAAATTCGCCGAACTGGCCCGCGAAGGAAAACTCGACGAGCAGGTGAAGGACGAAGAATTCGCCAAGGAGATCGCCGCCGCCATCAAGGGCAAAGATGGCAAGGACCTTTCGCTCGACGAAGCCTTGGCGATCTACAACAAAGGCCTCCGCACCCGCCTCACCGAGCAGCAAAAGACCCGCATGAAGCGTGATGCCGAAAACCTCAAGGCCGACACCAAAGAAGAACTCGCCTCCCTCAAAGCTTGGGAAAACTTCCGCGACACCTACATGATCCGCTCCGCCGATCTGCGCAGCCCCGCGCCCAACGGTCACTTCCTCCGCGAATTCGGCCAGAGCGACCGCGAGCTCGTCGAAAACGCCAGCGATGACGCCACCGTCGGCCAGGCCCTCATGCTGCTGAATGGCAAGACCTTCAGCAGTCTGATGAATCCCTACACGATGATCTCCCGCTCCATCCGCAAGACGGAAACGTCGCAGCAGACCATCGACACCATCTACCTCGCCCTCTTCAGCCGCAAGGCCACCGCTGAGGAGCAGGAGCTGCTCAAAGGCATCGTGGACAAAAACACCGTCACAAACAAAGGCGATGCCCTTTGGGCCGTGCTGAACACCCGCCAGTTCTACTTCATCCAGTAAAGCAGCCTGATCAGGCTTTGAACTCGGGATAGAACGGATTGTGCGCCTTCTCCTCACCCACGGTGGTGAGGGGCCCATGACCTGGGCAAATCACCGTTGCATCAGCCAAAGAGAAAATTTCCTTCCGGTTCGTCGCGAGAGCTTCGGCAAAGGAAACCATGCCGCCGCCCATGCTGGAGGAAAAAAGCGCATCGCCGACGATGGCGACCGTTTTTGCCAGTCCGCTGACGACGTAGGTGATGCCCCCTTTCGAGTGCCCCCAGGTGCTGCGAGGCTCAATTTGAAGCCCGCCGACCTTCCAGGAAGGTTTTTCGTCGAACGAGAAGGTCTTCGCTCCGGCGCAGGACTCCTTGGCATGAACAAAAGCAGGGACCGAACCTTCGCCGGAAAGCTTAGCGAGATCGAGGATGTGATCGGGATGCGTGTGGGTGATGAAAATTTGGCTTAGCTTAAGGCCGTTCTCCTTGATGAAGTCGATCATCGGCTGCGCATCCGCTCCGGTATCGAAAGCGGCGGCGTTTTTCGTCTGCTCATCCCACACGAGATAAGCGTTCACCGTCATGTCATGGTAGGCCGTGTTAAATTGAGCCAATCCAGGAAGCGAAACGGCAGCAGGCATCCAGCCGTTGTGCGCCATCGTGATGAGCGAAGCGGCATGCAGGCCCAAAACCGGGGCAATCTTTGCCAGCACGACATCATCCACCTCACCTCCTTTGGCTGCGTCCACGGCTTCGGCGCTCACGCCAGCCTTTGCAGCCACCTCAGCCTCGCTGAGGCTGAGGCCGCGCATGGATTTACCGATGACATCATTGAAAAGATCTTCGAGGGGGAGGGACATGGCGGGCGATACAATGCGGGGCGGCATGCGTGGCAAACAAAAATGCCGGACGGGTTTCCCCATCCGGCATCGTGAAGCGTTTTCGAGGCTCGTATTACTCGGAGACCTTGGCGGATTTGATCAGCACTGGCTCGGCGGGCACGTTCTGGTGCATGCCCTGGTTCGTGGTCTCCACCGCGGCGATGGCGTCGAGCACCTCAAGTCCCTTCGAGATCTTGCCGAAGACGCAGTAGCCCCAGCCGTCCTGGCCGGGATAGTCGAGGAAGTTGCTGTCCTTGTGAACGAGGAAGAACTGGCTCGTGGCGCTTTGCGGATTGCTCGTGCGGGCCATGGAGATGGCTCCACGGACGTTCTTGAGGCCGTTTTTGGCTTCGTTTTCGACCGGGGCATCGGTGGACTTCTGCTGCATGTCCTGGGTGAAGCCGCCGCCTTGGATCATGAAGCCGGGGATCACGCGGTGGAAGATGGTGCCATCATAGTGGCCCTTCTTCACATAGCTGACGAAGTTGGCGACAGTCTTCGGGGCCTTGGCGGCATCGAGTTCGAGTTCGATGGTGCCTTTGCTGGTTTCCATCACGATTTTTACGGGTTTGGCGTCACTCACGGTTTTTTCCTGGGCTGAGGTTGGACCGGCCAGGCCAGCGAAAGCGAGGGCGATGGCGGCGAGAGTCGGTGCGATTGATTTCATAGGTCTGTTTACGGGTTGAGGCGGGCGAATAGGGCGTGTCAGGCTTGTTTTGCAACGGGCATTTGGAGGCGGATCAATGCTTCAAGAGCCACTCGGTCGTGCGGGGATTGAAATCGCCCAAGCACTCCCAGTGGAAGGCATGGCCGGCGTTGTCGTAGAGGTGCAAATCCGCGCCAGGGATGGCAGCGGCCACTTCCTCGCTCATCCAGCGGGGCGTGAAGGTGTCGTTCTTGCCGCCGATAACGAGCGTGGGGCATTTCACGTTCTTGAGTTCGTTGAGCGTGTTGTGGCTGATCGCGGCGGCGCTTTGGGCCTCCGTGGCATGCAGCGGCTGAGGAGCGGGATTGATGGCGGCGTCCTTGAGGCCCTGCTGCATGTTGTTCCAGCAGTCGTCGTTGTCGAACCACGGCTTGGTGAAGATCAGCATCTGAATCCACTGCATGAAGTCTTCGGGGCGCATGTCCGCCTTCGCCTTCATGAGGTGCTGCCAGGTGTAAAGGCCGAAGCGGTCCTGCCGGGCCCAGGTACACATCAAAATCATGCTCTTCACCTTCTCTGGGTGCCGCAAGGCAAGCTGCTGAGCGATCACGGAGCCGAGCGAGCAGCCCACCACGCGGGCCTGCTTGATGCCGAGCTTGTCCATCAGGCCAGCATAATCATCGGCCATCATCGCCGTCGTGTAAGGGCCTTCCGGCTTGTCCGTCTCGCCCACGCCACGGTTATCGCCGAGGATGCAGCGGAAGTGCTTTTCCCAGGCCTGCGCATGCGCATCCCAAACACCGCCAGGAGCAGTCACGCCCATGATGCAGACCAGCGGATCACCGCTGCCGCGTTCTTGATAAAACATTTTGATACCGTTGGTTTCGACGTGGGGCATGAGAAGTAGATGGGTTCAGGGTTGAGAGCGCGGATTGGAACAAAGATGTGGCTGCGGGACAAGTGAAAACCTACTCCCCTGCCCTCAAACTGCCCTCCGCACACTCGCACCCTCGATCCATTTCGGCGGGATCATGATCTGGCGCGGCACCGCAGGCACGCCGTGTTCATGCTGGGAAAGCTGCGTGACGACCAAATCGATCGCCGCAGCCGCCAAATGATCGCGCTGCTGGTAGATACCCGCGAAGCCCTCCATCTTCGGCGTCCAGTCATGCACGACGAAGCCGATGTCCTGCGGCACTCGAAGGCCGAGGCGCTTCAGCCAGCCGGGGACATGTGTGTCGAAGGTAATTAGCGCGTCTGGCTGATGCTCGCGCATCCATTTGGAGAAGGCGTCGAAGCCCTGGCTGATATCGTTGCTCGGAAACAGCAGCAGCGGCACGCGATCCGCTTCCGGCAGGCTGTGCTGCCAGTGAAACAGGCCGCCGCTGTAGCCAAACTGCGAGCGGTTCACGATCCACTTCGTCACCGCCACGCCGATGCGTTTGTAGCCACGGGCCGCGAGTTGCTCAGCCGCCATGTGAATGCCGAGCGTCATGTTTCCCGCGCACATGTGCAGCGCGGGCGTGCTCATCGCATTGCCAAACGTCACCGCCGCGAAGGGCGAGAAGTCGAGCTTGCTGCATGGCAGCGTCATGCTCTGCGGCGAAACGATCACGCCTTCAATGCCGCGAGCGTGCAGGATCTTTTGCAGCTTCTTCGGCGTGAGGCCGTCCTTGCCCAAATAAAACTCCTCCACCGCGTAACCATGTCCATGCGCACGGCGGCGGATGTCTTCAATCGGCACATACTGATACGACGGCCCCAGCAGCCCATCCTGCGGCACATGCTCGCGGATCACGGCGATCACCGCCCGCAGCCGTTTTTCCTTCTTCCCTCGCACCACCTGCATCATGCGCATCAAATGCGGGTCCGGCTGGTAATCGAGCCGCTTCGCTTCCTTCAAAATCAGCTCCCGCTTCTCCGCCGCCACCTTCGGCGCTCCACGCAGCACCCGCGACACCGTCATGATCGACACCCCCGTGGCATGGGCGATGTCTTTGAGCGTGGGCGTGGAGGTCATGGGCATGGTGTTAGCATAACACGCCATGTCGGCATTCAAGCCGCGAAATCCCTCTGCCAGCCCCGTTTTCTAGCATCATGCTTCTCCGACCTCTTTTCTGTCTCCTTGCGCTCTCTGCGCTCTTTGGCGGCTCATCCCTCGCCGCGCCGCCGCCGACGGTGCTGCCAGGCAAACCTTCTGCCTGCGCGGCTCGGATCACTCCGGCGAATCCGCCGAATGACGGCATCCTGTTCGTCGATAACTCCAAGGCCAAGCGCAGCGGCCATCTCGGTCATGCGTTGGTACAGCTTGAGCCGGGAAAGCTGATCGCTTTTTACCCGAACTGCTCCAGTGACAACGGAGGCCACTCCGGCGTCGGCTGGATGGAATACAAACGTTCCGTGGACGCTGGCAAGACCTGGGGCGAGCCGCGGGTGCTCTCCTTCTCCAAAAAGCTCCACGAGAAGAAAATGGGCCGCTCCGCCATGGCCGAAAAAGCCATCGTCACGGACAAAGGTGAGATCGTGCTCTTTTACCTCATCTGCGATGTCGCGGAGAGCGCCCTGTGGCAGCCCTACTGGGTGCCACTGGTCTGCAAGAGCAAGGACGGTGGCCAAAACTGGAGCGATCCGCGACCCTTCGGAGCCTCGCGTGGTCGCGTCTATGACGTGGAGTATCACGACGGCGAGATCCGCGTGCTGCACTTCGCGAACGACGCCATCAAAGATTGGCGCGGCAACGCCAAAGAGCACGTCTATGAGCTGCACGTCAGCACCGATGGCGGCGAAACCTTCACGAAGCGCAGCGTGCTGCCCTTCATCACCAACCGCCGCGGTTATGGAGCACTCGGCCACCTCGCCGATGGCGGCTTGATCGCCTACGTCTATAACAGCGCGAACGAAAACGTGCTCGATTACCTCATCAGCCACGATGGCGGCAAAACGTGGCCGAAGGTCGGCACCTCGACCGTCAGCCGAAAGATCCGCAATCCGCAGTTCACCGCCTTCGGTGGCAAATACTACCTCCATGGCCGCAGCGGCGCTTATGGCGAAGGCAGCGGCCACATGATCCTCTACATGTCTGACGACGGCATCACCTGGGACGACGGCGTGTATCTCCGCATGCGCACCGCCGGTGCCGGAGCTTACTCCAACAGCCTCGTCGTCGATTCGCCCGATGGCAGCGGCAAACAGCGGCTCCTCATCCAGGCCTCCCACGCCTACGAAGACAGCAAGACCAACGTGCTCCACTGGTGGCTGGAGTAACCGCTGCAAACCTTCACCAATCCACAACC
>JBILVU010000273.1:0-3306 GCA_044370285.1 Prosthecobacter sp.
GGTGAGCTCGCAGCCGGTTTTGGCGGTGGCGTCGAGGAGGGCGAAGAGGGTCTTTTTCTCGGTGTGGTCTGGCTGGGCGGGATAACCGGGCGCGGGACGGATGCCGCGATACTTTTCGCGGATGAGTTCGTCGTTGCTGAGGTCGCCGGGCTTCTCGATGCCGCACTGGAAGCGGGCCTGCTGATGAAGCCACTCGGCGAAAGCTTCCGCGAGACGGTCGGCGAGCGCTTTGACGATGATGCTGGAATACGGGTCGTTCACCGCATCGTAGGTTTTGGCATACTCATCGCCGCCATGGATGGTGACGGCGAATCCGCCGATGTAGTCGGTGCGGCCGCTGTCCTTCGGCGCGATGAAATCGGCGAGGGCGTAGTTAGGCGTGTCTTTCTTGATCTGCTGCTGCCGCAGCGTGTGCAAGGCGGTGCCATTGGCCAGCACGATGTCGTCACCGACGCTATTGGCTTCAAAGAAACCGACGACGCCTTTTGGCGTGAAACGATTCTCCTTGATGATGAGGTCGAGCAAGGCATTCGCATCGCGGTAGAGCTTCGCGGCCTCGGCTTCGGCGCCGGCTTTTTTATCGGCTTCGTCCCAGGCGCTGGAGAATGTTTGCTCCTTCGAGTTCCAGCGGCCACGCAGCTCCCAGGTGTGGAAGAAGGGCGACCAGTCGATGAAGCGGCGCAGCTCTTCGATGGAAGGCAGGATCGTTTCCACGCCCAGTTTGGCGGGTTTGGCGATTTCGACGGTGTTCCAGTCGCAGGTGAACTTGTTCGCCCGAGCAGCGTCGATGCTGAGGATGTCGCGGGCCTTCTTCTGGCCGTATTTGGCACGCATTTCGTCGTGCTTGGCCTCGTTTTCGGCGACGAAGGAGGCTTTGTTTTCCTCGCTGATGAGCGAAGTGGTCACTGGCACAGAGCGCGAGGCATCCAGCACATGCACCACGGGGCCGGAGTAATGCGGGGCAATCTTGATGGCCGTGTGCGCGGCGCTGGTGGTGGCACCACCGATGAGCAGCGGCACTTTGAAACCCTGGCGCTCCATCTCGGAAGCTACGTGTGTCATTTCATCGAGCGACGGCGTGATGAGGCCGGACAGGCCGATGACATCCGCGCCGATCTCCCGTGCCTTTTCCAAAATCTTGTCGCAAGGCACCATGACGCCGAGGTCGCTGACTTCGAAGCCATTGCAGGCCAGGACGACGCCGACGATGTTTTTGCCGATGTCATGCACATCGCCTTTGACGGTGGCGATGAGGAATTTGCCTGCGCCTTTGGAGACGGGATTTTTGAGCTTTTCGGCCTCCATCGCCGGGGTGAGCACGGCGACGCTTTGCTTCATCACGCGGGCGGACTTCACCACCTGTGGGAGGAACATTTTGCCTTCGCCGAAGAGATCACCGACGACTTTCATGCCGTCCATGAGCGGGCCTTCGATGACTTTGAGAGGCACGCCGTATTTGACGAGCGCCTCCTCGGTGTCAGGGATGATGAAATCGGTAATGCCTTTGAGCAGCGCATGCTCCAGACGCTTCTCGACGCTGGCTTCACGCCAGGAGAGATCGGCTTCGGCACGCTTGGCACCGGCGACACCTTTGAACTGCTCGGCATACTCGACGAGCGCCTCAGTGGCTCCGGGATGACGGTTGAGAAGCACGTCCTCGACCTTGGTGAGGAGTTCCTTCGGGATGTCCTCATACACTTCGAGCATGCCGGCATTCACGATGCCCATGTCCATGCCCGCTTTGATGGCGTGGAAGAGGAAGGCGCTGTGCATGGCCTCGCGCACCTTGTTGTTGCCGCGGAAGCTGAAGCTGATGTTGCTCACGCCGCCGCTGACTTTGGCACCGGGGAGGTTTTCTTTGATCCAACGGGTCGCGTTGATGAAGTCGAGCGCGTAATTGTTGTGCTCCTCCATGCCGGTGGCGACGGTGAGGACGTTCGGGTCAAAGATGATGTCCTGCGGATTGAAGCCCACTTCATCGACGAGGATGCGGTAGGCCCGCTCGCAGATGCGGATTTTGTCTTCGTAGGTCGCGGCCTGGCCTTTTTCATCGAAGGCCATCACCACGGCGGCGGCGCCGTAGCGTTTGATGATGCCTGCACGCTCGCGGAAGGCCTCTTCGCCTTCCTTCATCGAGATGGAGTTCGCGATGCCCTTGCCCTGCAGCATCTTCAGACCGGCCTCGACGACTTCCCACTTCGACGAATCGACCATGATGGGCACTTTTGTGACCTCAGGCTCGGTTTGCAGCAGTGCGAGGAACTTCGTCATCATGTCCACGCCGTCGATGAGGCCTTCGTCCATGCACACGTCGATGACGTTGGCTCCATTTTCGACCTGCTGACGAGCGACGCTGACCGCTTCCTCCAGTTTGCCTTCTTTGATGAGCTTGGCGAATTTTGGCGAGCCAGCCACGTTCGTGCGCTCGCCGATCATGAGGTAGTTCGCGAGCTTCGTGTGATTGTAGGCCATCGTGCCCGACAAACGCATGATTGGCTCTGGTGTCGGCACATGACGCGGCTCGATGCCTTTCACCGCCTTCGCGATGGCTTCGATGTGAGCGGGCGTGTTGCCGCAGCAGCCGCCCATGATGTTCACGAAGCCCGATTTGGCGAAATCCGTCGCGAATTCGGCCATGTGATGCGGCAGCAGGTCAAAGCCCGTCGGTGCCAAAGCATTCGGCAGACCCGCATTCGGATACGCGGAGACAAAGCAGCCCGCTTTCGCCGCCAGTTCCTCAATGTAAGGCCGCATCTCATCAGGCCCCGCCGAGCAGTTCATGCCGATGCTCAGTGGCTTCACATGCATCATCGCATTCAGGTAAGCCTCCACGTCCTGCGCGGAAACCAGCGTGCGGCCCTTCACCATCGCGGCGGAGATCTGCACCGGCAGCTCGACGTTGTCCTTCTCAAACACTTCCTGGATGGCAAACAGCGCCGCTTTCGCATTCAGCGAGTCAAAGATCGTCTCCACCAGTAGCGTGTCGCTCCCACCCGCGATCAAAGCGCGGATTTGGTGCATGTAAGCCAGCTTCACCTGATCAAACGTGATCGGACGAAACGCCGGATCATCCGCATCCACCTGGAAATTCAGCGACACCGTCATTGGCCCGATGGCACCGGCGACGTAGCGCTTCACGCCCGTGTCATTTGCCACGCGATCCGCCCATTTCCGGCACTGCTGCGCCGACATGAAATTGATGTCCCACGCGACCTCGTTGACGTAGGCGTTTTCGATCACGCTCTGGTAGAATTCCGGGTCCTTCCGCCCGCCATGATCACGCGGGTCCTCGATGAAGAGATCGCT
>JBILVU010000091.1:0-23759 GCA_044370285.1 Prosthecobacter sp.
TTCGCTCAAGAGGTCGCTGGCATCCGCGAGGAGTTCCGTCTCATCGAACCGCACCTGAGCATCACCACGCAGCCGGTGCATGGTTTTATCCCGACGATGGCCGACCATGTGCAAAAGCCCTTCGTTTTGGCCCTCCAGGCCGTGGTGAATGGCGTTTATCGCATGAGTCCCGTCGTTCCCGGCCTCGTCGAGGCCTCATCGAATCTCTCGCTCATCTCGCTGGGCAACGGCCACGCCGAATGGAGCGGCCTTCAGCGCAGCTCGGTCGATTCGAGCAAGGTGGATGTCGCCCGCGCCTTCGCCGCGCCGTTTCAATTGATCGACGCAGAGATCCGCCAAGACGCTGGCTATCCCGGCTGGAGCCCCAGCGCCGAATCGCCCATCCTGGAGAAGATGAAAACGCTCTACCGCGATCTCTTCGGCCATGACGTCAAGGTCAGCGCCTGCCACGCCGGCCTCGAATGCGGCGTCATCTCCATCGCCTACCCGGACCTCGACATGATCTCCTTCGGCCCGAACATCCACGAAGCGCATTCAGAGAAAGAATGTGCCAGCATTTCATCCGCCCAGAAGTTCTGGAAGCTGCTCACTGCGACGCTGGCGGCGATGTAGCTTTTCACCTCAGCCGCTCAATCGGAATCACCGCCATCTCAGCGCTGTTAAGGTTGCCGGCACGGCCGCCGCTGTTGGAGAAGCCGATGTAGAGTTTGCCTTCGTGCTCGGTGGCGCAGGGATAACCCAAGGAGGCCTTCGGATTCGATTCACCGGGGCCGCTGTGCTCAGCGTGGCGGATGACAAAGACTTGGCTGAAGACCTCTTCGCCAGGTTTGCTGATGGCGATGGTAAGCGGGTAGCGCTTGCCGCCATTGTTCGCGGCAGTCGTGCAGACGAGGTAGCGCTGGCCGTTGCTCAGCATGCCCGCAGCGGGCTTGCTGGTGGCCATAGGCAGGTTGCTTTCACCCATGGTGCTCCAGGTGCGGCCGTGATCGGCACTCTTCGCGATCAAGGCGAGCGGTTTGGCTGCGTAGCGGGCGATGTTCAGCACGTTCGCGCCATCCACGATGATCGACGACTCGCCCCACATCTTCAGGCCTTCGTGGACCGGGATGCTAACGAAATCCCACTTCGTGAAGTCATCGCCATGACTGATGGCGACGGCAGCGGGGAAGGTGCCGGTGTTTGAGTAAGGCCCCGCGCTGATGCCGGGCATGATCCAGTTTCCATCGCCCATCTTCACCGGCTGATTGAGCGCCCAGAAGCCGTTTTCGAGCACGACGCCATGCTTCACCCATTGGCCGGTGCTTTCATCGAGCGAGTAAGCACGCGTGTGGATGCGCTCCATGTGGTTGTAGTAAGCGCCGTGGAAGGCCCACAGCTTCCCGGCATGCGAAACGAACACGCCATGGCTCACTGCGAGGTCTTTTTCCTCACCTGCGTCGATCACGCGGAGCTCGCTCCACGTTTTCCCGCCATCTGCACTTACGCGATACTGCGCCTCTTCGGTCACGGTATTCTCATCGCCCTTGTTGTGGCCGATGGAGGCGTAGAGCTTCCCTTTGTGCCAGCAAAGGCCGACGCCGTGGAGGAAGGTGTAACCATCCGCCGCCTTGTCCCACTTTTTGATGACCTGAAACTCCACGCCATCGAGCACCGGCAAGTCCTTGGCCTCCGCGAGCTTTTGTGCGTCATCCCACAAAGGAAAATCCGCCGTTTTGGGCTTCGGCAGCTCATGCGTGGCAGCGATGGGTTGAAAGGGCAGGTCGCGAATGGCCCGTGGCTCGATCTTCACCTCGTCGAGGGCACCGAGAAAGGTCTGGCGGGATCTTCCATCGTCAAAAATACCGCCGAGCGTGATGGGAGCCGCCGTGGCCGAGATGGGCGTTTTGAGCTTTACCTCGCCAGCGAGCTTCCCATTCAAAAACAGCTCCGCTTTGCCCGGATCGACCACCAAGGCCGCGAAATGCCACGAACCAGCTTTGAGTGGCTCCGAGCATGAAATCGTGCTCCAGCCGCCCTGATGCAGATAAGCCTTCAACTTGCCGTCAGGCTCGATGGTGATGCCCCACTGCCGTTCGCCGAGCGAGTAACGATTTTTGCCGATGAGCATCTGCTGCCCGCCTTGGAGCACATACGGATTGAACCACAGCGAGACGGTGAACGTGCCGCTAGCGAGCTTGGCGCTGTCTTTGAGTTCGATCAACGAGGCTCCATTGAGCACCAAACTCTGCGCCGAGGCTCCAGCGTCTGTTTTGGCCTCACCGCGAATGATCAATGAATCGGTGACAGCATCCAAAGGCCACACTTCGGCCATGCTGCTAAGTGGAACGAGGGCGAGAAAAAGCGAGATGGTTTTCATGGGTTCGATGCGCAGGTGAAAATGGGTCACTTTACTTCTTGGCCTGTGGAGCTGGCAGCGTGGAAACTAGTACGGAGGTGTGTGGAGCCTTGCCTGAGTAGAACGAGACGTAGTGGGTCCCGCCGATCACCGTGGCGTTGACGTTGCCCGCATCCCACGTGGACTCACTGCCCGTGGCGACGACCTCGGAGCCTGGCCAAGTGCTCGGCTTGTCGAAGATGTGCAGCGCATTGACGACGCGGCGGCGCAGGAGGCCCTTGCCACGATGATAGTAGTAGTTGCTGAGCAGCCCGGTTTTGGCGTCGAGGATCAGGCTCGGTGTGGAGGCCGCGACATCGCCGATGTTGGTGGGCACGCGCTTCCACGTCGCCCCGTAGTCAGTGGAGGTGAGTTGGAACTGTGTGGGGCCGACTTCGGTGCGGGCGATAGCGAGGATCTTGCCCTCGCCAAGATAAACGGCGGCAGGCTCGGTGGGCCACTCGGCTTTGGGCAACTCGGACTCGACGGTGGTCTGTGTCCAGGTCGCGCCGTTGTCGCTGCTGGTCACGGTGCCCCAGGCGTTCGTCGGCTTGTCGCTATAGTCGCCTGCGAACCACAGGGCCATGAGTCCGACCTTTGGCACAGCAAAGATGTCGGTGATCTGCATCGGGCGCACCGCGAGCTTGGGTGTGGCGACGAGCGTGAAGCTCACGCCATCCGTGGTGCGATAGAGATCGTGGTGCCACTCGGGGCCGACGCGGCGGACCCAGAGGAGCATCGCTCCGTTCGCATCCAGCCCCTTGCCAGCAGGGACCTCGCCGTAGTCCGGTGTGTTGGCGACCACCGTTTCCGGCGTCCACTTTTTGCCGCCGTCGACGGAAGTGCGGGCGTAGAGGTCGCGGCTACCCTCATGAATCGTGTGCGCACTGCCGCGACTGTAAACGCAGACCAGCTTGTCGCCGATGGCTTGCATCATCGGCCACGAATTGTAGCCGCTCACGTCTTGAACAACCTGCGGCTTCGCGAGAGCCTCCAGCGGCGTCACTTTGACCATGGCGAGGCCGGTGGGCCGCGTGAAGGTGTCGCCGGGATCGCCAGGCTCGCGCTGAATGCGCACCCACAGCGGTGCGTCTGGCTGCACGGGGTAGTAGGACTCCAGCAGGATGGTCCGCGAATGAAAGGGTGCGGCAGGCAGGGTCGTGCGCACAGGGTTGCTCAACGAATAGCGTGAGGTGAATGGCGCGTCGTCCACCATCTGCGACAGATGGACGCGATAAACGTCCTCGAAGCTCGCGCTCGTCGTCTCATCCGTCGTGGTCACGACGATCTCGACTTTCACCGCTACGCACTCTTTGGGCAAACCGCTGACGAGTCCGACGACGGACTGCCCCACCGTGCCACCGGACATGGACCACACCGGAATTTGCATAGAGCCGCTCGACATGAGCACCAACGAAGGCTGCCCGGTGCCAATGGACATTTGATTGGCGCTCAGGCTAATCGGAGTCGCCTCTGCGCCGAAGCTGGTGGCGAGCAGAGCGGCGTAAAGAAAGGGGATGGTGCGTTTCATCATGAGTGGGTGAATCAAAAGCCATGACGGAGCAGTCTTCATGGATTCCAGAGGCCACACGCAGGCGTGGCGAAGAGAAGCGAATCATGGCTGCCTTCTAAACGCTGGCAAAACGGCCATCTCGAAGCCCAAAAAAAATTTGGCGTGGTAAATGAATACCACGCCAAATCAGAACTGGATGAAACGCTTACGCGGCGGCGCCGGCGAGATTCGGAGCGAGGCCGCCTTCGTCCTCGTCTTCGACTTTCGCGGGACGCGGACCCTGAGCCTTCGGAAGGGGCGGTGGGGGCGGTGGCTTGCTGCGGGTTTCGGGCGGATTGCTCATCTTGCCGGTGAGGACGATGTCCTTCACCTGGTCGCCGTCGAGGGTTTCAAATTCGAGGAGGGCGTTGGCGATGATCTCCACTTTGTCACGATGCTCGATGATGAGCTTCTTGGCGCGGTCGTAGCCTTCATCCACGAGGCGGCGCACTTCGCGGTCGATCTCTTGGGCGGTGGCCTCGCTGTAGTCGCGGGAGCGGTTGATGTCGCGGCCGAGGAAGACCTGATCTTCGTTGGCTCCGTAGCCCACCATGCCGAGTTTTTCGCTCATGCCCCATTCGCACACCATGCGACGGGCGAGGCCGGTCATCTGCTTGATGTCGCCGGAGGCGCCGGTGGAGAGGTCATTGGTGAAAAGTTCCTCGGCGATGCGGCCAGCGGCGGTCATCGCGATGCGGTCCAGGGCTTCCTTGAGATGGAAGGAGTGCTGATCGCCCTCGGGAAGGGACATCGTCACGCCCAGCGCGTGACCGCGAGGGATGATGGTGACCTTGTGAAGCGGATCGGTGTGCTCCAACAGCACGCTGATGATGGCGTGACCGGCCTCATGCCAGGCGGTGGATTGCTTTTCCTTCTCGCTCATCGCCATGCTGCGGCGTTCGCGGCCCCAGCGGACTTTGTCGCGGGCTTCTTCGAGCTCGGGATTGCTGATGGCCTTCAAATTGTTGCGGGCGGCGAGCAGGGCGGCTTCGTTGAGGAGGTTTGCCAGCTCAGCACCGGAGAAGCCGGGTGTGCCACGGGCGATCTTCGAGAGGTCGGCGCTGTCGGAGAGCTTCACCTTCTTGGCATGCACGCGGAGGATTTCCTCGCGGCCCTTCACATCCGGCAGGGAGACGGTCACCTGACGGTCGAAACGACCGGGGCGCAGCAGGGCGGGATCGAGCACATCGGGGCGGTTCGTGGCGGCGATGATGATGATGCCTTCCTGTGTATCAAAGCCATCCATCTCGACGAGCATGGCGTTGAGCGTCTGCTCGCGTTCATCATGCCCACCACCGAGGCCGTGACCGCGATGACGGCCGACGGCGTCGATTTCGTCGATGAAGATGAGGCAGGGAGCGTTCTTGCGGCCCTGCTCGAACATGTCACGCACGCGGCTGGCACCCACGCCGACGAACATTTCCACGAAATCACTGCCGCTGATGCTAAAGAACGGCACATCGGCCTCGCCGGCGATGGCTTTGGCCAGCAGGGTCTTGCCGGTGCCGGGAGGGCCCACCATGAGCACGCCCTTGGGGATCTTGCCGCCGAGGCGCTGGAACTTCTTCGGGTCTTTAAGGAACTCCACGATCTCCTGCACCTCTTCCTTGGCTTCTTCCACCCCGGCCACGTCCTTAAAGGTGACCTTGTTGCGGTCCTGGGAGAGCATCTTGGCCTTGCTCTTGCCAAAGCTCATCGCCCCACGGCCTGCGCTGCGGATCTGCTGACGCACGAGGAAGTAGAACAAGGCCAGCACCAAGGCCAGCGGCAGCAGGAAGCTCACCATAGCCCACTCATTGCCTGCATACGACGGGACGAGGTCGAGACCGGCTTCGGCGAGGAGCTTTTGCAGTTCCTCTTTTTGGAAGTCGATGTTCACTTCCACCGAGAAGGGTTTGGAGGCACCCACGGGCTTCAAGCCAGTGCTGGGCGTGATCACGGGGCCGGAGGCAGGCTCTTCGGTTTTCGGCGCTTCCACGGGCGTCGCAGCAGGGGCATCGGGCGCTGGAGCAGCGGCGCGGGGCTTGTCGAAGTAAAAGCCTTCAATGGTCTGCTTCGTGGTAGCATCGGCATTGATGAGCAGCAGCGGGCGGCTGATATCGATGCGCTTCTCCTTCACGAGCTGCTTGAAGCCACGGTAATCGAGCTTCGAGCCACTGGTTTTGTTGCTGGCCCAGACGCCAGCCACCAAAAGAAAAACAGCCAGCACAAACAGCAGGAAGCCTCTCCAGTTAAATTGCGGATCCTGGCGGCGGTTGGGGCCGTCATTGCGGTTGCCAAAAAAATCGTCAGACATGATTCAGGGGGTAATTCGCGCTCATAAGCGTGCCGGATGATAAACGCCCGTCATTTTTTTGCAAAAAGGGAGTGAGAGGGCCTAGCAGCCAAAAGCCTTACGACCTGCTAAACAGACCGTAAGGCTTGAGAATTGAGCCTGTGCTTTGAGAGCTTACCGGCGCACCGCTTTAAACTCACGGGTGAGGCTGGTGAGCGAATCTTCCACGCCCATACGCTCCAGGCTGGAGGCTCCGACGAAGCCATCCGCAGTAGTTTTGCCGAGGATGAACTCGACGTCTTTCGGGGTATTCACCGGCCCGCCGTGGGTGAGGGTAAAAACGTCCTTCTTCACGCTGCGGGCCGCGTCGATGATCTCCTGGGTACGTTTCACGGTGAAATCCCAGTCCACCACCGCGTTCACGACGCCGATGCTGCCACCGACGGTCGTGCCGACATGGGCAATGACGGCATCTGCGCCGTTTTTCACCATCTCCACCGCTTCTTCCGGCGTGGCGACATAGACAATGCTGAACATGTCCATCTTCGTGGCTAGGCCGACCATCTCGAATTCCTTCTGCACGCTCATCCCTGTCTCCTCCAGCACGCCACGGAAGTGGCCATCAATGATGCAGTGCGTGGGGAAATTGTTCACGCCGGAGAAGCCCATGTTCTTCACCTGCTGCAGCCAGTGCCACATGCGGCGGCGTGGGTCCGTGGCATGCACACCGCAGACGACGGGGATTTCTTTGACCACCGGGAGCACCTCATACTCGCCGATCTCCATGGCGATGGCATTCGCATCGCCATAGGCCATGAGGCCGCAGGTGGAGCCGTGGCCCATCATGCGGAAGCGACCGCTGTTGTAGATGATGATCAGGTCCGCTCCGCCTTTTTCGATGAATTTGGCGCTGATGCCTGTGCCCGCTCCGGCGGCAATGATAGGCTCGCCCTTGGCCAGTGTGGCTTTGAGACGATCGACGACTTCCTGTTTCGAGTAGGGATTACCGATTCCGGTCCAAGGGTTGGGCATGGTGAGAAGGATTTATGATTTACGATTTTTGATTTATGATTTGGCCTGCTGGCCTCTTCGAAATCATAAATCGTAAGTCATAAATCATCAATCCAACCCTCATGCACGCCCGATCTGCCATCCAGGAGCTATCCGAAACGCACACGCACGGCCCCGATACCGATTACCGTGTGGTGCGTGCCTCGGACAAGGACACGCGGACGTGGCTGCGTGGCTCGCCGGTGTGCGGTTCGCTCGCGCAGCATCGCATCGCTCATGCCGGGGTGATGACGGCGCGGGCACCGTATCGCATCGTGCGCATGCATCAGGGTGGACTTTATTTCCTCGCCTGTCTTGAGGGCGAGGGGCGCGTGCTGGTGGATGGGGCGTGGAAAAAATGCAGCGCAGGCATGGCCGTGGCGCTGCCGCCCTTCATGGTGAATGCCTTCCAAGCCGTTCCCGGCAAGGACTGGCGCTGCTGCTGGGTGCGCTACGAGCAGCAGCCGGAACAAAAGCCCATCCTCAGCAGCAGCTCGCCCTTGATGGCACCTTTTTCAGGTGCCTCGCTTTGGAATGCCATCGAGGGCCTCATCGAGGAATCGGGCCGCGATGCGAAACCGGCCGCCATGTTTCACTGGGTGGAGCTGGTGCAGCACTATGTCGAGCGCTTCGCCCAGCCCTGGCAGGTGGATGACCGCCTCCACCGCATCTGGGAACGCGTGGCGGCGAATGTGGGCTTCGATTGGACCCTCGACGAGCTCGCCCGCCAAGCTCATGTGAGCACCGAGCACCTCCGTCGTCTCTGTCGCAAAGCCTTGGGCCGCACGCCCATGCATCACGTCACCTGGCTGCGCATGCGCAAAGCCGCCGAACTCCTCTCCACAACCAATTTGAAGATCGAGACCATCTCCCACGAGGTCGGCTACATGAACCCCTTCGTCTTCAGCAATACCTTCAAAAAATGGATCGGCTGGCGGCCGAGCGAGCACCGCTCGAAGATGGACGGCTAAAAGGCCCGCGCCTTGACACCTCTGCGCCGCCACGCCATCCGGAGGCACATGTTTTTCGATACCCACACGCATCTCGGTAGCCAAAAGTTCGACGCGGATCTATCCGCCGTGCTCCAGCGTGCTCGTGAGGCGGGTGTGAGCCGCATGGTCGCTCCGGCGGTCGATCTCGAAAATGCCCGCAAGCTGCTCGCCATCGCGGAAAAGGAGCCGGATGTGCGTGTCGCCGTGGGCATCCATCCCTGTGATGTCGATAGCGTGAGCGGCGAGGCTTGGATCAGCGAATTGCGGGAGTTGGCGCAGCATCCCAAGGTCTGCGCCATCGGCGAGATCGGGCTCGATTACTTCCATGCGCCGCCGGAGGGCTGGACGCTGGAAACGTGGCGCTCGCATCAGGCCGCAGTGCTGCGTGCGCAGCTCGAAATCGCGGCGGAACTCGGCTTGAACGTCATTTTGCACAATCGCGAGAGCTGGGATGATCTCGTGGCGCAGGTCATGCCCTTCAGCGGCAGGCTTCGCGGCGTGTTTCACTGCTTCACCGGCAGTTTGGAGCAGGCGCAGCCACTTCTTGATGCCGGCCACCTCATTTCCTTCACCGGCATCGTCACCTTCAAGAATGCCGGTGTCATCGCCGAGACGGCGCGGGAGGTGCCCGCAGGTCATTTCATGCTCGAAACGGATGCGCCCTACCTCTCCCCGGTGCCGCATCGAGGAAAAAGATGCGAACCCGCCTATGTGGCGGATACCGGCCGTGCCATGGCGGCTTTGCGAGGTATTTCCGCCGAGGAACTGGCCGCCGAGACCTCGCGGACGGCCCTGAGTTTCTTCCGAGGTTGGTGAGAGTCTGCCTTTCTCCTTGCGCATGTGCATTTCACGGCGACTATCGCCACCCCTCGCCAGACCGGCCGTGGGGAAATCAGTTTTCGGGACGTAGCTCAGCCTGGTAGAGCGCTTGCTTTGGGAGCAAGAAGTCGTGAGTTCGAATCTCGCCGTCCCGACCACTTCTGATTTCAAATTTGAAATCACCATCTCAAATTTTCCCTTGTCCGCCCTTTACGCCGCCGTCCTCAGCACGTTCAAAGAAATGGGCTGGCACTACCGCGAGGTTCCCGAGCACGCCGTGATCGAGGCAGATTTCGAGGCACATCACACGAAGCTCCCGCTGCATGTGCAGGTCTTTGGCGAGACGCATATCGCTAGCGCCGTGGCCACCTGCACTCTCCAAGTCCCTTCCACGCACCGCCTGCCCATCTGCGAGCTGCTCATGCGCACCAACCGCGAGCTGAACATCGGCAATTTCGAGCTAGACTGGGAGACCGGCACCGTCCTCTTCCGCGCCACGAACGTCTTCCCGCCGCATCGTTACGATCAGCGCATCATTGCCAGCCTCGTCCACAGCGCCATCGCCGAGATGGACCGCCTCACGCCCTTCCTCGGCGAGATCATCCGCACGCCCAAAGGCGAGCTCCTTCTCCTCAAAGTGGCCGATTTAATGCTGCGCGAGGATTTGCTCCCGCCCGCTCCCGAGACGGACGGAGAGGATAACCAATAGGCGATAAGCCCGCAGCGGCGACTGTCGTCTATTCTCCTCAGATCCTGCGGTCAGAAAGCCCGAGTGATCACGCCGCCGCTGGAATGAAAGCAGCCCCAGCTTCTTCCAGGATCTCCGCGTTCGTGAGATGGGCTCCAGAGAAATCAGCCTTCTTCAACGCACTGCGATACAGGCGTGCGCCGGAGAGGTTCGCGTTTTGAAAGCAGGCACCGCTGAGCGTGGCGCGGCGGAGGTCAACGCCTTCGAAATTGGCTCCGTGAAGCATGGCAGAGGTCAGATTGGTGCCGTTGAGGCGTGAGCCACGGAAGTCCGCCTGGCTGGCATCGGCATCGCTGAGGTCGGCACCATTCAGAATGGCTCCGTTTAGGTGGGTGCCCGCTAGTTTGGCATCGGCAAGGCAGGCCTGGCTGAGGTCAGTGGTGCTCAGATAGGCTCCAGAGAGGTCCGCGTTCACTAGATTCACACGGCGGAGGCTGAGATCGGAGAGATCCGCCTCGCGCAGTTGAGCGCTTTGGACATTCGAGTCGAACACAAAGGCGTTCCAGACGTGGGGGCCTTCTTTGAGAATATCGGCGTGAGTGGATGCTTCCATGCCGAAAATGTCATCGCATGCTTCTTTCCGTAAAGCGGCGGCGTGTAAGGCTTTTGGGCGGTTTTGTCAGAGCTGTGTCATGCGCCTGCCAGCGCGGAGCCACGAGCCAGGAGATCGAGGAAGCGCTCCTCGAAGGGCTCTTCGCTGCCCACTTGCATGAAGTCGATCCGCCGCGTGGCACACTCGCGGGAGAGGTGATCGCAGAAGGCATCAAAGGTCTCGGTGTAGCGCTGGGCATCGCGTTTGGTCAGCCAGAAGCGGCGGCGCTCGCCGCTCTCGACTTCGGTGAGCTCGAATTCGCCTTCGAGAGAAGGCGCACGTTCCTCGGGATGCACGATTTGTAAGAGGTGATTCTCTCCCGGCCAGGCCGCCACGCGGGCGACGGCTTCTCCGGCGCTGCCGATTTCGTGGCCGAAGAAATCCGAGATGATGAAGATGATGCCAAAGCGCTGTCGTGAAGGGCGGAACTCCTCAAAGCAGCGGTGCATGTTCGTGACGCCTTCGAATTTCAGCTTCATCACCGCTTGGATGACCTTCTCGATATTGCCCTGGCCGCGCATCGGCGGCAGGTCCTGCCGCACGGCATCGCTCATCGAGTAGATGCTCACACGCTGCTGCGCACTGAGCGCCAGATAAGCCAGCGCTACGGCGAAGCGCAGCGCTTGGCGGCGCTTCTCAGGATGCGGCTTGGCCATCGAGGCGCTGTCGTCGATGAGGATGTGCAGGTTTAGCTCCTGCGTTTCCTCGTAGAGGCGCACGAAGAGCTTTTCGAGTCGTGCATACAGCCGCCAGTCGATGGCGCGGTAATCCTCACGCGGAGTGTAATGGCGGTAGTCTTTGAACTCCCGCGTGAAGCCGGTGGCGGGCGAGGACTGCGCTCCACGGCGCAGGAGCTGGCGGCGCTTGCGCAGGCGCAGGGCCAGCACGCGCAGCCTATCGAGAAAGGCGGCGTCGAAGAGCTCCTCGTGGGCGTGGTGGGACTCGGAAGGCATGCGCGGACTGCGTTTAACCTTCACGCTGGCAAAAAGCAATGTCCACGGCATGGCGATTGTCTGCCCGCGAATGCCGCGTATGGGCGGCGGCCATGAAATCCCTCACGCTGACCGCTCCCGGACGCCTCGAATGGTCCACGCTGCCTGAATTCGCTGCGCCACGAGTTGGCGAGGCTCTCGTGGCGATTCGTGCCATCGGCATCTGCGGCACGGATTTCAGCGGTTATCAGGGCAAAATGCCCTTCATCGAGTATCCGCGCATTTTGGGCCACGAACTCGGTGTCGAGGTTTTGGCTGTGGGCGAGGGCGTGACGCATCTCAGGGCAGGGGATCGCTGCTCGGTGGAGCCGTATTTGAACTGCGGCCGCTGCCATGCCTGCCGGCGCGGCGCCACGAACTGCTGCGAAACGCTCGCCGTGCTCGGAGTGCATTGCGATGGCGGCATGCGAGAGCGCATGATCCTCCCCGCAGCCAAGCTGCATCCGTGTAATGCGCTGACCTTTGAACAGCTCGCCCTCGTCGAGACCCTCGGCATCGGCTGCCACGCGGTGAATCGCGCTGGCGTGAGCGCGGAGGACGATGTGCTCATCATCGGCGCAGGTCCCATCGGCCTCACCGTGCTCGAATTCGCCCGTGCGGCGGGCGCACGCATCACCGTGCTGGAGATGAGCGAACGCCGCCGTGCCTTCGTGAGTGAAAACTACGCGGGAGTCGAGGTCGTAGCCTCGTTGGCGGATGAAGCGCGTGCGCAGATGGTTTTCGATGCCACCGGCCATGCGCCCTCCATGAGTCGCGCGATGTATTTCACCCGCTTCACCGGCAAAGTCGTCTTTGTCGGCATCACGAAGGAGCCGGTGACGATTGACGATCCCTTGTTTCATCGCCGCGAACTCACCCTCCTCGCCAGCCGCAATGCTCAAAGCCCCGATTTCCCGCGCATCCTCGCCATGATCCAGAGCGGTCAGATCGATACTCGCCCATGGATTTCCCACCGCTGTGAGTTTGAAGCGCTGCCCGAGCAGATGGATGCTTGGCTCAAGCCTTCGAGCGGCGTCATCAAGGCAGTCGTGAAGGTCTGAAGCGTCCACCCCCACGACAGATCTGAAATGATCGACAGAAGAATCAATAACAGACGGGGCAGAGAGCTGACAGCAAATGACTCTTTTTTGTCCCCATTTGCTGTCAGCCAATCTGAGGATCGACGCCAGGCAGGTTGGTAGAAAAATGAGGGGTAGAAAATGGGCTTCTGAAATCTTTCTACCCCGAATCTTCCTGCCAACATTCTGTCTGCTGAAGGCCAACCCACGGCGACAGACCTGAAATCATCGACAACAGAATGGGGACAAAAGAATGAGGTTTGGGATTCTCCTGTCCCCATTCTTCTGTCGAAAAGGGCATCAGCGGTTCGAGGGGTCCGTGTTCCCGTCTTGCTCATGCTCAGGCTCTTCATCTCCCCTCTCTCCGGCTTCAGGGAGTCAGCGTCCGATCAAGAGCCGGAGCAAGAACGAGTCCCGGAAGCCCTGTGGCCGTCGAAGGAAGGCCGAAGAGGGCGCTTGGATCGCCGGAGGCTCTGGGATAGGGATTGGCGATGACGTTGTCCACTCCGACTCATTCGCAGGCTGGACGATTTCGGGGTAATCGCCTACACTAGCGGCATGAACACCTTGGAGACCGATGTCGAAGTCAGCGCGGATGGCAGCCTGAAGCTGCTTTCGCCGCTGCCGCAATGGCTGAAGCCGGGGCGTGTGCATGTGCTGCTCTCAGTGCCGAATGGCGTATCGCCGAAGCCTAAACGCGTGATTCCGACCGCCACGCCCGAGATGCTGGCAAAGCGTGCGGCGGCTTTTGAGGCTATCCGGGCGATGGGTGGGCTGAAGGATGTGATCCCTGATCCCGTGGCTTGGCAGCGTGAAATCCGCGAGGACGTGGTGCTTCCTGGCCGGGAGTGATCTTATGATTTGCGATAGCAACATCCTCATCTACGCCGCCGAGCCCGGCGATACTCTTTGCCTACCGTATGCGGAGAGATCGGATGCCATGATCGCCAGCGTGACCCGGATTGAGGTGCTGGGCTTCCCGAAGTTTGGATTGCTGTCAGTTCAACGTCAGACCCAACTTCAAACGCTCGTCACGAGCACTGCTGAACTGCCTTTGGACGAAGAAATCATCCTGCGGGCTATCCAACTGCGTCAGCAGAAAAGCATGAAGCTGGGCGATGCCATCATCGCAGCCACTGCGTTGGAGTATGGCGTGCCGCTCGTCACGCGTAACGAGGGCGACTTCAAACACATCGTTGGGCTTCAAGTCATAAATCCGTTTGCCGAACAGACTTTGTGAGAGGATTTGCTCGTTAATGAATGATTCCATCAAGGCCGACATTAAGCAGAACGGTCGGTATCTGCTGTTCCTCGATATTCTGGGCTTCAGCGAGTTGGTTACCCAGCGTAGCTCTGCCGAAGTATTCGGCGTCATAGACGAGGCTCTGAAGTCGTTTCTGAATTGGGAGCAATTAAATAGTGAGTTCAAGACGATCTACTTTTCTGACACTTTCTTGTTCTACCAAGAGCATAAGGGGTATGGAGCTTGGGCTTTTCTCGACATTTATGCGATAGCTGGAATGCTGCTATCCGCACTTTTGGCGAAAGGCATACCTGCTCGAGGTGCCATTTCCTTTGGTGAATTCGAGGTGCAAATTGACACTAGTAATCGACATCAAATCTATTTCGGCAAAGCCTTGATCGAAGCTTATCGCGCGGAACAAAAAGAAAATTGGGTGGGGATTACCATTTTGCCATCTGCCTGGCAGATTTGGAATGATGAAAAGGAATCAATGAAGGCATATGAAAGCGAGGGAGCGTGGATTTGCCGTCATGATGAGGTTCTACTATTGATGCCGCTCATTAAGCTTAGAAGCTGCTATTTGTCAGCTCTCTCGGGCGAAGTCGAAGATCCTGATTTGGCAGGAGGTTCGGTCGCCCTCAACAATGATATTAGGGCTTTTGATTTTTTGAGGAAGACAGCCCGAGGGTTTCGATCCGAAGGCGACTTCTCCAGCAAACTGGCGACCAAATATCATGCTACGATGTTGTTTTTGGCCGATGTCATGAAGGATGATTTCTTTATGTGGGCAAACAGGATCTGCGACAAAGAACTTGGAGTGTTTCACAATCGTTTGAGCGCATCACCTGCTGGAGAAATGTAGGCTGCTCGTTACTCCTTCCTCACCCCAATCTTCTCCACCGGGATCGCTTCAAAGCCGAGCTTAAACGCTGGTGACTCGGGCTTCAGTCGGAAGTCGTCGTTCTTCCAATCCACGAAAAGCGGATCTGCTATGAGGCTGTTTTTGTCCCAGCCTTCGGCTTGCCAGGAGGTCCATTCGTCGAGGGGGGCGGCTTCGGTGAGGCGGAGGTCGTCGATGAAGATTTGGCCCTTCGGCTCGTGGCAATCGATGCGGAGCCAGAAGTGCTTCATCCAGGGTTTCCAGGTGGCTTCGTTTTCGCGGGGCATGCGGCCGGTAGCTTCGACTTCGGTCCACTGAGGCGTGGCGGTGATGCTGGTGCTCTGGGCCTGCCAGTAGCCTTCGCCGTTTTTGAAGCTGGCGAGGGCGAGGCTCATTTTCGCGGTGGGTTCGGTGGATTTGACGCGGAGTTTGACGCGATACGCAGCGCCGGGCGTGATCGGCACATCGGGGCCGTGGAAAACGGTTTTGGGATTGCCGGGATCGGTGCCGAGGGCGCCGTCGGCTCGCAAGGCGCCGTCGGCGCCGACGAGTTGCACGTTTTTGTTGGGGCGATGGTTGAAGCCCCAGCCCTTGATGCTGTTGCCATTGGCGACGCGGTCGAAGTTTTCGGTGAGCAGTGGCTCGCCGGGCTTGTCGGGGCCGACTTTGTTGATGCCGGTGACGACGGGGTGGCTGCCGTTCCAGGCGAGGTTGTGATCAAGGGTGTTCCACTTGGCGGTGGCGTGGCGGATGTCGCCATACTTCACGCCGGGGGTGTCGCTGAAGAGGATGTTTCGCTGGAAGCTGTTGCCGCTCATCATGGTGCCGTCGTCGCGGATGGCGTCTTTGGGATGCAGTTCCATGCCGCGCATGCTGGTCCAGGCGAGCTGACCGGCGACGGACTCGTAGCCTTTGATCATGGTTTCGAGATGGTTGGTGTAGAAGCGGTGCTCCTTGGTCCAACCGTGCAGATCGAACTGAAACTTGCCGCCGAGGGCGAAGATGTTGTTTTCGACGATGCAATCGCGGGCGTTGTGCAAATGGATGGGCGTGTGGGCGACGCGGAAGACGATGTTGCCGATGATGTCGAGGCCGCCGGAGTTGTCGTCGGGGTAGAGGCCGAAGGTGAACCACGGATGCTTCAAGCCGCCTGCCTCCTGGCCGCAGCCGATGACGTCGTGGATCAAATTGTAGCGCCACTTGCTGCCGCGGCTGCTGATCCAATCGCGACCGCCGGTGTAGATCGCGCCGCCGTCCTGCGTTTCGAGGCAGAGGTGATGGAGGTGGTTGTATTCGACGATGAGGTTGTTCCCGCTCATCTGCACGCCCATGCGCGGGCCATCGTGGATGTGGCAATGCCGCACGGCATTGTCCACGCCATACATGCTGACGCCGCAGGCGTTCTTGTTGAAGACGCCCATGTGATGGATGTGGCAGTCTTCGACGGCATGACCGGGGCCAGTGAGCGTTTTGCGATCGCCACCGCTGAGGCTGACGCCGTTGCTGCCGGTGAAGCTGATCTCGCAGCGGGAGACGCGGACGTTTTTGCCGTCGCTGACGCCGACACCGCTGCCGTGGAAAGCGCCGACCTTGGTGATGACGCACTTTTCGACGAGGCAGTCCTCCGCTCGCTCGAAGATGATGGCGCTGCCGTGGCAACCAGTGAGAGTGAGGTCGCGGATGGTGATGTGTTTGGCGCCTTTGATTTTGAAGAAGGCGTCGGTGAGGGGCAGGCGGATGTCTGAAGTGATGCGGACACTCCTGTCCGCAGTGTCAGCGTGGTCTTTGCGGGCAGGAGTGCCCGCATCACTTATCAGCGGCCAAAAGTAAAGCACGCCGCTGTGCTTGTCGTAGAACCACTCGCCGGGGGCGTCGAGCTCTTCGAGGGCGTTTTGGAAGTGGTAGCGGTTGTGCGGGTGGAGGTCGTAGGCGCAGTCTTTTTTCAGCGTGAGCAATCGCGTGGCGGGATCGAGCAAGGCGACGGGCTCGATGAAGTTCCACCAACCGTATTGCGCGAAGATGTCGAGCTCCACGTCCTCGGGATGCGCCTAGGTGCGGACGTCCTCGGGCTTCACAAAGAGCGTGCGTTTCCAAAGATGGCCTTCCGGTGCGCCTGCGGGTGGGAAGGCTGGCACAAAGGCCCAGCCGCCGTAGAGCGGGTCCTTCGCGTCGAAGTTGGGGTAGCGAGCGAGGATCTGCCGCTCGCCGTCGCAGAGCAGTTGTTTGGGCAGGAAGCCTTTCGGGAGGAGCTTCGAGACATCGGCTTTGACGATCTCGCCGCTGTGTTTTTCCCAGCCGGTGACTTTGGGGCCGCCAATGAGAGTGCTCTTCGTGCCGGTGAGGGTTAGATTGGAGTCCTGCGCTTCGAGGATGAGCGGCGTGAGCAGCTCAGTGGTGCCTTCGGGGAAGAAAAGCGTGGCCGGAGAGGTGTCGCCAGCTTGGCGGGCCTCGCGGAGTTTTTTCAGCGCGGCGTGGGGCGAGAGATCGGGGGTGATGTGGAGGTCCAGGGCGTGGCTGAGAGACAGCAGGGACAGGAAGGACAGAAGGGAGGCGAGGCGGGACATGCGGGCGTTGGCATAGCGGAAACTTTGGCGCGGAGCAAAGGCAGGCTGTGGGCCGATTTTGCATGGACTGCGGCAGCCTGCTGCCGCTTTCGTCAGGCCAGCCTGCTGGCCGTCGAGGCGTTCGAGAGACTTGGAAACCCATCTGGCTGTTAGCATGGGGTGTTTTTCCTGGGCTGGGAGACGGCGGCGGCAGCAGGCTGCCTCGGAAAAGCGGCAGCAGGCTGCCGCAGTCCAAGTGTGGCAGCTTGTTTGCTGCGATCAGGCTTTGGGGTGGCCACGCCTACTTCCAAGATGAATACCAAAGAAAAACGCCGCCGGGGAGGACCGCGGCGGCGTTGGGGATCGTGGAGCGCTTGGCTTACTTCGCGAAAGGACTGGTGATCATCTTGCGGAAGCCTTCGGTCAGCGTGGCGATGGCGTCTTTCGGGCCGGTGACCTTGATGAAGACGTTGTTGCCATCGGCGGTGGGGACGATGGCTCCGAGGAGGGTGTAGTTTTCCTTCGGGGTCTTGGCACCCATGGGCGGGCCGTCGTTGAAGGTGCCGGTGGCGGTTACGAGCGTGACTTTTTGATCGCCAGCCGGGATCTCTTCGGTCTTGGACTCTGGCTTCGTGGCGAACTGGCCGAGCCAGCGCTGCACATTGGCGTCCACGCCGCCACCACCGCCGGGGAAGACGTAGTAAGCGGCCTCGATGGCCTTTTCGGCGCCTTCCACCTTGGCCAGCAGCGTGGCCACCCGCATCATGCCGGGCGTATCGGAGAGCATCCAGGGGGCGGAGTATTTGAATTTCAGCCCGCCGGCTTCCAGGATGGCGGCGTCCTGCGCGAGGAGCGGCGCGGCAGCGAGGGTGAGAAGGGCGAGGGTGGTGAAGAGGCGGCGTTTCATGGGTTGGGGTGTGGGTGGGATGGGGATGAGGGATAAGAGATGAGGAATGAGTGATCACTTCACATGGAGCATGCCTTTCATGTGCCGGAAGTGGCCGGGGAAGGAGCAGATGTAGGGGAAGTCACCCACTTCCGCAGGTGCGGTGAATTCAAGCTCGGTCTTCGAGCCTGGCTTCACGAGCTTCGTGTGGGCGATGACATCGGGATGCACGCCGCCATCGGCTCCGGCGGGGATGTAGTGGTTTTGCATCGCTTTGGGATCGACGGCCATGGCGAGTGCTGCACTGCCCACGACGGCTTCTTTCCCAGGCTTCACGAGCACCCAGTTATAGGGCAGGCCCTGCAAATTCGGCTGCACGGGATTGTCAAAGGTGAGCTTCACCTTCTGGCCGGGCTTCACCGTCAGTTCGCTCTGGTCAAAGGTCATCGGATGCTCCGGGGAGGGCTTGATGAGCAGCACGGCCACGGAGGGGTCTTTAGCTGGAGCGACGAGGCCCGAATCATCTGGTGCGGGAACCACGGGTGCAGGAACCGCTGGCGTCGTGGCATCCTGCGCCAGCGTGATGAAGCAGGGAGTGAGAAAAGCGGCAAAGAAGAACTTCTTCATGGGAGAGCGGGAAGTTTGGAACGGGGTCTGCTGGAGAAGCGGGCCTAATCGGGCTGTTCGCCGCCCTTTTATCAACTACTTTCACATCCGCAGGCACGCTCGCCGCGAAGGAAAGTTTGCCCCCTTCCTGCTCGTATGCTCTGCACCCCCCAAAACCTATGAACCCCTTTCGCGAAACTGCCCTCGCCGCGCATTCGCCCAGCCGCCGCCATGTGCTGCGTGGCCTGGGCAGCGCCATCTCCCTGCCGTTCCTCGAATCCTTCGGCTTCCGCGCCTTTGCCGCCGAGGCGAAAAAGGCTCCCGCGAAGCCCCTGCGTGCTGCCTGGCTCTACATCCCGAACGGCGTGAACGTGAACGAGTGGTTCCCCACCGGCGAGGGCAAGGGCTACACGCTCTCGAACTCCCTCAAGGCCCTCGAAAAGCATCGCGAGGACTTCACCGTCATCTCCGGCCTGATGCAGGACTGGGCGCACTCGCACGGCAATGGCGGGGGAGATCACGCCCGTGCCGTGGCCACCTATCTCACTGGCTGCATGCCAAAGAAGACCGCCGGGGCGGATATCCAGCTCGGCATCTCCGTGGACCAAATCGCCGCGCAAAAGATCGGCCACCTCACCCGCCTGCCCTCGCTCGAGCTCAGCACCGATGGCCAGCGTTCCTCCGGGAAATGCGACAGCGGCTACTCCTGCGCCTACCAGTTTAACCTCGCCTGGAAAAACGAAACGATGCCCATGGCTCCCGAGATGGACCCACGACTCGTCTTTGAGCGCCTCTTCGGTCTCGGTGCCTCCGCTGGCAACGGTGCGGATGCGAAACGCCAGCAGCGCATGCAGAAGAGCATCCTCGATACCGTGCTCGACGAGGCCAAGACCCTCCAGGGCAAGGTGAGCACGAATGACCGCCGCAAGATCGACGAGTACTTTTCCGCCGTGCGTGACATTGAGACCCGCATCGAGCGCGCGGAGAAATTTCAGGCTGAGATGCCCGATGTGAAAATCCCCGAAGGCATCCCCGATAGCTACGAGGAGCACATCCGCGTCATGTTTGACCTCCTCGCCCTCGCCTTCCAGACGGATACCACCCGCATCAGCACCTTCATGCTCGCCCATGATGGAAGCAATCGCTCCTTCCCCGAGATCGGCGTGCCGGATGCGCACCACTATCTCTCCCATCATCAAAGTGATCCGCAGAAGCTGGAGAAGATCGCCAAGATCGATCAGTTCTACCTCCGCCAGTTCGGCTACTTCCTCGACAAGATGAAGTCCATCAAGGAAGGCGAAGGCACGCTGCTCGACAGCTCCATGATCGTCTTTGGCGGTGCCATCGGCGATGGCAACCGGCACAATCACAACAACCTCCCCATCCTCTTCGCCGGTGGCGGCAATGGCACCCTCACCCACGGCAAACGCCAGGTGCTGCCCACCGATACGCCGATGACGAATCTCTACCTCAGCATGCTGGATCGCATGGGTGTCCCCGCCGAGCGCATCGGCGATAGCACCGGCAGGCTGGAGATTTCGTGAAGCGGCGTCAATCAGGTCATTGCGGTCACTGAGGTCAAAACGACGGCGTTTTGACCGTGATGACCTCATTGACCTTGTTGACCACCCCGTCATCCCGTTTCACAAGACGGCTCCATCTTGCTCCCCTTCGCGCTCTACAACCTTCTCCTGCCTTTCGGCCTGCTTTGCATGCTCCCCGGAGCCATCGTGAAGATGCGCCGCCGGGGTGGACGCTGGCGAGATCTGGCGCAGCGCATCGGCCTTCACTCCCGCGAGACGCAGGCCGCCATCGAAGCCCTGCCGCGTGACCAAGGCCGCCTGTGGATGCATGCCGTGAGCGTGGGGGAGGTGAATGTGGCGCAGAAGCTCATCAAGAGCCTGCTGCTCGTCTCGCCAGATACCAGCATCGTTCTCACCAGCACCACGCCGACGGGTCATGCCTTGGCGAAGGAATGCGAAAAGCAGCACGCGGGCCGCGTCGTGGCGCTTTACAGCCCCATCGACCTTCCAGGTGTGCCAAGGCGCATGATCGAGGTGATCCGCCCCACGCAACTCGTGCTCGTCGAAGCGGAGGTGTGGCCGAATCTTGTGCGCACCTGCTCGCTCGAAGGCATCCCCGTCTCGCTGGTGAATGCCCGCCTCTCGCCCCGCAGCGCCCGGCGGCTCAAAGCGCTAAGCTTTCTCGTGCGTCCGGTGTATGGCCTGCTGCAACAAATCCTTGTGCAGGAGACCGATGACGTGGCTCGCTGGCAGTCCTTTGGCCTCGATGCCTCGCTCATCCACCTCACCGGCAGCGTGAAATACGATCCCGAAGGCTCCGAAGTCCCTGCGGCGAAAATCGACACCCTGCGCCAGATCCTTCACGAACGCGGCATCGAAGCCGGTAGGCCCGTGTTGCTCGCCGCGAGCACCCACGATGGCGAGGAAGTTCAGTTGGCGAAGGTCTTCCAAAAGATCAAAGCACGGCATCCGCTTCTCGTTCTGCTCATCGTGCCGAGGCATGTCGAGCGAGCCGCGGAGATCGTGGCCGATCTGCAATCCATCGGCCTTCACGCAGCTCTTCGCTCACAGGAAGGCGCACGCGTCAATGAGGGTGCTTGCCTGCTCATTGATACCACGGGCGAGCTCGCCGCCTGGCAGCACCTCGCCACGCTCGTCATCATCGGAAAGAGCTTCTTGGCTGAGGGAGGGCAAAATCCCGCCGAGGCCGTCTTCGCCGGCAAACCGGTGCTTTTTGGTCCGCACATGGAAAACTTCACCCCGCTCGTCGATCTGCTCCTGCGCCATCGTGGTGCCATGCAGGTGCGCGACTTCGACGACCTCGAAAAGCAACTCGACAACCTGCTGAAGTCTCCCGGTGACCTTGCCCGCAACGGCCAGCAAGCCCTTCAAGTCCACGCCGGTGCCACGCGCCGCACGGTGGAGCGAGTGCTGGGACGCTGAGCAGGATTCGCGGCTTTACGGCTCCTTCAGCGCCGCCGGCCGATGACTCGGGATCTGCGCTTTGAAATCGCCGAGGCTGTTCCAGTGCGCTGGCTCCGCCAAATCGACCTCCACCACGGCCACCGTGCCCCATTGATCCGCCTGGGCCATCACATCGCCGTAGTGGTCAAAGATACCGGAGATCATCCAGTCATGCTTCTCGTGATCCGTGTAGGTGCTGCTCACCAGATAGACATGATTCTCGCAGGCGCGGGCACGAGCCAGCATCGGATTGCAACCCCAAACCGGCCACGCAATCACCTCCGCGCCGCGGATCGTGAGGGCTCGCGCCACCTCCGGGAAGAAACCGTCGTAGCAGATCATCATGCCCACCTTGCCAAAGCGCGTCTCAAACACCGGATACTCGCGCCCCGGCGTGATGCCCGCCTCGATCTCGCCGCGTGGCAGCGTCACCTTGCGATACTTGCCGATGAGCGAGCCATCCGGTCCGAGTAGCGCGGCCGTGTTGTAAATGATCTTTCCATCGTGCTCCACCAGTCCGGCCACAATGTGAAGCCCATGCTGCTTCGCCAGTTTGCCAAAGTAATCCGTGCTCGGCCCCGGCACTGTCTCCGCGCATTCGTGCATCTTCTTGCCCGTGCCATAGTATGTCAGCGTCTCACCCAGCACGACGAGGTCCGCCTTCTGCTTCGCTGCCTCGGCAATCAAAGCGGCATACTGCGGCGGCTTGTCGGAGGGTTCTTTGCCCTCGCGAGGTTGCAGATGAACTGTCGCCAGCCGCACTTTGCGCGGCGCGGGAGCAGGTGCCTCGGCCAGGCTCACCTCGCTCCACTCCACCCGCGCATTCGCGGCCCATTGCAGGTAAAGCTCGATGCGTGCCTGCCTCGCCTCGGTGGGAGCGCGGAGGATCGTGTCGATCTTCGCCCATTCATCCGGAGCGCTGCCCGAGTCCTGAGGATACTCCGGCTCCGCACGCGGCGTGGTGCCTTTGGCATAGCCCTGCTGCGCCGGCGTCTCCCACT
This sequence comes from Prosthecobacter sp., assembly GCA_044370285.1. Taxonomy (GTDB): domain Bacteria; phylum Verrucomicrobiota; class Verrucomicrobiia; order Verrucomicrobiales; family Verrucomicrobiaceae; genus Prosthecobacter. Next base: position 22,599 of record JBILVU010000091.1, read on the forward strand.
TCACCGGCTGGCCTTTGTCATCCTGCCAGATCACCCGCGCATACATGCTGCGGCGTGGCTCCGGCATCGCGCTGTGCTTTCGCCATGCGATGAAACGCTGATGCTTCCCGCCCATCACCGGCACCGTCTTCGTCCAGCAGCCGATCCAATGCTCCCCCGCGCCCGTTTCGAGCACCAGCGATCCTTTTCCATCATGCCCGCCTGTCCCCTTTTGCACCGCCTGCGGCCGCGACTCTTCGCGTGGCGATTCGAGAACCCATTCGGCATGTGCAGACGAAAGACCCGCAAGCATCAGAAGAAGGAAAAAGCGTTTCATTCCTTCGCATACGCATCAGCCGACAACAATCACGCAGTGGACAGCTCAGGGCCATTCATCGCGTATTTTCTCCATGCTCCGCCTCCTGTGTTTCTTTGCCTTCGCCAGCCATCTGATGGCTCAAACCGGCACCATTCCCGCCGATCGTCCGCGTGCGAGGCCCGCATCGGCGCTCACCGGTTGGGCAGATTGGGAGAAGGGCGAGGAACTCCTCAAACGCATCCAGGTCCCGCCCGCGCCCGTGCTTTCGGCGGAAGACGAGGCGAAGACCTTCAAGCTGGCACCGGGGTATCGAGCGGAGCTGGTGGCGTGCGAGCCGATGGTGCAGTGCCCGATCTTCTTTGAATTCGATCCCGAGGGGCGCATCTGGGTCGTCGAGTATCAAGGCTACATGCGCGACGTGCATGGCAGCGGAGAGGGCGATCCCATCTGCCGCGTCGTCGTGCTCACCGATGAAAACGGCGACGGCAAGGCCGACAAGAGCACCGTCTTCCTCGACAAGCTGGTCATGCCGCGAAGCTTCGCCTTCGTGAAAGGCGGCATCTTGCTGCAGGAGCCGCCGAAGCTGTGGTTCTGCGCCGACAGAGACGGCGATCTGCGCTGCGACGAACGCACGCAGGTCGGCACGATGGGTGTCGGCGGCAATCCACAGCACACGGCGAACGGCCTGCGCCAAGGCATCGACAACTGGCTGCACTGCGCCGATTGGCCGCATCGCTATCAATGGAAGGACGGCAAGCTCATCGACGAGCCCACGCTGCATCGCGGCCAGTTCGGCGTGACTTTCGATGAAACCGGCCGCTTCATCTCCTGCTACGAAAACAGCGCCATGCACATGGACCTGC
>JBILVU010000160.1:0-11626 GCA_044370285.1 Prosthecobacter sp.
AACTTGCTCAGCGCGGTGGTCGCGGCAGTTTCGGCGTGAATGTGAACGTCGCCAAAGATGCGGCGGAGTGCTTTCCAATTCGTGTGACGCCCGCCGTCACGCTCGGCGCTCTCGAACTCCGCGACGACGGCCGCCTGCGCACCTACACCATCGTCTCCGGCACCTGCTTTTATGATGGCGATCAATTCCCGCCCGAGATGCACGGCAACGTCTTCGTGCCCGACTCCGCCGGCCACCTCGTCGGCACCTTGAAGCTCGATGGCGGCACGCACCCGCACGCCATACGCTTCTTCCCGCCCGAGCAGGAACTCATCGCCAGCACCGACGAACGCTTCCGCCCCGTGAACGCTCGCGTTGGCCCAGATGGCACCCTATACCTAGCCGACATGTATCACGGCATCATCGAGCACGTCATCTTCATCGTCCCCTGGCTCACGAAGCAGATCGCCGAACGCAAACTCCACGAAGGTAATGACCACGGCCGCATCTGGCGCATCGTGCATGAGAAAGGCGTGAAGCGGGAAAAAGGGAGTGATGGAGACTTGGTGAAGATGCTGGGACATCCGAATGGTTGGCAGCGAAACACCGCGCAACGTTTGCTCGTCGAACGCGGCGAGGACATTGGTGATCCGAATCGCTTCGATACGCCGCTGCATCGTCTGCATGCACTTTGGACACTCGAAGGCATGGGCAAGCTCACTCCAACGCATCTTCAAAAAGCCGCGAAGGATGCTGATCCACGCGTGCGAGCCGCCGCAGCACGGCTGGGAGCCGAAATCGTGCTCAACGTTGAACCTGATGCCAGCGTGCGACTTCACGCTTTGCTCTCACCGAAGCCACTTTCGGTCATCGCCGAGCATCTCACGAGTCAGGAGGATGATTTGAGCCGCATCACGGCCATGACGACGATTCACGGCAAGGAGATCGCTTTGCTCGATCTTTTGCTGAAATGGCCGCAAAGCACCGCGCACCGTGTGGAGACGCTCAAACTACTCTCGCAGCTCGCGTGCATGGATGGCAAGGCGGAGGCGATTCTCGCGAAAATGGCCGAAACGGCGATTTGGCAGCGGGAGGCCTTGTTGGACGGTTTTCTCGCGTCGCAGGCCAAAGTGACTTTGAAAGCCAAACCGGCCTTTTTGGACGAAATGGCCGCGAATCGTGACATCGCGGCCCGCGAACGCCTTCAGCGGCTGCGCATGGCCTTAAACTGGCCTGGAGCCGAAAACGTCACGACTTCCACACGCAAGCAACCACTCAGCGAAGCCGCTCAAAAGCAGATCGAACGAGGGGCGGCAGTGTATCAAAGCGTCTGCGGTCTCTGTCATCAGCCCACCGGCTACGGCGTGCCGAATGTCGCGCCTCCGCTGGCGGAAAGCACGTGGGTCACGGGTGAGCCGGAGCGGCTCATTCGCATCGCGTTGCAGGGTTTATATGGCGAGATCGAGGTGAACGGCCATAAGTGGAATCTCGCCATGCCCGGCCAAGGCATGAATCCGCTGCTTGATGATGCCAAACTGGCTGATGTGCTCAGTTACATCCGCAACTCGTGGGGAAATGAGGCCCGCGTCATCAAGGCCGCTCAAGTCGCTGCCGTTCACGAGCAGACCAAAGATCGCAAGATGCCGTGGACGGCTGACACGCTGTTGCAGGTCGATCTGCGCGGCGAAAAAGCCATCCAACCCGATGCCGACGGCGTTTTGCGGCTCCCCGCCAGCGCCGCGAAGACCTACGGCCAAAAGCTCGCGTATCGCCCATCGCTCGATGTTTTGGCACCCTGGCGCATCGAGACCGATGTGGCTGAATGGACTCTTCAAATTCCCGCCGATGGCGAATACGAAGTCCTCGTCACCCTCGCCGCCGATGAAGACTCTGCTGGTGATGCCTATGTGATCGAGTCGGAGCACGCCGTCGCCAAAGGCATCGTGAAGTCCACCGGCGGTTACGAGACCTTCGCCGAGCAGTCCGCTGGCACGATCAAACTCCAAGCGGGCGTGCAAAAGCTGCTCCTACGGCCAGACGGTGCCCTCAAACAGGAACTGGCCGATGTGCGGGCCGTTCGATTGAGGAAGGTTCGAGATCGCTGAACCTCACGCCAGGAGCGGCGGATGCATTTCAAAGGCAGGGATGCGGGTGCAGACAGGGCGACCGTGGCCGGTGGTGCCGAAGAAGGAACCGCTGGCGGTGCTCTCGGTCTTCACGACATGGTAGCTGTTGTAGCTGAAGGTCTCGCCGGGCGAGAGCTTGGGGAATTGCCCCACCACGCCATCACCTTCAACGACCATTGTTTGGCCATCCGTGTCACGGACGATCCATTTCCGACCGAAAATGCTGACCGTCTCCGGCGAGGCATTGCGGATCGAGATGTGATACACAAACGGATGCGGACGGTCCGGCGGCGCGGGTCGCGTGGGGTCATACGCCACGTTGTCCACGCTCACGGTGAGTCCAGGCAGGTCTTCAAAGGTCATGGGTGAATCTACGCTTGAATCATCGAACCTGAAACTCGAAACTCATTCTCATGCCCTCACCTCCCCCCGTTCTCACCATTGCTGGCTCCGATTGCTCCGGCGGCGCGGGCATCCAGGCAGACATGAAATCCATCTCCGCGAATGGCGGTTACGCTCTCACCGCCCTCACCAGCGTCGTTTCGGAGACGCCGGGGCTCGTTTCGCAAATCCGGCTGCTCGATGCGGCATTCATTGTGGATCAGATCCGCGTGCTGTTTGGTGGTTTTCCGATTCTAGCGGCCAAAACTGGCATGGTGGGAGGTGCGGAGCAGATTCACGCGGTCGCCCAAGCCTGGCGTGAGCACGCTGGCGGCATACCGCTGGTCGTCGATCCGGTCATGGTGGCCACCAGTGGCGGTCGCTTGCTCAAAGATGACGCCGTCGAGACGCTTTGCGCGGAGCTTTTGCCCCTCGCCACCCTCATCACGCCGAACATGGACGAGGCGGCCGTGCTTTGGGGCCGCGCCGTGACTTCTCGCGATGAAATGGCCGCCTGCGCCGCTGATCTCGCCGCTCGGTATCAAACCTCAATCCTCGTCAAAGGCGGCCACCTCATCGGCGATGCCGCCGCCGATGTGCTCGTCACCGCCAGCGGCATCTCCTGGCATGAAGCCGCCCGCACACCGGGCGTCCACACCCACGGCACCGGCTGCACCTACTCCTCCGCCATCGCCACGGGTCTCGCCTGCGGCCTCGACCTCGTCACCGCCGTCGCCACCGCGAAAAACTACGTCAGCCGGGCCATTGCGCAGCATTTTGACTGGCCTGATGCCAAGGTTGGTGCGTTGCATGCGTTGAACCATTTCCCGTCATGATGCTCCGTGCTGTCCTTTTCACTCTCCTCCTCGCACCTGCCGCCTTCGCGGCGGAGGCGAAGGAGCCGGACATCACGCAAAATGGCATCCAGACGGCTTTTCGAGTGCTGCAGCGGGAGTACATCCGTAGTGGTGATTTGACCTTTGATGAGCTGAACCGGGCGGCGCTGCATGGGCTGCTGGAGAGGCTTCAGTTCGGCGCGGGGCTCGTCTCTCGCACGCAGGATTCAAAGCTCGCTGATCCCGGCGGGGTGCAGGCGGAGATGCTGCGGCCCGGTATTGCGCTGCTGCGGCCGAAGGCCTTCCGCCAGGCGGAGATCGCCGTGATGGAGCAGCACTTGGCGAAATTCGTCCAGGATGGCGCGAAGCACCTTATCCTCGATCTCCGTGCCTCCGCCGCGCCGGGGGATTTCGATGTGGCGGCGGGCATGCTGGGCCTGTTTGTGCCAGAAAACGAGGTGCTTTTCAAAACTCGCCAGATGACGGATTCAAACACCGAGGTCCTGCGCAGCGAACGCGAGCCTTTATGGAAGGCCTCGGTGCTCGTTTTGATCGATGGCGATACCTGCAACGTCGGCGAAGCCATCGCCGCAGTGCTTCGGCAGCGGAAACAAGCCCTCCTCATCGGCTCAGCCACTCGCGGTGCGGCGGTGAGGTATGAGACGATTCCCGTCGATGCGCATTGGTCGCTGCGTTTTGCGCGGGCCGAGGTGCTGCTGCCGGATGACAGCTCCATCTTCCAAAAAGGTCTCGCACCTGATTTTCCGATCAAACTCGCCGAAAAGGCCAAGCGAGCCTTTTTCGATCCCGAAAACAAAACCCGCCCTGCCTCCACCATCAGCGATACACCCCGCGTGCGCTTCAACGAGGCCGCACTCGTCGCTGGCACCAACCCGGAACTCGATTCCTACATCCGCCGCTCGGCGGGCGAGCCTCTGCCCGAAGACCAGCCGAAGCCGCGCGACACGGTGCTGCAACGCGCCGTCGATTTCCTCATCACCAGCGATCACCTCCAGGCGGCCAAGATCAACTGGAGCCAGAAGCTCCCGCCTGAGCCACCGGCCCCCAAAGCCATTCCCGTGAACGAATGAGCCTCCACTCACCCCTTCCGCCTCTGACCTTCGACATCCCCAACAAAGTCGAAACTCAAGTCACCATTCAGAAGGTGCTCTGTGACCGCACCTGCCACGCCGCGCTGCCAAATGGCAAGATCGTGATCGCCTTCATTGATGCTCACCAGCCGCGCTTTCCCCTCGTCGAAGGCGCGGTGATGCGTGTGCGCATGGATGTGGCGGATTTCTCGCGGGCGGAGTTCATCCAGTGAGGCGTGGGATGAGCGGCCAAAGAGGTTGCGGCGCGGCATGGGAAGTGCTTTTTCGATGCTTCCGCCTCACTCCAACCCTCCATCACTCCTTCCACCGCACATGAGCCACTGGGATCGCTTTCAGAAGTACTTCGTTCGTTACCCACAGATGGGTTTTTCCATCGACATCAGCCGCATGAGCTTCGAGGACAGCTTGTTCACGAACATGGCCGGGAAGATCGACCAGGCGTTCAAGGCGATGAAGGAGCTCGAAGCGGGTGCTATCGCCAATCCAGACGAGGGCCGCATGGTGGGCCATTACTGGCTGCGTGACTCCAAGCTGGCTCCTGAGGTGGCCATCACGAAGGAGATCGACGAGACGCTCGAGGCCTCGCTGAAGTTTGCTGCGGACGTGCATGCAGGCTCGATCAAAGCGGCAAATGGACAGAAATTCACCCGCGTGCTCGTGGTGGGCATCGGTGGCTCGGCGCTGGGGCCGCAACTCGTGGCGCATGCCATCACGCCCGCGAATCCGCCGATGGCGATCTCGTTTTTCGATAACACCGATCCCGATGGCATGGATCGCGTGCTGGCGGAGATCGGCGATGGGCTTGCCACGACGCTGACGCTGGTGATTTCCAAATCCGGCGGCACGAAGGAGACTCGCAATGGCATGCTGGAGGCCGAGTCGGCCTACAAAAAGGCGGACCTGGACTTCTCGAAGCATGCCGTGGCTGTGACCGGACTCGATAGCGAGCTGGATAAGCACGCGGTGAAGCAGAGCTGGCTGGCCCGTTTCCCGATGTGGGACTGGGTGGGTGGTCGCACGAGTGTGATGAGCACCGTGGGCACCATTGCGGCGGCGTTGCAGGGGGTGGATGTGCGACAGTTCCTGGCGGGTGCGGCGGCGATGGATGCGGAGACGCGAGCCCGCCCGGCGCGTGAGAATGCCGCGATGCTGCTGGCGCTAATGTGGCACCACGCCGGCGGTGGCAAAGGCCAGAAGGACATGGTCGTGCTGCCTTACAAGGACCGTCTGGTGCTCTTCTCGAAGTATCTCCAGCAGCTCGTGATGGAGAGCCTGGGCAAGGAGCATGACCTCAATGGCGCCGTGGTGAATCAAGGCGTGGCCGTGTATGGCAACAAGGGCTCCACGGATCAGCACGCCTATGTGCAGCAGCTCCGCGATGGCGTGAACAACTTCTTCGCCACCTTCATCGAGGTGCGGAAGGCTCGCGACACCGCTTCGCTGGAAGTGGATCCGGGATTCAACAGCGGGGATTACCTCCAGGGTTTCCTCCGCGGCACGCGGAAGGCGCTTTCGGACAAAGGTCGCGAAAATGTCACTATCAGCATCGAGGAGGTGAGTGCTTTCACGCTCGGTCTGCTGGTGGGTCTTTTCGAGCGTGCGGTGGGCTTCTACGCCAGCCTCGTGAACATCAATGCCTACCACCAACCCGGTGTGGAGGCCGGGAAAAAGGCCGCCACGGATTTCCTGAAGCAACTCGCCCAGGTAAAAGCGGCTCTCGCCGCCGCCAAAGAGCCGCTCGGAGCCGCCGAAGTGGCCGCCAGCCTCAGCATCGACGCGGAGGATGCCTTCCACATGCTCACTCATCTGGCGGCCAATGGCGCGGCCAAGCTGGCCGAGCAGGGTGTCACGCCCGCCGGGGATCGTTTCAGCGTCTCCTGACAAATCCGCGATTGCGTGGGAGGGAGGGCCGATTTACACATGGACCGACTTTCCCAGGCGCATCCCGCCAGGGTCATCCAACCCCATGGACACCAGCAAATTTCCGATTGAGTATCAGATCGCCTGCATCGTGCTGACGGCCCTCTTCCTGTGGTCGTTCAGCGTGGCGCGGGAGCCGCGTGGCTGGCGTCGGCTGTTTCAGAGCATGTTCTCGAAATCGGATAACTTTTCGGTGAACAAGAACAAGGTCATCGACGAGTCCCTGAAGCGCTACGGCATCCTCATCGCCATGGCCATCCTCGTGGCCGATGTGACCTGCTTTGTGATGATGGTGACCTATCCCCTGCGCATGAAGCAGGTCTCCAAGGAGCAGCGTGAGCAGCAGGGTGAGATCCAGCGCATCCAGGGCTCGAATCCCGAGCTCTCCCGCGTGAAGGCGTTTTGACCGGTTCTCAAAATGTCTGTCCGGTTCCCGGCGGCGGGGCAGCCTCATTGGCGGCGTCATTCACTCGTCAGCTATTGTTCCAATAGCCTCCTCGCTCTTTCCTTGCCACTGAAGCCGCCGCGCTCGCCGGTCATTTCAGACATTCTTTTTGAGAAACGGTCTAAGCCCGCACCACCATCGTGTCCGCGATGAGATCGTGCAGGCAGCGGTGATCCGCCCGGAAGATGCAGGCAATGTCAAAAAGCTGAATGCCCGGCCCCACATAGGTGATCGAGCCGAGAATGGACATCACAAAGGAGCGCAGCAGCACCGCCCGGACAAAGCCGGCTGGAGCGGCGCTTTGATACATCACGATGCGGATGCCCATGAGCCATTTGCCGATTGACTGACCGCGCAGGGTCAGCATCACCACATTCACCAGCGTGATGCCGATGAAGGTCCAGGCGGCGCTTTGGAACAGCTCCGGCTGGTCCTGCATCAGCTGCATGAGATTTTCCATGGTTTCGATCTTGTGTCCTTCGATGGACTGCGCGGCCAAATAAGCCACCGGAAGCAGCGTGAGGCTGTCCAGCAGCCAGGCGACGAATCGCTGCACCCGGCTGGCGAGGCTCCATTCGGATACCAGATCGTGGATGGGGGCGTTGATGGGCAACGGAGGAGGTTCGCCAGCAGGTGTTTCCACCTCAGCAGGCGCGAAACGCTGCGAAAGCGGCTCCCAATCCGTCATGCTGCTGCTCCAGCACAGGTCTCCCGGCTGAAACTGCCCGCTGCGCAGTCCGGCGCTGATGTCGAGGTCGTTGAATTCGCCCAGTTGTTCGCTCTCCCGAGCGATGTGATACTTCATGCCGCCAGCTAAGGCCGCGATTGAAATCAGGCAAGGATTCTTGCCTCCGCCTCCCGGCTCGCCAAAGCAAAAAGGACGTGCGCACTATCCTTCGAGTCTTTTCCTATCTCCAACGCTACCCCGGCATGGCCGTGGCCCAGATCGGCTGTGCCGTCGGCGGCACCCTCATGGTCCTCGTGCTGCCTTCCGTCACCCGCGAGATCATTGATGTCACGATTCCTGCCAAGGCCTGGGAACGCCTCGCCCCCTCGGCGATGCTCGTGCTCGGCGCTTTCGTTCTTCAGAACCTCTTCAACTCCCTGCGCATCCGGCTGAACAACAGCTTCGAGCAAAAAGTCATCTACGACCTTCGCAGTGACCTCTACGAGCGCCTCCAGCGCCTGCCGCTGCGCTGGTTCGATAACCGCCCCACCGGCGACATCATGACGACCGTCTCCGAGGACATCCCCGCCGTCGAGCGGGTGCTCATCGACGGCATCGAGCAGGGCCTCGTGGCCGTGCTGCAAATCGTCATCGTGGCCGGTTTCATGTTCTATGCCGATGCCACGCTCGCGTGGACCGCCATGCTGCCGATGCCCTTCCTGGCCCTCGGAGCGGTTTTATATACCAAAAGCGCCCGTGACCGCCACCGCCGCGTCCGCACCGCCTCCAGCGGCATGAACTCGCTGCTGCACGACAACGTCAGCGGCATGCGTCAGATCAAAGCCTATGCCATGGAGAAGGAGGAGCATGCCCGCTTCAACGAAGGCTCCGGCGCATTGAAAGATGCCACGCTGCATCTCATGCATGTGTGGTCCATCTATCGTCCCAGCATGGCCCTGCTCAAGGACATGGGCACGCTCATCGTCCTGTGGTTCGGTGCCCGCGCCATCATGCATGGAAACATGAAGCCCGGTGATCTCACCGCCTTCCTGCTGCTCGCCCGCCTCTTCTACGATCCCGTCGAGCAGCTCCACAGCCTCAACCAGCTAGTTCAGGCAGGCCGTGCCGCCGGCGAGCGTGTCTTTGGCATCATGGATGCCGAGGAGGAGCTTGGCATCGACGACGGCGTCGTGCTCGGTGAGGTCAAAGGCCACATCCGCTACGAAAACGTCGGCTTCAGCTACAGCGGGAAGCTCCCCACCGTTCACGGCATCACCATTGATGCTCAGCCCGGGCAGACCATCGCCCTCGTCGGCCCGACGGGCGCGGGGAAATCCACGCTCATCAATCTCCTCACCCGCTTTTACGAGCACGATGAAGGCTCCCTCACCATTGATGGCACGCCGGTGAAAAGCATCAGCAAGAGCAGCCTGCGCCGTCGCATTGGCTACGTCACGCAGGAGAGCTTCCTCTTCAACGGCACCGTCCGTGACAACCTCCTCATCGGCAAACGCGAGGCCACCGAAGACGAACTCTGGAGCGTGCTCGAAAGCGCCAACGCCTCCGAATTCGTCAAACGCCTGCCCAACCAGCTCGACACGCACGTCGGCGAGCGTGGCATCAAGCTCTCCGTCGGCGAAAAGCAGCGCATCAGCATTGCCCGAGCGTTGTTGCGGAATCCGCCCATCCTACTCCTCGATGAAGCCACCGCCAGTGTGGACACCGAGACGGAGCGACAGATTCAAGAAGCTCTCGAACGCCTCATGAAGCAGCGCACCAGCTTCGTCATCGCCCACCGCCTTTCCACCGTGCGCAATGCCGACCGCATCTACGTCCTCGAACGTGGCCGCATCACCGAGCAAGGCACGCACGATGAACTCATCGCCGCAGGTGGCCTTTATGCCGACCTCTGCCGGAAATCGCTCATCGGGCCGCAGTGAGTGAAGACGCTTGGTCGAAACGCTATGGCGTAGAGGAAAACGTGAGTTTTCCCCTTCGAGCGTTCCCTTGCTGCGCATCTGCCCGGCATGCTGACGCCTGCCGCTACGTCTCGGAGAATCACTGGTTGGCAGCTTTCCTGATTGCCAGCGGACCGTGTGGCGTTCTAAAACGTTCTTTTCCCGCTCCAACCATGTCCATCCTCTCCCGAGAAGCCACTGTCGCGCCGCCAGGTTTTAACCGCTGGCTCGTTCCGCCCGCCGCCATCGCCGTTCACATGTGCATCGGGCAGGTGTATGGCTTCAGCGTCTTTAAAAAGCCACTCGCCAAGGCTCTCGGCATCACCGCGCCTTCGGCCTTGGATTGGACGGAGGCCGATGTGGGCGTGGCTTACTCGATCGCTCTCGCCTTGCTCGGCCTCTCTGCCGCCGTCTTTGGCAAATGGGTGGAACGCAGCGGACCGCGTAAAACGATGCTCGCCAGCATGCTGTGCTTTTGCACCGGCCTTGTGCTCGCTTCATGCGCAGTGAAATGGCATCAACTCTGGCTGCTGTATGCCGGTTACGGCCTCATCGGCGGCATCGGGCTTGGTTTGGGTTACATTGCGCCCGTTTCCACCTTGATGAAATGGTTCCCGGATCGTCCTGGCATGGCCACCGGCATGGCGATCATGGGATTCGGCGGTGGAGCGCTGATCGGCGGACCGCTGGCGGAAGAATTGATGAAGCGTTTTGCCTCCGCGACCTCGGTGGGAGCTCAAGAAGCCTTTTTGATCATGGCGGGCCTTTACGCCATCTCGATGCTGTTTGGTGCCTGGATCGTTCGCGTGCCCGCTGAAGGCTGGAAACCGGCTGGATGGGAACCGAAGGAGCATGTGAAGCCGCTCGTCACGAATGCCAACGTAGCCGTGGATTTGGCGTGGAAGACGCCGCAGTTCTGGATGCTGTGGATCGTGCTTTGCATGAACGTCAGCGCCGGCATCGGCATCCTCGGCCAGGCCTCACCGATGATTCAGGACATGTTTGGCGTGAGCGCCGCCGCGGGCGCTGGATATGTGGGCCTGCTGTCGCTGTGCAATCTGGGCGGCCGCTTCTTCTGGTCCTCGTGCTCGGATTTCCTCGGGCGGAAGGTCACCTACTGCGTTTATTTCATCCTCGGAGCGGCGCTTTACATGAGCGTGCCGTGGACGCAGGGGCAGGGGAATGTGACGCTCTTCGTCATCGTCACGGGCCTCATCCTCACGATGTATGGCGGCGGCTTCGCCACCATCCCGGCCTACCTGCGTGACCTTTTCGGCAGCTACCAAGTCGGCGCCATTCATGGCCGCCTCATCACCGCGTGGTCGCTCGCCGCCATCATCGGGCCGCAGCTCGTGGATCGCCTCTCGGTGGCCAACAAAAAAGTCCTGCCACCCGCTCAGGCCTACAATTCCATCTTCCACATCATGGTGGGCCTGCTCGTCGTCGGCCTCATCGCCAATCTCCTCGTGCGTCCGGTGGACGCGAAGTATCACGTCAAAAACTAAGCCGCCGTCATGAACAACCTCCGCATCTTCATCGCCTGGATCTGGGTCACCGTGCCGCTCGGCTGGGGCGTGTATCAGTCCGTGAATAAATCCATGCCGCTGTTTGGTGGCGCGGCCAAGCCAGTGGCGGTGCCGGTGAAGTGAGAAGTCAGACGTCTCACTTCTTCGCGATCTGCCGCAGCACATTCGCGCAACCGTCTTCGAGGAGATTGAGCACCTTTTCGAAGCCTTCGGGGCCGCCGTAATAGGGATCAGGCACTTCCTTCTCGTCGTGATCGGTGCAGCAATCGCAGAAGGCGCGGATCTTCGTGGCGTGCAGGCCTTCGGGGTCGAGCGCACGAAGGTTGCGCAGGTTGTCCGCATCCATGGCGAGGATGAGATCGAAGTTCGCCAAATCATCCCGCTTCACCTGGCGGGCACGGCTTTGCAGCAGGTAGCCGCGTGCCTTCCCAGCCTCGCGCATGCGAGCATCCGGCAGCTTGCCGTGGTGCCAGCTCTCGGTGCCGGCGGAGTCGATGCGGATCGAGGCGCTCAGACCGGCCTCATCCACTAGGTGCTGCATCACCCCCTCCGCAGCAGGAGAGCGGCAGATGTTGCCGAGGCAGACAAACAGGACTTGGAAGGCTTTCTCGCTCATCTCAGATGGTGACGAGGCGGGCTTTGAACTTCTCCATGGCCTTCAGGATGAGTGGATCTT
>JBILVU010000274.1:0-3294 GCA_044370285.1 Prosthecobacter sp.
GCCGAAGCCGCCTTTGCCCGTTTTGGCACCCGCCTGGACCGGCAGCCTCACCCTCACGGAGCGAGATGGAAAGCCCCGCGTCCTGCCAGACATGCTGCGTGGCAAAGTTACCGTCTGCGCCTCCCTTTACACCGTCTGCCCGCACGGCTGTGCTGCCATCATCGCTGAGATGCGGAAGCTCAACGAAGCCCACCGCAGCCATCCAGACTTCCAGCAGCTCTCGCTCGCCCTCGCTCCTGAGCGGGACACGGCCAGCTTCCTCCAAAGCTACGCCGAGGGCATCGGTGTAAAGCCGGGTGATCCCTGGTGGTTCCTCACCGGCCCGCAGCAGGGCGTGTGGGATTACCTTACCCAGGCCCAGAAGCTCGAAGCGCCTCGCCTCATCCCCGAAGAGAAGCGCCTCAACACACTCGATTTCTACGAGCACGATCTCCGCATCGTCGTCCTCGACCGCCAGGGCCGCGTCCGCGGCTACTACAGCGTCTTCCATCCGCAGCCCGAGATCACCGAGACCATGACCAAGAAGCTCGCCCGCGATGTCGAGCGCCTGCTGGAAAACCCCGCCGATTGATCGTTTCGGCCCCGCAGGCACCCAAAGTGCGCCTTTTGCCTTCACCGGCTCAAAAAGTCCTCGTCTCTCTTCGCGGGACTGCGTAGCTTTCCGGCCGTGATGTCCAAAAAGTCCCTTCTCGTGCCGCTTGCGGCGTTCGGCCTGCTCGCGTTGGCCGCCCCGGCGGCTGAAAACGTGCTCGTGGTGCTCAAAAACGGCTCCGAGCTTCGTGCCGAAGTGTTGAAGGAACGCGAAGACTCTCTCGTGCTCGACCTCGGCTCCACCATCCTCACGCTCCCGCGCACGGACATCGCCCGCATTGAAAAGGAGGCCGATAAGGCCGCCGCAGGCCAAAAAGCCGCCGCGCAGAGCGAGGACATGTACTTCGTCGAGCCAGCCCGCGAGGCCATGACGGTCGAAAAGAACGTCCAACGTGTTGCCGAGGCCGTCGTGCAGATCCAGACGGCCTCGGGCCTCGGCTCCGGCTTCATCATCAACAAGATGGGCCATGTCATCACGAACCAGCATGTCATTGCCGGCGAGCGCGAGATCACCGTCCTCGTTTATAAGAAGAAGCAAGGCGGCCTGGAGAAGCTGTCGTTCACCAAGGTGAAAATCATCGCCATGAACGGCTACCTCGATCTCGCCATCCTCCAGATCGACGATGAAAAAGCCGTGGAGAGCCTTCCCTTCGTGCCCATCGGTGATTCCGATGCGCTCACACAGGGCCAGCAGGTCTTCGCCATCGGCAGCCCGCTCGGATTGGAGCGCAGCGTGTCGCAGGGCATCGTCAGCATCCGCGCCCGTGAAAACAGCGGCCGCTGGTACATTCAAAGCACCACACAGATCAACCCCGGCAACTCCGGCGGCCCACTCTTCAACTCCAAAGGCGAGGTCGTCGGCGTGAACAACATGAAAGCCGCCGGCGTCGGCGTCGAAGGCCTCGGCTTCTCCATCCCCGCGAACATGCTGAAGCTCTTCCTCAAAAACCGCGAAGCCTTCGCCTTCGATCCTCGCAATCCCAACGCCGGCTTCCGCTATCTCCCGCCGCCTTCGTCCATTTCCAACACCCCATGAAACGCACCCTCCTTCTTGCCGCCCTTCTCCTCGCTCTTCCCGCCTTTGCGGCGGAGAAGGTCGAGCAATGGATCAACCTCATGCCGAAGGACACCGTCGGCATTCTCGCCTTCAAAAACATGCCCGAGCTGCTCGCCGATTGGGACAAGAGTTCCTTTGGCAAGTTCATGCAGGACGAGGAGTCGAAGCGCTGGCTCGAACCGATGAAGGAAGATGGCGAGACGCCCTGGGATAAATACTTCAAAGGCGTCTATGGCACTGGCCTTTACGACACGCTGAAGGATGAGACCGGTCCCGCCGTGGCCTTCTTCGTGCCCGGCGATGCCGCCGAGATGGAGAAGTCGAAATCCATTCCCTTCATCGGCCTCAGCGATGCCTCACAAAACCAGCCCCAGCAGGAAGAGCACAAGCGCAAGCACCGCGAGCACCTCAAGAAGGAGCAGCATCCTGATCTCAAAGAAAGCACCATCGACATCGCGGGCGTCAGCGTGAGCATCGCGACCTCTTCCGAAGAGGCGGACGCCCCGTGGGTGGATTCGTTTTGCTTCGTGGATGGCGTCATGATCGAGGCCACGAACCGCAAGCTCATGGAGTACATGATCGGTGCGGTGAAATCCGGCAGCGGCGAGGCCAGCGATGAGGTTCGCGGCCATTTGGAGCGTCTCGCCCAGCTCCGCGAAGGCGTGGCCGATGTGACGATCTATTTCAATGGCACCCGCATCCTCGATTTGGTGAAGCAAGGCCTCGCCGAGGCGGAAAAAAACAAGGACAGCAAACAGGCCGCGCCGAACCCCATGGGTGATGTGAAGCCCGAGCAGATCATTGAGGCTGTCGGCCTGCATGAGTTCAAAGGCATCGCCATCACACTCGACTTCGCCGATGACCGCTCCCGCTCCGACGTGCTCGTTTTCCATCCTGAAAAGCCCACGGGCATCCTCGCCTGGGTTTCGAGCGGCGCGAAGGAGGTCGAGCTTCCCGCCTTCATCGCCGATGATGTGGCCAGCGGTCAGGTTTCCACCGTCGAGTGGCTGAAGATGTATGACGGCCTCATGGGCATGCTGACGAAGGTCAGCCCGCAGATGGGCATGATGGCCGGTATGTACCTCGCTGGCTTTGAGCAGCAAAACGGCTTC
The DNA here is from genome assembly GCA_044370285.1 of Prosthecobacter sp. GTDB lineage: Bacteria > Verrucomicrobiota > Verrucomicrobiia > Verrucomicrobiales > Verrucomicrobiaceae > Prosthecobacter. The sequence continues at coordinate 2,761 of JBILVU010000274.1, forward strand.
AAAATCCGCGATGACTTCTTTGGCAGCCTCGACGGCATGAACTTCCAGGTCAGCGATAGCGATGGAAAAGTGCAGAGCGATGTCATGGGCTTCAAAATCAAAAACGGCGAGAAGCTTGGCATCGCGCTCAAAGGCATCCAAAATGCCCTCGGCGGCATGGGGTTCGCTGCCTTCGATGAGAGTGACTACCTCGGCTACAAGCTGAACACCCTCAAAGCCAGCGGCAGCGGCTCTGGCACCTCCGCCATGCCGGAGATCGCTTATGTAAACACCGGCAAGTATCTCCTCATCGGCAGCGGCAAGCTCGATGCACTGCGCAAGGTGCTCGGCCGCATGAAGGACCCCTCCGGCGGCAGCATCTGGGAAACGCCGCGAGCCCAGGCGCAGATCGCCCTGCTGCCCAAAGGCTACAACGGCCTCGGCGTCACCGATTCGAGCAAGATGATCAGCACCGTCTTCAATGCCATGGAGATGGTCTCGAAGCAGGCCGCTGGGCAGAAGAAGTCCGCCACCAAGAAAAAAGGTCCCGGCAAA
>JBILVU010000159.1:0-11722 GCA_044370285.1 Prosthecobacter sp.
GCCCCTGTCTCATGGAAAGGCGCCGCAGACCTCTCCGCCGTCGCGGGCAAGCCGGTGCGCCTCCGTTTCACCATGCGTCGCGGCAGCCTCTACGCCTTCTGGGTCAGCCGCGACGCCAATGGCCGCAGCGACGGCTACGTCGCCGGCGGCGGCCCCGGCTACACCGGCTTCACCGACACCGTGGGAGAACTCAAATGAGCAAGCCTCGGGTCCTCTCCGTTGTGTCCGCTTTATTATCTGTCGGCACCGAGCGCAGGGAACTAAGCCAAGAAACCCAACGAACCATGAAACACACCACCCTGACACTCCTCACCACTCTGCTGCTCGCGCCGCTCAACTCGCTGCACGCTGCCGCTCCGACCAGCGGGGAGAACTCTGCTGCTGCGCAATGGGTGAAGAATCATGTCTTCGCGGAGCAAGCGAAGTTGCCGTTAAGCTTCACGTTCGGCGGAAAATCATCGGATGAGTTGCTGCGTGATTGGAAGCGAACCGATGCAGTGCGTGAACTTGATGCCCAGCGCCGAGAGCGCAAACGCTCATGGATGGATGCGACTACGGGACTGCAAGTGCGGCTTGTTTCGACCGAGTATGTCAGCTTCCCCGTCGTGGAGTGGACCGTTTGGATCAAGAACAACGGAAAGACCGACACGCCGCTCATCGAGAACATCCAAGGTCTCAACAGCACCTTCGCCGCGAATCCCAAAGACGCGCTTTCACTGCATGGCATCCGTGGTGACACCTGCGTGGCCGAGAGTTTTCAGCCATGGACACGCGAGCTAAAAACTGGTGCACGTCACGTTTTCTCTCCACCGGCCAAAGGCGGTTACGCCTCCGGCAAATCCAGCGATGGCCCGGATGGCTGGCCTTACTGGAATCTGCAACAACCCGGCGGAGGCATGATTCTCGCCGTCGGCTGGCCTGGGCAATGGGAGGCGAAGTTTGAGCGCAGTGAAGATGGTTCATTGCATCTGAGGGCTGGGCAGCAACTCACGCATCTCGTGTTGAAGCCGGGCGAAGAGATCCGCACGCCGTCCACCACGCTTTTATTTTGGCAAGGTGACGATCTCGTGCGTGCGCAGAACCTCTGGCGCTCGTGGTATCTGGCGCATGTGCTACCGCGCATCGGCGGCGTGCCGCAGCCGCCCACCACGCAGATTCAAGTGGGCGGCTCGCTCGCCACATGGCCTAGCGTGCAGGCGTATCTCGATGCGGGCATCAAGCCGGACATCCTCTGGCGCGACGCAGGTTCGGATTCAAAAAGCACCTGGTATCCCAGCGCCGGACCACGCAAGACTGAGTGGCTGAACACCGGCACCTGGGAACCCGATCCCACCCGGTATCCGCAGGGTTTCCGGCCGTTCAGCGACAAGGCGCGCGAGAACGGCATGCAGTTCCTGCTGTGGTTCGAGCCGGAGCGTGTGGGTGATCCCGGCTCCTGGCTGGGCAAAAACCACTCCGATTGGCTCCTGCCCGGCAACAGCGCGGGTGACGTGCTCAACCTCGGCGACCCCACCGCGCTCAAATGGCTCATCGACCACATCGACGGCATGGTGAAATCGCAGGGCCTCGACTGGTATCGCGAAGACCTCAACGGTGACGGCTACGGCACCGCCTGGCGCAAAGCTGACGCGCCTGACCGGCAGGGCATCACCGAGAACCTCCATGTGCAGGGGCATCTCGCCTTTTGGGATGAACTGCGTCGCCGCAATCCGAACCTGCGCCTCGACTCATGCGCCTCCGGCGGACGTCGCAACGACCTGGAAACCATGCGCCGCGCCGTGCCGTTGCTGCGCAGCGACTGGTCATGCATGCCATTCAAAGATGCACCGCTGCAAACCGAAGGCAATCAATCGCAAACCTATGGCCTCTCGTCGTGGCTGCCTTGGCAGGGCGCGGGGGTGCATTTCACCGATAGCTACTCCGTGCGCAGTTATTTCCTGACCGGCTTCGGCATGATCATTCGCGGCGGCTGGAAAAAGACCGAGGAGTCCATTGCCGCGGTCCGGAAAGGTTACGCCGATTGCCGCCGCATCGCCCCGCTCATGCTCGGCGACTACTTCCCCCTCACACCCCACAGCCTCGACACGACTTCGTGGATCGCCTGGCAGTTCCATCGCGCCGACCTCGGTGAAGGCATCGTGCAAGCCTTCCGCCGTCCCGATGCCACGAGTGACACGCTCACCGTCAAACTTCGCGGCCTCATTCCGCAGCAACGCTACGAGATCGAAAACCTCGACGGCGGCAAAGAAGTCCGCACCGGCGCTGAACTCATGCGGGGCTACGAAATCAAGCTCCGCGAGAAACCCGCTGCCGCAGTGCTCATGCTGAAAGCTGCCAGATGACATTCTGCGAGAAAGAAATTGCAACGGTATACCGTTCAATGAAAACTCAACGGTATACCGTATAGAAATCTCCAACCATGAACACCACCACCCACCTCTTCATTGCCCTTCTGGCCTTCGCTTTGCCGTTCAGCATGAGAAGCTCTGCCGCTGACGCGCCTATCAAACATCGTCTGCTCTTCACCGAGTATGGCAAAGGGCCGAACCGGTTCATCGAACTTGATGCCGATGGGAAATTGGTGTGGGAGTTCAAGCCGCCGAGCACCACGGTGATCTTCCAAGTGCTGCCGAATGGAAACATCCTCTTCGGCTACGGCGGCCAGCCGACAGGGGTGCGTGAGATCACCTCGCGTGGCGAGACGGTGTTCGACTACGTGAGCAAGTCGCATCAGGTCTTTGGCAGCGAGCGGCTGGCGAATGGAAATACGCTCGTGGCCGAGCAGGAGCCGTGTCAGGCCGTGGAGGTGAATCCAAAGGGCGAGATCGTGCATGTCACGCCGCTGACGACGAACGTGAAAGGCTTTCACCTTCAAGTGCGCAACGTTCACAAGCTCGCGAATGGCAACATCCTCGCCGCGCATGAAGGCGAGGGCGCAGTGCGTGAGGTGGACCCAGATGGCAAGGTCGTGTGGGAATACACCGGCGTCACCAACACCGGCGAAGCACAGCGGCTTGCCAATGGCAACACGCTCATCTGCTGCGGCACGCAGAAACGCTTGATCGAGGTCACACCGGACAAGCAGATCGTGTGGGAGTTCAGCGACAAGGATGCGCCGGATTTGAACATCACCTGGGTCTCCAGCCTTCAGCAGCTCAAGAACGGAAACCTGCTCATCGGCAACTTCATGCGCGGCAAAGAAGGCCAGGGCGCGCACGCCATCGAAGTCACGCACGACAAGGAGAAGCGCGTCGTGTGGAAATGGGACGACCACAGCCTCATCAAGTCACTCACCACCGTCCGCGTCATCGGCGAATAACCTCACACACACGACCATGCCCAAAATAGCCATCACCGACTACACCTTTCCTGACCTCAGCCTGGAGGAAGCTGTGCTTCGTCCTGCGGGGATCGAGATCGTCTCCTTCAAAGAAAAGCGCTCGCCTGCGGAACTCGCCGAACTCGTGCGAGATGCCGATGCCGTGATCGCGCAGTTTGCTCCCGTGAACGCCGAAGTCGTCGCTGCGATGACCAAAGCGAAGGCCATCGTGCGCTACGGCATCGGCTACGACAATGTGGACACCACGGCCGCACGCGAACGCGGCATCCCGGTGTGCAACATCCCAGACTACTGCATTGACGAGGTCGCGGATCATACGCTGGCCTTCATCCTCTCCATCACACGGCAGGTGGTTCCAAACGCGCTCGACATCCGCGCGGGCAAGTGGGGCCTCGCCACGCCGTTGACCACGATGTCATCGCTGAAGCATCTCACCATCGGCATCGTCGGCTTTGGGCGCATCGGTCGTGAAGTCGTGAGGCGTCTGCTCGCGTTCAAGGCTCGCGTGCTGGTGTTTGATCCCGTCGTGGCGGCGGATGAGATCGCCAAAGCAGGTGCCGTGGCGGCTGCGTCGTTCGATGAACTGCTCGGCCAGAGCGACATCGTCTCGCCGCACTGCCCATCCACACCGAAGACCAAGCAACTCTTCAATGCCGCTGTGTTCGCGAAGATGAAACTTGGCTCCATCTTTATCAACGTAGGCCGTGGCGATCTCGCCGACAGCGCAGCCATCACGGACGCTCTGCAATCTGGTCATCTCGTCGGTGCCGCGCTCGACGTCTTCGATCCTGAGCCGATTCCAGCCGACCATCCGATCCGCACGATGCCCAATGTCATCCTCGCTGCCCACATCGCTTCCGCGAGTCCGCCGGCGGTGAAGACACTTCGTGAAACCGCAGCACGCATCGCGCTGATGGCCGTGCGCGGTGAGCCACTGCCGAACATCGTCAATGGCGTGACCACGGCATGAATACTTTGATCTCCAACACTCCAACCATCCACAACACCATGACCACTCGTCGTTCCTTCCTTACTTCCATCGGCTCTTTCGCCGCTGCACCACTCCTCGCGCGTGATTTCGGCCCCGGCGCGCCGCCGGTGCGTTATCCCGAGCCGGATGTCATCGCGCTCGATAAGGCATTCGAAAAATACAAGATTGGCTCCGCGCCCATCGAGAGGCTGCACACCGACATGTATTGGGCCGAAGGGCCTGCGTGGAGTGGTTGGGGGCAGTATCTCGTTTGGAGCGACATCCCGAACAACGTGCAGCATCGCTGGCTGCAAGACGACGGCGAAGTCACAACGATTCACAAGCCCGCTGGCCACAGCAATGGCAACACCTTTGATCGCGAGGGACGGCAAATTTCCTTTGAGCACGGCAACCGCCGCGTGGTGCGCTACGAGGCCGACAACAGCCTCACTGTGCTAGCGGACAAGTTTGACGGCAAGCCCTTCAACGCACCGAACGACGGCGCGGTGCATCCCGATGGCAGCGTGTGGTTCACCGATCCCGGCTACGGTAGCCTCGGCAACTACGAGGGCAACAAAGGCGATCTCTTGCTCAAAGAAGCGGTCTATCGTATCGATCCAAGCGGCAAGGTGGAGAAAGTCACCGACGAAATCTTCAAACCTAACGGCCTCTGTTTCTCGCCGGACTACAAGAAGGTCTATGTGGCCGACACCGGTGCGACGCATTACCCTGAGGCACCGAAGAACATCAAAGTCTGGGACATTGATGGCGCGAAGCTCAAGAATGGCCGCGAGTTCGCCTCCATGAAAATGGACCTCAATGGCAAGGAAGTCGCCGGGCTCGCTGACGGCATTCGTTGCGACAAAGACGGCAACATCTGGGCCGGATCCGGTTGGGTGGGCGAAGGCTACGATGGCGTGCAGATCTTCTCACCCGAGGGCAAACGCATCGGCCAGATCGTGCTGCCGGAAGTGTGCAGCAATGTGTGCTTCGGCGGTCCACGCCGCAATCGCCTGTTCATGACTGCGAGCCGCAGTCTGTATACCGTGCATGTCGAGGCCATCGGCGCTCATTGGTGCTGATAACCGCCGCCTGAACTGATGCCAACACCACCGGACATGGATGCCCGCATCCTCGAAGCCCCCGACATCGTGCTTGTCGGCAGCGGCATCATGTCCGCGACGCTGGCTGTGATGCTCAAGCGGCTCAATCCGCGGCTCCGCATCCAGATGGTTGAGATCACGAGTGAACTCGCACATGAAGCCTCGAACGGCTGGAACAACGCGGGCACGGGGCACGCCGGGATTTGCGAACTCAGCTACACTCCGGCACGCGATCCAAACGGTGGCGTGCCGATCACAAGGGCATTGCACATATTTGAGCAGTTCGAGCACTCGAAGCAGTTCTGGGGCTCAGCGACTGCTGAAGGCATGGTGGGAGCTGCTGCGGATTTCATCCATGCGGTGCCGCACGTCTGCTTCGTGAAGGGTCGGGAAGACGTGGACCTCTTGCGTGCACGTCACGCCGCGATGGCGGAGCATCATTTCTTCCGCAGCATGACGTTCACGACGGATTCGTCGATGATCCAGCAGTGGGCTCCGCTGGTGATGGAAGGACGCGATGCTTGTCCAGTCGCGGCCACCTCCGGTGCCGGCACCGAGGTGGACTACGGTCTGTTGGCCCGCCGTCTTTGCGGCTGGCTAGCGCAGCAGGAGCATTGTGGCATCGCCGCCGGATGGAAGGTGACGAAACTCCAGCGCGGTTTGGGTGAATGGCATCTTGATCTACGATGCATGGCTTCCGGTGAAGAGCGCAAGCAACGTGCGAAGTTCGTCTTCGTTGGCGCGGGCGGTGGCAGCTTGCCTTTGTTGCAATCCACCGGTCTCGCCGAAGTCGCTGGTCTTGGCGGATTTCCTATCGGCGGCCAGTGGCTTGTGTGCGATGAGCCTTCGATCTGCGCACGTCACGAAGCCAAGGTTTACGGCACTACGCCGCCCTCATCACCCAGCCTCGGCGCGGGGCATCTCGATGTGCGAAGACTCAATGGCCAGCGCCAGCTTCTCTTCGGCCCGTTTGCTTCATGGACGACGCGTTTTCTCAAACACGGACACTGGAGCGACCTGCCGCTCTCGATTCGCGCGCGCAATCTCGGTGCGCTGCTGCAGACCGGCATGCGAAACCTCCCGCTGGTGAAGTATCTCATCACCCAGGGTCTGCAAAGCCTAGAGAGCCGCATGGAGGCCGTGCGCGAGTTTTACCCCAATGCCCGCTCGGAACACTGGACGCTCGTGCAGGCGGGAATCCGTGTGCAGGCCATCAAGAAAGCTGACCGTGGCGCGGTGTCTTTCGGCACCGAAGTATTCTCCTCCGCAGACCGTTCGATCGCTGCGCTGCTGGGCGCATCGCCAGGCGCATCGGTCTCGGTGAACATCGCGCTCGAGGTCGTTCAGACCTGCCTGCCGCATCTGCTCGCCAGTGCTGAAGGCCAGGAGCGCATGAGGCAAATGATCCCCACCTTTGACCAAGACCTGAAGCAGTCCGGTCATGCTGCCCTGTTCGAGAAAACCAGTCGTGAAACCACAGAACGGCTGCAACTCCATCCCCAAACTAACCAACCAATCATTCCGTCAACAACACACCACCATGAGCAACCCTGACACCGTCACTCCAGCCAAGCACAAGCCACTCTTTCGCGGCGTTTGCGCTTCTTCCATCACTCCATTCAATGCGGACGGCACGTTCGCCCTTGCCCGGCTCAAGCCACACATCGACTGGTTGATTGACGAAGGCGTCAGCGCCATTTCCCCGCTTGGCAGTTCGGGAGAGTTTGCCGGCATGGAATCAGACGACCGCAAGCGCGTGATGGAAGCATCCATTGAAGCCTGCGCAGGTAGGGTGCCGATCGTCGCGGGCACCCATCATGTCTCCACGCGTTTGACCATCGAACTCTCCAAGCACGCGGAGAGCGTGGGGGCGGATGCGTTGCTCATCGTGCCGCCTTATTACATGGCACCCACACCTGCCCAGACCATGGACCACTTCCGGCGAATCGCAGAGGCCGTTTCCATCCCGGTGGTCCTCTATCACAATATTCCGCTGACCGGGGTGAATCTTCGCACCTCGCACCTTGCCCAACTTTTCCGCGAGGGTGCCATCAAAGGCGTCAAGATGTCCAATGCAGAGCCCGACCGCATTTGCTCGTTGCTACAAGAGACCGATGGGCAGCTCTCTGTCTATGCGGGCATCGATTCGGTAGCTTTTGAGGGGCTTTGCCATGGAGCCCATGGATGGATCTCCGGTATCCCAAGTATGGTGCCAGCCGCTGCGGTGAAGCTTTATCAAGCGATCTCGGTGAAGGGGGATCTGGTCTCCGCTAGGCAGATATGGGCCAAGCTTGCGCCACTCATGCGCTTGCAGTTTAGCGCCTACCACAACGGAGGCGACGGAGCCCATTGGTTCAGTGTCATGAAGGCAGGACTCAACATGATAGGCCCCGAAGTCGGCGATCCATCGCCCCCGGTGCTTCCTTTGCCCGCAGAGTTCCACGAGACCCTCGCCACACTGCTCCGAGACCTCGGCTACAACGTCCAACCCAAGCACTAAACGAATCTATCCATCCTTTCATGAAACTCATCCGCCACCAAGCCAGCAACGGCACCATCCAGCACGCAGCTCTTCAGCCCGACGGCACCGCCCGCCGCATCGAGGGCGATCTTTTCGGCGACTTCAACGTCACTGATGAAATCATCACGCCGGGCAAGCTCCTCGCGCCGCTTCAGCCCACGGCCATCTTTTGCATCGGCCTGAACTACCGCAAGCACGCAGAGGAGAGCAACGCCGCCATCCCGCAGTATCCGGTGCTCTTCATGAAATCCCCCGGCGCGGTGCAAAACCCGGGCGATGACATCGTCCTGCCCCGCCATCTCGCTAGCGATGAAGTGGACTACGAGTGCGAGTTGGCTGTCGTCATCGGCAAGGCCTGCAAGAACGTCTCCAAGGCGAATGCGCTCGACTACGTGCTCGGCTACACCTGCGCCAACGACGTGAGCGCCCGCGACTGGCAGATCAAGCGCTGTGGCAGCCAATGGTGCCGTGGCAAGACCTTTGACACCTTTGCCCCGCTGGGACCCTGCCTCGTGCTGAAGGACGAAATTCCTGACCCGAACACCCTGCGCATCCAGACCATCCTCAATGGCAAAACGATGCAGGATTCGAACACGAACGACATGATCTTCGACGTGCCTACGCTCATCGAGTTCCTCAGCGGCAGCACCACCCTGCTGCCTGGCACCGTCATCCTCACCGGCACGCCTCAAGGTGTCGGTGCGGCCATGAAGCCGCCGGTTTTTCTCCAACCCGGAGACACCGTGACCATCGACATCGAAAAGATCGGCGCACTCACCAATCCCGTCGTGGCGGAAGAATAACCATTCAGCTGTAGTCCTATGCCCGAAGCACCTTCCACAGCCATCGATGCTCCCGCCCTGCGCCGGAAGGTCTCTTGGCCTGTGTTGGCGCTGGTCATCGGCGATAATATTCACGAGGTGGGGAGCAACGAACATCCGTGTCGCAAGACTCTCAGCCGAGCCGGAGGCTCATCAGAGATTAGCCGGTGGTGGAGCGAGCCTAAGCGAGCGCAACCACCGGTTGGCATGGCGAAACGCACCGCGCCCCGGAGGGAGCGCGAGAAACATTCGATCCACCCATCCTCACCGTCACCACAAATACCGTTCGTCGTATTCGACCATGCCTCGTTGCAACATCGCCAGATACTCTTCCTGAAACGTCTTCACGCGGTGATGCTCCGGCTGGTTCAAAACATACGAACGCACCGCATCAATGTGGGACGCACTCACGGTGAAGGCACCATAACCTTCCTGCCACTCGAAGAACGGCATGTTCAGTTCGCGGTGAATCCATTTCGACGATTCGCTTTTAAGTTCACGCATCACGTCCGCAAGGCAATGCGTAGCACGGAGCCCCATGAAGACATGCACATGGTCGGACACACCGCCTACCGCATGAGCAATGCCGTTGATGCTCCTGACGGTGCCGCCAATGTAAGCGTGAACGCGGTCAATGGCATCCCCGTTAATCCAGGGTTCACGATTCTTCGTGCTGAACACGACGTGGTAATGAAGCGAGAGGTGCGTCGATGGCATCATCAGAGCTTCTCGCGCTCCTGCCGGAGCGCAATCCTTTTGGCCGACCGATCCGGTGGTTGCGCTCGCTCAGGCTCGCTTCACCACCGGCTAATCTCTGTCGAGCCTCCGGCTCGGGGCAGATTTAAACGACCTTCGGCAGCCCAAACCAATCAGCGCGCATGAAGCCCGCCCCCATCACACCAACCACCCATCACTCCATGACCTCCTCCTCCCCAGTCGATCCCGTCGCTCTTCGCCGCAAGGTCGCGTGGCGTGTGCTGCCTTTGGTCATCCTGCTCTACATCATCTCTTACCTCGACCGTGCGAACGTGGCCTTTGCCAAGCTGCGCATGGGCGAGGCGCTGGGATTTTCGGAGGACGTCTTCGGCTTCGGCATTGGCGTTTTCTTCATCGGCTATCTGTTCTTGGAGATTCCGGGCGCGCTGCTGGTGGAACGATGGAGTGCGCGGAAGTGGTTCGCACGCATTCTCATCACCTGGGGCTTCATCTCGGCGGCGATGGCCTTCGTGCACACGCCGTCGCAGTTCTACTGGGCGCGGTTCTTCCTCGGCGTGGCGGAGGCGGGATTCTTTCCCGGCATCATCGTGTATTTCACGCACTGGTTTGCGCAGAATGATCGCTCGCGGGCACTGTCGGGCTTGCTCGTGGCCGTGCCGTTTAGTCTTGCGCTCGGCGCGCCGGTGTCGTCCATGCTGCTGGATGTGAAGTGGTTCGGACTCGATGGCTGGCAGTGGCTTTTCATCGTGGAGGGGCTGCCTGCGGTGGTGCTGGGCTTTGTCGTTCTCGCGTGCCTCACGGATCGTCCACGAAATGCAAAATGGCTCACTCAAGCCGAGCGCGATCATCTCGAAGGTGTGCTCGCTGCCGAGGCGGCGGCAAAGGAAGCGACTGGCAAAATATCCGTCTGGCAGACGCTGCGATTGCCAGCGGTGTGGCTGCTGGTAGTCGGCGTTCTGGTGGGCAACAGCGGTGGCTATGCACTCAGCTTTTGGTTGCCGACGACGGTGAAGAATCTCTCTGGCGGCTCTGATCAAATGACGCTGCTCTACAGTGGTCTCTACTACAGTTGCGGCATCCTCAGCGTGCTCATCTCCGGCCAGACGGCGGATCGCACGGGAGATCGCAAATGGCACGCCGCAGGCGGCATGGTCGCCACCGGCATCTTCCTCCTGTGCAGCACAATTCCGGGGCAGGGCTTTGGCACACAGATGATCTGGCTTTGTCTCACCGCGCTGGGCGCGTTCTTCTGGATCGCACCGTTTTGGACGCTGCCATCGCTCACGCTCACCGCCTCAGCCGCTGCCGTGGCCACCGGTCTGATCAACATGGGTGCCAACCTCGCAGGCTACGCAGGCAACCACGTCACCGGCTGGTTGCGCACGCACGGCTACGGCGAAATGCAGTGCCTCCACTTCCTCGCCGCCTGCTTCATCGTCGGCGGCATCATCATCAGCTTTCTACGTCTCAAACCGCGCAGGCTGGAGTGATGGAGCAATGGAGTGCTGCACCACTTCAACTTCTCCATTTCTCCATCAATCCACTTCTCCATCACTCCACTCGTTCATGACCTCATCCCCCCTTCAGCTCTACCGCACCATGCTCACGATTCGCATGGTGGAGGAACGCCTGGCAAAATCGCATCAGCGCGGGCTCATCCCCGGAGCCTGCCACACCTATGTCGGCGAGGAAGCCATCGCCACGGGTGTGTGCGCGCATTTGCATGAAGCGGACGCCGTCTTCAGCACGCATCGCGGTCACGGTCATGCTCTCGCCAAAGGCATGGAACCGCGCCAACTCATGGCGGAACTCTATGGCCGCGAGACCGGCTGCTCGCGCGGTCGTGGAGGCTCCATGCATCTGTTTGCACCGGAGATTGGCATGATGGGCACCAGCGGCATTGTCGGCCCCTGCATCCTACAAGCCACCGGAGCTGGCTACAGTTCCTTGATCATGAAGACGGGCAACGTCGGCGTCGCCTTCTTCGGTGATGGCGCGGCGAACAACGGCGCGTTTCACGAAGGCCTGAACATGGCGACCATCTGGAAGCTTCCTGTGCTGTTCGTGTGCGAGAACAATCAGTTCGCCACCGAGGTTCCGTTCTCCAGCGTTGCGGGCAATCCTAGCGTGGCAGCGCGAGGAGCAGCTTATGGTATCGCAAGCTTTGAAGTGGATGGCAACGATGTGCTCGCCGTGGAAGCCGTGGCCCGCGAGGCCGTGACGCGTGCCCGCAACGGCGAAGGCCCGACA
>JBILVU010000162.1:0-11517 GCA_044370285.1 Prosthecobacter sp.
CCTGAAGGCCGAACTACAAACTCAGAACTCTGCCGATACGTCGCCGACATCAGGATCGTCTTGAGGATCTTCTTCCGGCTCCAGCCTTGCTTCATGAATTCATCGGCCAGCCAATCGAGCAGTTCGGGATGCGTCGGAGCATCACCACGCACGCCGAAATCCGCCACGGTATGCACGAGGCCTTCGCCGAAGAGCCGCGTCCAGAAGTGGTTCACGGTCACGCGAGGTGTGAGCGGGTTGTTTTGACTCACGAGCCATTTGGCGAGATCGAGACGCGAGGAGCCTTTGAGCGGCGGAAGTGTCGATAAGGCACCCGGAGTGACTTCATCGGCAGGTTGAAGGAAATCACCGCGATGCAGCAGGTTCGTTTTGCGCGGGTTGTTGGTTCGCTGGGAGATCACTCGCACGTCCATGAGCGGCGGTTTCGGCAGTTTCGCCTCCGCCAGCTTCAAGGCGGTTTCCGCAGCGACGACTTCGGGATCAACCTTGGCCAGCCAATCCCACAGCGGCTGGATCACGACAGGATTTCGACGCTTCGGTTCCTCACTGAGAATCTTCCGAACGGCCTCCGGCGCGATGCTGTTCTCCGTCTCTTCACTCGCGGCGAGCAAGCGCAGGTGCCCGAGGGTATGGCCGAGCTGCTTGTAATTCTGCTCCAGCACGATCACGAGCGTCTCATCGGCTTTCAACGTGAGGGGTTCGGTCAGTTGAAGCGTGAGCGTGTGCCTTTTGCCAGTGCCGCCGGAGATGGCCCAGCCGGTTTGATCATCCGCATCGAGTACTTTTTCGGCGGTGAAGGTCTTCTGCTCAAAGTCAGCTTTCGCCGAGTGAAGGATGATCTCGCGGCGGGCCTTGTTTTGCTCCACCGAGGCCGAGAACTTGGTGAGCACAAAATTGCCGTTTTTGTTCTGACCGGGACCATTGGAGGGCAGGGAAGCATCGGGAAGCACTTCGAGCTGCAAAGCGCTGATTGGCTTGGCATGGCTCCGAATGCTCAAGGTGTAGCTATCGGTCTTCGGAGCCTTGTTTTCGGCCAAAAGAGAGCCATCGGGCTGCTTTTTGAGTTTCGCGGCTTTGGCCTTCATTTCCGCGATGGGTAGCGATTCAAACTTCTGCGCGGCTTTGGCCGCTGTGGCTTTCGCCAGGCGCTCTTTGACGGCTTTTTCCCACTCCGGCAGCTTCACCGGCAGTTCTGCTTTCGCGGCGTCGAGGGCTTTGCGCAGCGGAATGAGCCTCTTCACCGCATCACCGTTCTTCGTTTCATACGCCGCCCATTCAGTGGGTGAGGTGGGCACTTGGCGGTTCACTTCGTCGCCATTGTTGAAGTAGGAGAAGAGCTGGTAGTACTCGGTCTGCGTGATCTGGTCATACTTGTGCGTGTGGCAGCGGGCGCAGCCGACGGTGAGGCCGAGCCACACCGTGCCGAGCGTCTCGGTGCGATCCATGCATGCCTCGATGCGGAACTGTTCTTGATCCGTGCCGCCCTCGGTATTCGTGAGCGTTTGGCGATTGAAAGCGGTGGCCACGATCTGCTCTGGCGTGGCCTCGGGCAGCAGATCTCCGGCGAGCTGCTCGATGGTGAACTGGTCGAACGGCATGTCGTCGTTGATCGCTCGGATCACCCAGTCGCGAAAACGCCACGCGTCCGGCCGCGGGCGATCCTTCTCGTAGCCATCGCTGTCCGCGTAGCGTGCCATATCGAGCCAATGCCTACCCCAGCGCTCGCCGAAGCGTTCGGAGGCAAGGAGGCGATCGATGAGTGCTTCGTATTTTTGGTCGGACCAGTCGGACGCGGCGGCCAAGTCGGACAGTGAGGGCGGAAGACCATGCAGATCGTAGGTGGCCCGTTTGATCAGCGTGAGCGGATCGGCCTGCGGCGAAGGTTTGAGGCCGTTTTCAGCCAGCTTGGTGCGAATGAAGCCATCAATGCCATCGCCTTTCGGACGCGTGACCGGTTTGTACGCCCAGTGCTGCTCAAACTTCGCGCCTTCAGCGATCCACTTTTTGAGCACCTCGATGTCACGCGTTTTGACCGGATGCTTCTCGCGATGCTTCGGCGGCGGCATTTGCTCATCGGGATCGGTGGAGAGCAGTCGGGTGATCATCTCGCTCTCGTCCGGCTTCCCCGGCACGATGCCATGGGCACCGCTTTTGAGGGCTTTCAGCGCCAGCTCCCGACTGGTGAGCACGAGGCCACCTTTGGAATCATCTGGGCCATGGCATTCGAGGCAGTGCTCCGCCAGCAGCGGCTGCACTTCACGGGCAAAATCGACCGCCAACAGCAGGTTGGGGCCGGCAAAAAACGAGAACGCGAGGAGAGGTAGCTTCACGCTGGAACAAACGGCTCATCACCGGCTGGCTTTGCGGAACTTTGCAACCATCTCCGGGCCTCAAATCTCCACCAGCTCCTTCTCCCGGCGGCGGGGCGGATCGACCCATGCCTCTGCTTCCTCTTCCACATCCTCGGTGAGCATGGGGGCAAAGCGTTCGGCACGGAAGCCGAGCTCCTGGCGCACGCTGGAGTGGGGGTCCTCGGGATTGATGAGCTCTTCGAGGAGCACGAGCATGTCGAAATCCGCATCCTTCATCTTGATCTCGGCATCGTCATTGACCTCAAACTTGGGATTCGAGCGGCCCACGGCGATGGCGCGGATGGTGTAGGTGTGATCCTTTTTGGGGAGAGCACGGTAGAGGTCGTACACCCAGGGGGCGAACTCGTCATTGATGCACACAACTTTCTGGCCGGTCTGAAACATGCTTGGATGGAGGGTTGTCGAAGGGGAAATCCGGGGCATGCTAGCTGCGGATGGCCTCCCGGCATCCCGTTTTTTCTGCTCATGCCTCCGTTTCATCCTCTGCTCGCCGATCTGCTGCCTACGCCCACCGAATTCTTGACGGTCGGAAAGGCCGTGGGTGCCGAGATTACTCTCACCGTGAGCCCCGTCTATACCACGGGCTTTCTCGCGGCGGGGCCGCTGCTCATCCTCGCGGGAGTCGTGCTCGTTTCCGTGATGTACGGGCGGGTCAAATACTTCGCTCTCGAATACGGCTACGGCACCGGCTGGGGCCGCATCAAGGCCGTGCTGCATTATATCGTCCTGGGGGCGCTGTTGGCAGGCGGTGGACTCCTGCTCGGCGTGATCGGCTGGGGAAACTTGGGCTACTCGGTCATCCTGAGTGCCAGTGGCCTCACGGAAATCCAGCGCACCGGCACGAACAACTACCGCTGGGAAGATCTGAAGGCCGCCTCCGAACGCATCAAGTCCACCGACTTCTGGCTGAGCTTCGAGGCGAATGGCAAAAAATGCCGCGTGCAGTTTCAGCAGCAAAATTTGGGTGAGGCGTTGCAGGATCAGGCGATCAAAATCACCGAGGAAGCCGTCCGCACGCATCCTGGCACGGGCATCACGCTCTGAGCCGCCACTTACTTGGCGGCCTGTCGAGCGGCATCGAGGTAGTAAGCCAAAGCATTGAGGTTCTTGGTGAACTCCGAGCCATCGATGCGGTCGTCTTTCAACCAGCGGCCCTCGCTGTCGAGTGCCTCCAGCGCCCGGCGAGCTTTGTCAGCGACACCTTTGGCCCTGCTCATCCATTCCTTCGGCGTCTGTGGGCCAGCGAGTTTGGCGAGCAACTTCTCGCGAGGCTGGGCGAGACGTTCCTTGAAGTCATCCACATCTTCCTGTCGCTCGTCTTTGAAGGAGTAATGCGTGGGGAGATTGCCATCGTCGTAAGTCAGCTCGTAGGTGTCCTTCACGAAAAAGAGCGGCTTGTTCGTCTTCAGCTCGTAAAAGCGGGCGTGGGTGCCATCCGGCAGCTTCGAGCGTTCATACCAGGCCAGCGCCGCCTGTATGGGAGCGAGGTATTTGTCCTCGCCGGTGAGCAGCCAGAGATCGTGCAATGTCTCCATGGCCTCCAGACTCTCGAAAGCGGTGACGGAGGGCGGCTCAAACTTCCGCGCCCAAGCGGGATGCATGTCACGGTTGTATTGCATGGCCCAAACGGGCTGCGGCTCAGGCATCTGCGCCAGGATGAGAAAGTCTCCCAGCTTCTTTAGCGCCGCCAGATAGCGCTCATCTTTTTCCAACTCGTAACCACGAGTGAGCATCTTGGCGATCTCACTGAGGTTTCCGTCATTCAGCGTGTAGTAGCTGGTGTAGTTTTCCTTGGGGAAGGTGCGGCTCCAGGTCTCGGGATAGCTGGCTTTTTTCACCGGCGCGGAGTCATCGGCAGGGCCGTCAAACTGCTGGGGCCACGCTCCGCACGGAGCCTGCGCGGCCAGAAGGGCATCGAAGGCCGCCTTCTTCGCCTTTTTCAAAGCCTCGTCGTTTTTGAAGGCCGGTTCGTTGGAGACCTCGAGCATCAGCAGGAGAGCGGATTGCGTCTTGTTGTCATCCAGCGTGGAGAGATTGCGGCGTTTACCCGTCTCTTTGTCTCCGGCCTCCCACTGGCTGCGCAGGTGAAAGTGCTTCACCTTCTCTGGCTCGAAATCAAAATCGCTGTACCAGCCTCCCGAGGCGAGCTGGCACTTCATCAAGGCCCCTGCGGCATCGCGGGCCGCTTGGAGAAAATGTTCGTCACCGGTAGCCCGGTAAGCCCGCAGCATGGCCAGCCCCATCGTCGTCGTTCCGGGAGGTTGGATCGAGATGAGCGTGGGAGATTCGCCGTGCTCCACCTCGCCGATTTTGCCTTCCTTGTCATACGACGAGGCATAGCCGCCTTCACGCGCCAGATGCGTGTGAGCATAGGTCACGGCCTTTTTCATGGCAGCAGTGACAGCCTCCGGATCAGGCAATTCGGCGGCAAAAGCGGACGAGACGAGAAAAAGGAAGGCGAGGGGGCGCATGACGCCTCCAAACGAGGACCGAGGCGCATTCATGCACTCACTTTTCCGCCACACAGGCATCATGGATCTCCGTCAGGATCTCACGCAGGCCATAGCGGCGTTTCCATGCGGGGTAGTGGGCCTCAAACTTGGCTGGTGAGCCGATCCACCAGATGTGATCGCCGATGCGGTTTTCGTCTTTGTAGGTCCAGGCGAGCTTTTGGCCGCTGATCTCCTCGCAGAGTTGGATGCCCTCGATCATTGAGCAGGCCGCCTCGCGGGAGGCACCGATGTTGTACACTTGACCGCTCGTTGGTGCGGCGATGAAATGCACAAAGGCGTCGATCAAATCGGCGCTGTGGATGTTGTCGCGCACCTGCTTGCCCTTGTAGCCGAAGACCGTGTAGGGCCGCCCGGTGGCGGTGCATTTCATCAGCCAGGCGAGGAAGCCGTGCAGCTCTGCACCCGCATGCGCCGGGCCGGTGAGGCAGCCGGGGCGGAAGCAGCTCGTCTTCATGCCAAAGTAGCGACCGTATTCCTGCACCATCACATCCGCGGCCACCTTGCTGGCGCCAAAGATGGAATGCAGGCATCCATCGATGCTCATCGTCTCGTCGATGCCGCGGGCGTGAAACGGATGGCTCTCATCAATGTCCCAGCGGGTCTCCAGCTCGACGAACGGGAGCGTGTTTGGCGTATCGCCATACACCTTGCTCGTGCTGGTGAAGATGAACGGCACGTCCTTGGCGTGATTCCGCGTGGCTTCGAGCAGGTGGAGTGTGCCGGTGGCATTCACACCGAAATCCGTCAGCGGCTCATGCACGGCCCAATCATGCGAAGGCTGCGCCGCTGTGTGAATCACCGCGCCGATTTCGCCCGCATAAGTGGTGAAGACCTTTTCCACTGCTGCCATGTCGCGGATGTCGAGCGAGTGATGGTGGTAGTTCGTGAGCGCTTTTTCGAGTCGCAGGCGCTGCGGATTCGTCGAGGCATCATCGCCGAAAAAGTAGCGGCGCATGTCGTTGTCGATGCCGACGATGCGCCAGCCCTCCGCGTGCAGGCGGAGAGCCGCCTCGGAGCCGACAAGGCCGCAGGAGCCGGTGATGATGACGGTCTTCATGGTGATTGGGGCCGCGAGACTAGAGGTTCCATCTCATTTGGCAAGACTATCGCGACTGCCGGTAAGGCTGCTTTTGCTCAAACTGCCGCTGCATGGCCTCGATGCTCGTCGCGAGACCTTCTTTGCCCTTGGCTCGGGCGAGTTTCACCGCCTCGATGGCCGTCGCCACGGCCTGATCGAACTCGCCGGCGGCCGCTTGCGCTCCGGCGAGCACTTGAAGGATGCTCGGGTCGCCACGTTTCGAGAGTTCCGTGGCCCGCGACGCATGCTGAAGGGCGGTCGGGGCATCGCGCAGCGTTTCATCGGCCGCGGTGGCCATAATCCACGCGGTGTTTGCCAGTGTGCTCGTCATGTCGGGATCGCTTTCGAGGGCCTCTTTGAAGTAACCCAGTGCCCGGCCGCTCTCGCCTTGGAAAAAGTGGATGTTACCGATGGAGGTAAGGCCGTTCGCATCACCGGGGCGCAATTCCAGCAGCTTCATGAAGGACGCCCGAGCCTCCTCGTATTGGCCTGTGACGAGAAGTAGGTTTCCCAGTTCGTTGTGAGCCGCGAAGAAATCCGGCTTTTGGGCGACCGCCACCTTCAAAGATGCCTCCGCATCCTTCGGCCGGTTCATGACCTCAAAGGCCATCGCCTTGTTATAGTGCGCCACGGCACAGCGCTCGGGATGAAGGGTGATCGCCCGGTCGAGCCAATCGATGGCCATGGCGTGGTAGCCGAGCTCCAGCAAGGCGTTGGCAAGATTCACCATCGCGGCGACATAGTCGGGATAAATCTTCAGCGCGGCCTCAAGATGTGTCCGCGCCTCGGCGTGGCGTTTCTCATCCATCAACTGGCTGCCGTAGTCGTTGTGTGCCTTCCACGGCGTGGCACTCCCTGCCACCGCAGCCTGCCAAAAGCCATCCACGCTCGCATAAAGCCCCGCCTGTCTCCAGGTGAGCATACCGCAGGCGATCAGCAACGCGGCCGAAACACCGCGAGGCAGCCTCACTAGCCAGAACGCGACTCCAATACAAACTGCCATCGCGGGCAGATAGGCCCAGCGATCCGCCGCCCAGGCATACTTCATGCCATTCACCTCAAAGAAGCCCAGCAGCGGAAATAGCGTGCCGAGAAACAGCAGCACCAGCGCCAGCACACCATGCCAGCGACGCCACACCAGCACCGCCAGCATCACCACGAGCATGCCAAGGCCCATCCACTGCCACGCCGCCAGCGGCCACTTCTCATACAACACGCACAACTGCGCAGGCCACAGCAGCTTCGCCAAATAGAACCACGGAAGCTGCCCCGCGAGCAGCAGGCGATCCGCGAAAGGCAACGAAGGCAGCCAGTCACCACCGACTACTTGCGCCTGCTCCATGCGATTGGTGAGCCACACCAGCGGCATCAGGACGACGATCCACGGCAGCAGGCGAAGGCCTTCCACCTTCCATCGCAGCTGCTTGGAAACCCACCAGCCGATCACCAGCACCACACCGGGCAGCACCGCCGCGCTCACCTTGGAGAGCATGGCCAGCGTGAAGCAGGCAAACGCCATCGCCCCGGCCTTCACGGCCTTGTTTTTCCATGGCGACTCCCACCAGCCTGCGCCCGCGCCGTGCGCCAGCAGTGCCAGCAGGGTAAAGAAGGTGCAGAGCACATTCTTCCGCTCCGTCATCCACGCCACGCTCTCCACCATCACCGGATGCACGGCAAAAAACGCCGCCGCCAGCCAGGCACCGCGAATTTGCAGACGCTTCAGCAGCCTCCAAAACAGCACGGCCGAGGCTCCGTGGATGAGCACGTTCTCCAGATGCGGAGGCAGCGTCCATTTGCCCCAAAGCTGATGATCGATCCAGAACGACATCGCCGTGACGGGATAGTACTGCTGAATGCTCTCCGGCACGGCCCACAGTCGCCACAGGCCCTGCCAGCCGCGCAGATTCCAGTCCATCGCACCGAACCAATTCTTGTCATCCCACAGGAGCGGACCGTTTAGGCATGGCAGATAAACGAGCAGCGCCATCCCCATCAAAGCTGCGCCAGGCAGCCATCGCGGCCACTCGCGAGGCGCGGGCAGGGCGGTTGGGGGCTTGGGGTTGCGGCGGGACATGAGAAAAGGCAGCCTTCATCTTGGCGCGGAGCCGCCAGTCTTGCACCTGATTCTCTTCCGCGTAGCATCGCAGCCTCTCGTGCGCCTTTTCAAATCCATCGCCGCGTGGTGGAAACCCGCGCTCATCCTTCTTACCGCCTTCATCGCCTATTTTCCGGCATTGAACGGCGGCCTGCTCTGGGATGACTCCGATTGGACGGAGGAGATCGAGCCACTAACCCGCGATCTCGCCGGCCTCTGGCGCATGTGGCGTGATCCCACTGCCCTCCAGCAATACTTCCCACTCACCGGCACCTCCTTCTGGATCGACCGCCAGCTCTGGGGCAGCTCGCTGATGCCGCTGCATGTCGAAAACGTGCTGCTGCATACCATCGCAGCCGTGTTGCTCTGGCGTGTGTTGAAGAAGCTGAAACTACCGCTCGCCTTTCCCGCCGCTCTTCTCTTCGCCGTACATCCCATGATGGCGGAAAGCGTCGCCTGGATCACCGAGCGCAAAAACGTGCTCTCGATGGCGCTCATGCTCGCCGCGGCCCTTTGCTGGCTGCGTGGCGGGCGGGTGAGTTCGTTCGTGTTCTTCCTCGCTGCCTTGCTGTCCAAGGTCAGCGCCTTCTTTTTGCCGCCTGCCTTGCTCCTCATCGTGTGGTGGCAGCATGGGCAGATTCGTTGGCGGCGTGATGTGCTGCCGCTCGTGCCACATTTCATCGCTGCGCTGGTGTTGGGACTGCTCGTGATGCGACTCGAAACCCATGTCGTGGGAGCCAAAGGCGCGGACTTCGATGCCACGCTCTCCGAGCGGCTCTTCATCGCCGGGCACGCGCCTTGGTTTTATGCCAGCAAGCTGCTCTGGCCGCTCGATTTGTGCTCCGTCTATCCCGTGCGCTGGCAGTCATGGCTGCCGCCCATGTTGACGCTCATCGTGCCGCTGGTGCTTTTTTGGCAGCGAGGCCGTTGGGGGCGCGGTCCGCTTGTTGGTGTGCTCTATTTCATGATCGCCCTGCTGCCCGTGCTCGGTTTCTTCAATGTCTATGGCATGCTTTTCAGTCCCGTGGCAGATCGCTGGGCCTACACCGCTTCGCTCGCGTTTTTCGCTGGCCTCGCTGCCTTGCCGAAAGACCTGCGCTGGGTGTTCTTTGCTCTCGCGCCTCTGTTGATGATCCTCACGCGAGAGCGGGCTCGACTGCACGAGAGCCAGAAAACCTACTGGGAGGATGTGCTGGTGAAAAATCCCGAAAGCTGGCTCGCACGACACGGCTTCGGCTTTGCCCTCGCGCAGGAGGGCGACATGAAGGCGGCGATCACGAACTTCCGCCTCTGCCTCGACCGTCGCCCGCAGTATGCCAGAGGCTGGATGAATCTCGGCAATGCTTATCTCGCCTCCGGCGAGCCTCGCGAAGCGCTAAAGCATCTCCAGCATGCCGTGGACCTCGAACCCGGCCTGCCCGGTGCCCACTACAACCTCGCCAACTGCCACCTCGCCCTCGGTGAAGTGCCTCAAGCCATCGCCGCCTATGAAAAGGAGGTCGCGTTCGGCGGTGTGCGGGATGCTGGCAACAACCTTGCCGCTCTGCTTTTGCAAATTGGCCGCGCCAAAGAGGCCGCGCAGCGCTTTGAAGAAGTGCTCCGCGCTCATCCCGATCATCCCGCCGCACTCGCGAACTACGCCTGGCTGCTCGCCACGCAGCCTGATGACACGTTGCGAGATGGAACGCGTGCCGTCGAGTTCGCCCGTCTTGCTGGCGAGGATGCGCAGGCGCTGCGTTCCCTCGCGGCCGCACTGGCCGAGACGGAGCGCTTTGATGAGGCCTTGGAGACGCTCGCCAAGGCCCAGGCAAAAAATCCATCCGCCAACTTTGCGGAAGAAACGAAAAGTTATCAGCAACGCCGACCGTTCCGCACCAAGTAAACGCCCGCATGCCCGCCAGCCCGCCCCAGCTCTTTAGCATCCTCATTCCCGCCCGGAATGAGGAAGGCTGCGTGTGCTCCACCGTGCGCGATGTGACCGCCAAGCTCTCCAGCCGCGGCATCCCGCATGAGATCCTCGTCATCAACGACGGCAGCACCGATCAAACCTCCCCGCTGCTGCATGCGCTCGCCGCCGAGCTGCCCGCGCTCCGCGTGCTCGACAAGCCTGCGCCGCATGGCATCGGCCTCGCCCTCATCCACGGCCTCGATCAAATGCGCGGCGATGCCGTGGCCATCATGATGGCCGATGAGTCTGACAGCCCGGACGACCTCCTGCGCTACTGGGACCTCCTGTGCGAAGGCCATGAGTGCGTCTTCGGCAGCCGCTTCATCAAAGGCGGCAGCGTTCACGACTACCCCACGATCAAGTGGGCACTCAACCGCCTCCTGAACACCTTCATCCGCCTCATCTTCGCCATCCGCCTGAACGACACCACGAACGCCTTCAAAGCCTACCGGCGCGAGGTCATCGACGGCTGCCGCCCGCTCATCGCCCCGCATTTCAATCTCCTCGTCGAGCTGCCACTCAAAGCCATCGTCCGCGGTTACACCTGGACCATTACGCCCATCTCCTGGAAGAACCGCACCACCGGCATCGCCAAGCTCAAAATCCGCGAAATGGGCAGCCGCTACCTTTTCATCATCTTTTACGTCTGGCTGGAGAAGTTTTTCAGCCGTGGCGACTACCGCCGTGGGATGAAACCTTGAAGTGAATCCGGCCCACCTTTAGCTTCGCTCACTCATGCCTCGAAATTCCTCTCGCACAGCCAGCCAGCCTTGGTGGAAGGTATTGATCTACCTCAGCGTGGCGATGGTGCTGGCGAGCTGCGGCAAAGAATACACCGAGGTGCCTGTGACGGCGGTGAAGAAAGCTCCTGAGCCTTATGTGATGCCAGATGAGAAAGTCGTCTTCGCTCAATATGCCGGGGGGATGAGCTGTGCGGGATGTCATCCAGAACAGTTCGCGAAGTGGAAGGAGTCGCATCATGGGTTGGCGGAGCGGAAGCCGGAGGCGAAGCTGGATGAGACGGCGTTTGTGCCGACGCAGACCTTCAAACATGGTTCGCAGACCACCGAGGCGGCAAAGAAGGAGGCGGAGTATGTGCTCACAGCGTTGGGATTTGGAGACAAGATCGCACCATACAAAGTCGAACGCGTGATCGGGCATGATCCGCTGCGGCAGTATTTGGTCGATGGCGGCAGCGGCAGGCTCCAGGCGATGGAGGCCTGCTTTGATCCGCACAAGGGCGACTGGTTCAACGTGTATGGCGACGAGGATCGCAAGCCTGGCGAGTGGGGCCATTGGACCGGTCGCGGCATGGTGTGGAATCAAATGTGTGCGTCATGCCACAACACAAGGCTGCGCAAAAACTACGACGTGGCCAAGGACAGCTACCATACCTCGATGGCGGAGATGACGGTCAGTTGCGAGGCCTGCCACGGGCCAATGAAGTCGCACTTTGAGTGGCAGCAGTCGAATCCGGGCAAGAAGGGCGATCCCACGCTCGCCAAATGGTC
>JBILVU010000163.1:0-11462 GCA_044370285.1 Prosthecobacter sp.
GCCCTTCCAGGTGTTTGATTTTGCGGTAACGCCCTGTGGTGCAGCGCTGGCGCAGGGGGCATGCGGCACATGCTTGGGTATTGTAATAGACATGCTGCTTCTGGCCCCGCTGCTCGCTGTCGCTGTGGCGGTTGAGTCGTCGTCCGCCGGGACATTCATATTCATCCTTGGCGGCGTCGTAGCGGAAGGCTTCCTTACCCAGCAGTCCGGCCTGCGGGCTGGCTTTGCGCTGTTCGGGCACATGGGCGCGGATGCCCTGTTGCTCGGCTTCGCGCAGATCGGCGATGGCGTGGTAGCCCGCATCGGCGACGACGGTGAGTTCTTCAACGCCGAGCTGCTGGCGTGCCTGCTGCGCCATGGTATTGAGCTGGCCGAAGTCGTTGCCCTGCGTGGTGGCCTCCACTTCGACGATGAGATGGTGAGCGGCATCCACCACGCTCTGCACGTTGTAGCCGACGATGCTGTCGCTGCTGGTGCTCTTTTTCATCAGGCGAGAGTCGGCATCCACCAAGGAGAGCTGGGTGCGCTCCTGCTCCTGGAGCTGCTGGAGCATGGCCTCGTGTCGCTGGCGTGTGGTGCGCAGTTGCTCGAGCTTTTCGCGCAGCTCCCCGGCCTTGCCGCTGCTACCGCCCAGCGGGGCGGCGCTACTCTGGCTGTCGGCCAGCTCCAGCTCCTTGAGGTAACGATCAATGCCGGTGTCCACCAGGCGGATGAGGTTACTGAGTTTTTCCAGGGTGAAGTTGTGTTCGCGTGAGTTCACTGCTTTGAACACGCTGCCATCTAGGGCCACCAGTTCGGCACCGAAGAGCTTGAGCTCGCGGCACAGCAGGTTGAACTCGCGCAGCACCTGCCGGAAGGCGCTTTTGTGATGGCGGCGGAACTCGCTGATGGTCTTGTGGTCGGGCCGCAGGCCGCGCAGCAGCCAGATGACCTCCAGGTTGCGGTGGGTCAGGCGCTCAAGTTCACGGCTGGAGCGCACGCGGTTGAGGTAAGCGTAAATGTAGAGCTTGAGCAGGGCGGCTGGGGCGTAGGATGGACGCCCCGTGTCCGCCGGGGTGGTGCGGATACCCAGCGCGGGCAGATCCAGCCCCTCGACAAAGGCTTCCATGACACGCACCGGGTTGTCCGCTGCGACATAGTCCTCAATGCTCGGCGGCAAAAGCCAGTTTTGATCGCGTTGCTCTCCCTGAAGGTGTTGGCCCATGCATCCTCGATGTCGCCAGTTATGACTTCATCAAGAGAGTTTTGACACAGTCTCGCCAGAACGAGGATTTCGTGCGTTTTGCGTGAGGCTCTAGCCATCAAGGCGTGGCGATGCTGGCACTGGTCCTCACATTCCGCGTGGGCACATAGGTGTGCCCAGAAAGTGTGATGCCGGTGACGGTGAAGGTGAAGGTGCCGCGATTCTTGGTGCGGCTGGAGGTGAAGGCGGCATTTCCGCTGCGGTTGGTGGTTTTCGAGGCGGTCCCCGTGGTGAGACCGCTCCACTGGCCAGTGACGGTGGCATTGGAAACGAGGGCACCGCTTTGATTCCGCACCGTGACGGTGGCCGTGGCCGAGTAACCCTGCCTCGTGCTGCTGAGCGTCATGGTGAGGTTGCCCACATAGACGACGTTGTTGCTCTGCACGACGATGACGACGGTATCCGCCACGGAGGAGAGGCCGGAATTATCCACCACGACGAGGGAGGCGGTGTAGGTGCCGGGATTGGTATAGCTCTTCACCGGATTGGCGCCGGTGGACGTGGTGCCATCACCGAAATCCCAATCGTAGGCCGCGAGGGTGCCATCGGGATCGTAGCTGCCGGTGCTAGAAAAGCTGACCGCGAGCGGCGCGGCACCCGTGGTGGGCGCGGAGGCATCTGCCACGGCGATGGGGGCCATGCCCGTGAAGGGGACCACGCTGCCGGTGAGGCTGAACTGCCCGAGGCTGCCGTAGTCATCGTAAGCGGTGAGCGGGCTGCCGGTGCCCACGCCATCCACCGCGAGGTAGTAGGTGCCCTGCGTGAGCGTGGTGCTGAGCGAGGCATTCAGCGTGGCCGGATTGGCGGAGGTGACGAGGTTTCCAAGGCCATCGTAAAGGGCGAGCTGGAGATCGAGATTCGGCGAGGGGGCGGCGGGCACGGCCGAGAAGCTCACCGGGCCTGCGCCGGTGCGGAAGGAGAAGAGATCCGCGTCCGCACGGCGCTCGATGATGCCGCTGGCACTCAGCGAGGTGCCAGTGAGCGGCGTGGCATTCACAATGCTGTCTCCATGCGCATCGGTGCGGTAACCGGTGATGCCCGCGATGATGGCGGTGTCGTCCTGGAGATTGTTTGCCAAGGGGTAATCGCCTTTGCTCCATTGGCTGACTTCCTGGTAGTAGCCCACGCCCATGATGGGGGCCCAGTTGGCATGGCCGGTGTAGTAACCGACGGCGGCTGTGGTGCCACTCGCCACTTGGCCGTCGTGACTGAGATTGAAGGTGTGGCCCGCCTCATGGCTGACGGCTTCGGCGGTGTATTTGGCGCTGCCATTGCCGAGCTGGGCGGTGAAGACGAAGCAAGGCGTGTCGGAGTTCCAGGTGAAGGAATTCAAATACGCCACGCCGCCGGCACCGGCACCATACCAGTCGTAGCTGCTGCCGCCGATGCACACGCGGACGCCGAACTGCGCATCGGTACTGGTCGTTTTGCGCAGCGCCTCCACACCGGGGTCCTGCGTGGTCACATCCACATCGAAGGGAGCGTAGTCTTCCGCCACGCGCTGCCAGATGGAGTGGATGTTATCGAGTTCCGCCTGTGAGAAAGCGGTGCTGACCGTGGTGTCATTGGAATAGGGCGGCGTCACGATGTTCGCACCGGCCGTGAAAGCGGAGTTCCAGGAGGTGCCTGTGGTGGTGTGACCATCGAAATCGAGGTAGATGACCTTCGAAGCACCGGGCTTGCTATGCAGCGCAAAGATCTCGGTGGAGGTCAAAGCGGCAGCCGTGCCGCTGCCGGAGGCGGTGGTGGCCTGAGCGACTGCGTTTTGCAAAGGAAGCAAGCCTTCGCAGACAAAGTGCAGGCGTCCCTGGCGGTCAGAGCGCAGCGTTTTTTCCTGGGCGCAGAGCTTCACGAAATCGGCGGCGCTGCGATCATACCAAGCGGCCACCTGGGTGAGCCTGGCACCGAGGAGGGCGGGAATCTCCTGCGAGCGTCCATTGCGGGACAGATTCTGCTGCGGGAAGGCTTCTCCGCGGCGGTTCGTCTGAGCCTGGAGAGTAGCGGAGGCGAACAAGGCAGCCGCCAGTCCGATCGTATGAGTGAGGGTGAGGAGGCGCATGGTGGGAAGGGCTTTTGGCCCAATTATTATATAATTACCATAAAATAACACACAACGTCAATGCTTTCATCCGCCTCCACCCGAATGAGGGGCCGCGTCCTCCCCTTCCCCGGCCGAAAATCCCTGCAACCCGTCGTTGCCGAAAGCGGATCGCTTCGCCTAAGTGTGCCATTCCTTCACTTATGGACGACCAAGCCACCGTTCTCATCGTCGATGATGAAAAGCACACCCGCGATGGATTGCGCCTGTCGTTGGAGGATGATTTTGATTGCTATGTCGCCTCCAACGCGGCCGAGGCCATGGAATACCTCCGCAATGACCGCATCGATGTGATGCTCACCGATCTCCGCCTCGGCGAAGACGATGGCATGAAGCTACTCGAAGCCGCCCTCGCCCTGCCGAAGCCGCCCGTCTGCATCATGATGACCGCTTACGGCAGCGTGGATACCGCCGTGGAGGCCATGCGCCGGGGGGCCTACCACTTTGTCACCAAGCCGCTGAACCTCGATGAAGTGGAGCTTTTGATCAAAAGAGCCCTCCGCAGCCGCACGCTGGAACACGAAAACGTGGCGCTGAAGCAGCAGGTAGAGCGGAAATTCTCCATCGAGGGCATTTTGGGCCAGGCCGAGGTCATGAAGCCCATCATGGATACCATCCAGCAGGTGGCCCCCTCCCGAGCCACCGTGCTCATCGAAGGTGAAAGCGGCACCGGCAAAGAACTCGTGGCCCGAGCCATCCACAACCTTAGCGGCCGCCCGAAGGCGAACATCGTCGCCGTGCATTGCGCGGCCCTTTCTCCGCAGATCCTCGAAAGCGAACTCTTTGGCCATGAGAAAGGCTCCTTCACCGGAGCCCAGGAGCGCCGCATCGGCCGCTTCGAGCAGGCCAATGGCGGCACGCTCTTTCTTGATGAGATCGGCGAAATCGACGC
The DNA here is from genome assembly GCA_044370285.1 of Prosthecobacter sp. Taxonomy (GTDB): domain Bacteria; phylum Verrucomicrobiota; class Verrucomicrobiia; order Verrucomicrobiales; family Verrucomicrobiaceae; genus Prosthecobacter. The sequence goes on from JBILVU010000163.1 coordinate 4,234, forward strand.
CAGCACGCAGGTAAAACTTCTCCGCGCCCTCGGCGAGCAAACCATCGAACGCGTCGGCAGCAGCAAGCCCATCTCCATCAACGTCCGCGTCATCGCCGCCACGAACCGCAACCTCGCCAAGATGGTCGAGGAAGGCAAATTTCGCGAAGACCTCTACTGGCGTCTCCGCGTCGTCACGCTGCACCTGCCGCCGCTGCGAGACCGGAAAAGCGACATCGCCGTGCTGGCCGATCACTTTTTGAAGGAACTCGCCAAGGCCAACGGCAAGACCTATAAAGCCCTCGGCGATGACGCCCTGCCCGCGATGATGAAATACGACTGGCCGGGGAACATCCGTGAGCTGCGTAGCGCCATCGAGCATGGCGTGGTCATGAGCAACAGCAGCCGCGTGATGCTTAAACACCTCCCTGCCTACCTTTTGAACCCCGGCGGCCTTTGGGTGCGCAAAGCCCCCGCTGCCGAAGCACCTCCCGAAGCCGCCCCGCAGGCCAAAAGCGATCTCGATGTCGAAGAAGCCGAGCACCAGCTCATCCTCACCGCCCTCCAGCGCAGCGGAAACAACCGCACCGTGGCCGCCGAACTCCTCGGCATGAGCCGCCGCACCCTCCAGCGCAAGCTCAAGGAGATGAACATGGTCCGCACCCATCGCCGCCGCATGAAGCCAGATCTGGGTGGTTCGGCTGTTTAGAGGTGTAGTGAGAGGTGGCGGTCATTTCTGACTTCTGACCTCCTGCCCCGCCCCCACCCCTCTTTCTCCATTTGCACACACCCCCACGCCTCCCATGGTGCCGCACACCCATGGCAAGCATCACGAACGAAAAACTCCTCGCCCATACCCAGTGGCTCGATGGCGATAACAAAACCGGCCGACGCCTCAATGAAACCGGCATGAATCTGGCCGGAGCCGTCCTCAACGACCTCAACCTCGCCAAAGCGCACTTCATCGGCACCACGATGACAAAAGCCAATCTGGCCGGCACCAACCTCAGCGAGGCCGATTTCAGCGGAGCGAATCTCGACAGCGTGAATTTCACCGGAGCCAACCTCAGCGGGGCCGATCTCGGCGGCGTCTCTCTGCGCAATGCAAACCTCACCGGGGCCAGCTTTCGTGGTGCTGACCTCTCCGGAGCCAATCTCGAAGGCTCGAACCTCACCGATTCGGACTTCACCGAAGCTGACCTCATCGCCACAAACCTGAACCGCACGACGCAGACGGGTATGATCTATACCGGTGCAAAACTGGCGGACACCCAGGGCCTGCGAGGCTGAGCCTGAGCGCTTATGAAGCCCTCCTGGTCCATCCGCCTGGTTCGTTCGCTGTTTTTTGCGATGTCCGTCTTCGTCGGCATCGCCATCGCGCTCGGCATGGAGGAGCCAGCTTGGGTGGGCGCTTTGCTGGGGCTTGCCTACATGGGCATTCTCCTCGGTCTCGACATCGTCTTTGCTCGCTTTTCGCTGCGTGATTTCTCCCACGCCACAGTGGGCCTCGCCATCGGGCTTTTTTGCGCCTGGCTGGTCACCCGCATCGGCATCTTCCAGCTCGCCTACTTTCAAAATCAGCCCAATGCCGAGATGCTCCGCACCATTGTGGAGGTCTGCATCTACGGCTCGCTGGCTTTTCTCGGCATCAGCTTTGCGCTGCGCAGTGATCGTGATCACTTTGCCTTCCTCATCCCTTTCGTGCGCTTTCGCCGCGAAGGCTCCGAGGGCGAACCCGTGGTGCTCGATCTCAGCGTGGCTGGTGACAGCCGCGTGCTCCGCCTCCTCGGCACCGGTTTCCTCAGCGGCACCGTCGTGGTGCCTCGGTTCGTGCTCGATGAGCTTCAGCGCCTGTCTGAATCCGAGGACGCCATCACCTCGCACAAAGGGAACCGAGGCCTGGAATTGATCGAAAAGCTCCGTGGGCTGCCCGATGCACGCATTTCGGTGCATGAGAATGCCAGTGGAGCCGATCTGCCCGTCGATGCACGACTCGTCTCGCTCGCTCGCGAGGTGAATGCCCGCCTCCTCACCAATGATGAAGGCCTCGCCAAGGTCGCCCGCCTTCGCGGCATCACCGTGCTGAGCTTTCCTGAACTCACCACCGCCCTCACGGTCGAACTCGGCGTGGGAGATGAACTCACGCTCGCCCTCACCAAAACCGGCAAAGACAAACATCAGGCCGTGGGATACCTCGACAACGGCACCATGATCGTCGTGAACCAAGCCGCCGCCCTCCTCGGGCAAACGGTTCAGGTCGTCGTCTGCGGTGCCCACAACACCACCGCAGGCCGACTCATCTTCGCTGAGCTCAAGGCCAAAGTTTGAGCACACTCAGCGTGCGCCTCGAATCACCGGCGCGAGCCACTTCGCCGTCTCGTCGGCGATGACGTTGTAACCAGCCAGATTCGGATGGCGGTCACCGGCCCAGCCGGGGAGGTGGCCGAAGACGCCATCGAGGCGGTTGTCGAGCACGACGACCTTCGGATCGTTGGCCTCGGTCACAATGTAGGGTGTGGCAAGCGGACGCAGCTTTTCGGGGATCTTCGAAAGCGGGAAACGGCGGTAGTTGAGGCCGTCGGGGTTCTTTTTCAGCTCGGCGAGGTAGCGTGGGGCGATGTCGAAGAGCGTGAGCTTTTCCTCGGCGGCGATCTGTTTGATGAGGGCATTGATGTCCTCGTGCAGATTGTCGAGCGCATAGGGAATGGCGGTCATCGGGATGAGCAGGGCCTTGGGGTGGTCTCGGCGGAGGCGCTGGAGCAGCTCACGAAAATCCTTCGGGAAGGCGGTTTTGAAGTCTTTGACCTTCGCGGCATCATTGAGCCCATAGCGGATGAAGATGAAATCGGCCTGTGGCTTTGTCTTCACGGCTTTGTCGTAGCGGGTGTCCAGCAGACGGCGGATGAACTCGCCGCTGACGCCTTCGTTGTACACATCACACGGCGGAAGATCGCCCTCGGTGGCGAGTTTGACGCGGAGCATGTCCTCGAACTGCGGCTCGTCGGGCGCGAATTTCTTCGGCATGCTCGCCTCGGTGGTGCTGTCGCCGAGGAGGATGATTTGGAGGCGTTTTCTACCTGCGGTAGCCTCGCTAAAGGCAAAGGGCTGGCCGCCGATGAGCTGATCCGAGGTGATGGTGGAGCAGATGAGCCGCTCGACATGCTGTGTGAAAAGCTCGGTGCCGCGTGTGTGGCTCACGAAGGGCCAGCGGGCGGGGTTATACATCGTGTCGGTCATGTCACGCATCAGCACGACATGCTTGCCGTTCTTCGCCATCTGCCGCAGGCCAAAGGGGCGACCGCTCACGCACATATTCAAGTGCACACCCATGAGGATGACGTTGTCGATGTTTCGCGATTCAAGGAGGTTCCAAATCTCCACGCCGCTGTCGCTGATGGCGTCCTTGGCCTGGTCGATGCGCAGCACGTCGATCTGTTTCGTCCACGGCGCTTTGGGATTGAGGCCCTTGGCTTCGAGTTCCTTCGCCCACTCGGCATGCTCAGCGGGATCATCGTCCTCGCCACCATCGCTTTGGTCCAAAGGATACACCGCCAGTTCCTCAGCGGGGATCTGTTTGCACCACTCGCCGATCTTGTCCGGCAAACGCGGCGCAGCAGGGGCCGCCTTCGCCCGCTCGCGTGCCGCCGTGCCTTCGTAGGCCTTCATGCAGGAGCTGGGAGCATGAATGATGAGCGCACCCGCCGCGCGGGCCTTTTCGAGCACCTCATTGAACCTCGGAGCCATCTCGCCTTCACGCGTCACCGCGTTTTTGCAGTGATGCAGGTCCCACATGTCACACACGATGATGGCCGTGCGAGAAGGCAGCCATTGCTCTTTCACCAGCACGGCCCTGCCCGTGGCAGAGCGGCTTTGAAGAGTCAGTGAAAGCGGTGCTTCAGCGGCAAAGCTGGAGAGAGCGAGGAAGAGAAAGGCGATGAGTCGCATTCAAACTATACGCCGTCAGCACCTTGGCATTTGTCAGTGACACCAAAACAAGCCACAGAAGTTCGCCATGAAGTTCTTGATACTGTCGCTCTTTGTTTCCTCAGCCCTAGCTCTCGACCTGCCACCAGAAGGCACGGATGTGCGTGGTGAGGCGGCGCTTCAGGCGAGTGCTTCGGCGGCGGTGGGCAAGGTGGAGGCGCTGGAAATCGGGAAACGCATCACGATCACGAAGGCGGACCCGGCAAAGGCTTTTGCAGCGCAGTTCAGGGCTTCAGTTGCGTCTGAGATCGCCAAGAAAGAACGTGTGCTAGCCATCATCAAAGCGCGTGTCGTGGGTGCTGCGGAATCGGGTGATGTGCTGGCGAAGCTTCAACTCAAAGCTGCGCCTTACACGGCGTTTGGACCGACGATTGGCGTGGGCATTCATCGGGAGTGGACGGAGCAGCCGGTGGTGTTTGTGACGGAGGATGCGGTGCCTGCGGACAAAGCGGCAGTCGTACTGCTGTGCGGACACAAGGAGCAAAGCATCGAGGTAGAGAGCATCCGCGTGCTGAAGTATCCCGCGACGATGGACGTGTCCTTGTTTCCCAAGGCGAAACTCATCAAACGCACTTACGCAGGCCGCGATCCAGATGCGCCGTGGCGCAAAGCAGCACTGGAACGCATCGAGCAGCATCGGAAGAAGGATTTGTCGATGATTGTGAAGGACGCTGGCGGCCAGCCACTGGCTGAAACGGAGGTGAAACTCTCGCTGCGGCGTCACGCCTTCGGTTTCGGCTCCGCCGTGGTGGCCAAGCGTTTCAGCGGCGAAAGCGAGGATGATCGCCGCTACCGCGAAATCGTGGAAAAGCTCTTCAGCATCGTCGTTTTCGAAAACGACCTCAAAGACGGCAACTGGGCTCCTGACTTCAAGGATGACCGAAAAGCCAAACGCAATGCGGAGATCGACAGCGCCTTCCAATGGCTGTCTGAGCGCCACATCAATGTGCGTGGGCATTATCTCATGCAGGTGGCCACGCCCTTCAATCTGCAAGGCATTAAAGACAACGCCGAGATCCGCCAGCGCACGCTCGACAGCGTCAAAGAGCGCATGGCCTTCGTGAAGGAGCGCGTCATCGAGTGGGATGTGATCAACCATCCCATCGCCTGGGGTGGTGCTGACATGCTGAACAAGCGTCCCGGCCTCGAAAAGCTCGACCGCGAGGTCTTCACGCTGGCTCGCTCGCTCACGAAGTTGCCTTTCTTCATCAACGAGGATCAGGTCTTCCGTCCCGGTCCGCAGTGCGATGACACCTTCACCTACATCGAAAAGCTAAACGCCGATGGTTTCACCGTGGCTGGCCTCGGCAATCAAGCACACTTTCACGAGAGCTACCTGCCTTCTCCTGAACATCTGCTGGCCGTGACGGATCAGTTTGCGAAGATTATGCCGCATCAGTCCATCACCGAGTTCGACGTCGTGACCACCGAAGACGAAAAACTGGCCGCCGACTACACGCGGGATGCGCTCATCGCCGTATTCAGCCATCCGGCTTACACGAGTTTTCTGCTGTGGGGTTTCTGGGAAGGCGCTCACTGGAAGGCAGAGGCCGCTTCATGGTCCAAAGACTGGTCCATCCGCCCTCGCGGCGAGGTTTTGGAAGAATGGATCAGCCGGAAGTGGCACACAGAGGTCCGTTTGAAAACCGACGCGAAGGGCAAAGTCTCGTGGCGTGGTTTCCCCGGATGGTATGAGGTCACAGCGCAAGGCAGCAAGAGCTTGGTGAAGCCGGAGTAGGATCGTTCGCCAGAACGAGGGGTTCCCGCATTCTGGCGAATGCGCTTACAGCTTGTCGTGCAGTTCGTGCACCTTCTTCGCGATGCGGTCCTCGACATCCTCGGCCCATCCGGCAGCGGCTTCGTAGCCGCCTTCTTTGAGCACGCGGAGGCTCGGCATGTAGCCGGTGTAGTCGTTCGAGTAACCGGCGACCCACACGCCTGCCTCGCCCGCGAATTCGCGTTTGAAGCGAAGCGAGTAATCCACCACGACCTCGCTGCCGAGCGTGATGAAGGTCAGATCTTTGCCGATCTTGATCACCTGCACGGGGTAATCGTGGTCTCCTCGATTCTTGTTGGCGTAGCTAAGCTTGATCTCCTCATACGCGGCACGGATCGGCCCGGCGACGGCACGCGGATTCACACTGAGCGCCATCTCGACGGCATTCGAGAGCGAGCGACCATGCTGCATGGAGAGTTCCAGGTCGGTGACACCCGGCACGACATCGCTGCGTCGCGGATACGGATTCTGATCGCCGCCGCAGCCCATCAAAAACAAGGCGGTGAAGCCCGGGCGATGCTCCTGAAGGTATTCCTGCGCGAAGCCCGCGTAGTCGCCGCACCAGTTGTAAAAGCCGAGCGAGGTGTTGTGGCAGGCATACCCAAAGAGCGTGGCCTTCAGCGTGCCGTCCGGGGCTTCCACACGCAGTGCCGGCACCTCGTGATCGACCGGACCGTTCGGATTCGGAGCCTTGTTCGCATTCGGATGATCCGGCGGCAGCGTATAGTCACGACGGCGATTCATCGCGAATCCGCAGCGGGCCTTGTTCCAGGTGAGGCGGGCCGGTTGCATGTCGGTCAAAGCTTTGCCGATGAGCGCCACGAGATCGCTTTGCAGCTTCTGCGTGTATTCCCAGGCATCGCGGGCTCTTTGATCGTCTTTTTCCGTCAGCGGCGTCGTGCGAAGGGACGGCCCACTGTGGGTGTGCGAGGCATTCATGACCAGATTGGCCTGCGGGAGCTTGAACTGCTTTTCCGCCTCTGCCGCCACCGCTCGACGCATGAGCTGCGGCACGCCGATGAGATCCAGCGTGACGAAAACGAGCTTGTTCCCCTGCTCGTCCTGGAGGGCTAGAGCCTTCGCAAAAAGCTCCTGCACCTTGCCCTCGGCCGGTTTTTTCCTCCCGGCATAGCCAGCCATCCATAGCATCTTTTGCGGCGTGACCTTCAGCGTGGCCACGCCGGCCTTCCAGTTCGCCGGAACATGCGGCGCGAGGGACTTTGGCGGAGCCGGAGGTGACAGCGGCGTGGCCCCCGGAGGTGCGGCGAGCAAGGTGGAAGCGCAAAAGAGGGCGGCGCGAAGGATTCGAGGCTGCATGAACCTTCTACGCCGCCCGAAGACCGGTTTTGCCGCCCCACTGGCCGTCTCAAATCGCCCAGAAAACCGGTTGATTCCCCGCGAGCAGCCGCCTATACACTCGGCCCCAACGACTTCGCGCGGTTAGCTCAGTGGTAGAGCATTACCTTGACATGGTAGGGGTCACAGGTTC
>JBILVU010000275.1:0-3205 GCA_044370285.1 Prosthecobacter sp.
TAGCGACGACTCACCTCCCAGATCCCGCAGCCCAGCGCGTAGCTGGTGTAGGCGGAGCAAACGCTGCCGTAGTAGGCTGCAGCGTTCGAGACCTTGCCTGTGAGGTTCTCCGTGTAGAGCACGCTCTGCGGATTCTCCACCGCTGCCAGGAACGTGCGCAATCCGATATCAAAACCAATGTAGCGCCCCTCCGACCGCACGCTGGAGTAAGGCACGCCGATGTTCTCCTTCCCCGCCTCAAAGAACCCGCCTTTCCGGTTCGGCATCGTCCCAGCGACAGGCGTCCATCTCACCTGGGAGAGAATGCGGGCGCGATCCACCGTTCTTTGGAGCACGGCGTCAACTGAGGAGGGCTCGGCGGCATGAAGCGAGCTGACGACGAGCAGGAAAAGGAACAATTTCATGAGTTGGAGTGCAGGCTTTAGCCGATCTGGTCTTCTGCTCTTTCTAAGGAAAAGACATGAAGGGGGTGAAACCAAAGTTCGTGACCTTCACCAATCGCTGAATGTAGGCGTGGTGTGTTGAGCAGCTTCCCTTGGTAGTTCAGTTCTTCTTCATCCGCAGCGAGCACCTCCACCCACATTCTTTCACATTCATTGTCCTTTCTGGGCGACCATTCGTCCGCGAAACGGAAAATCAGCTTTACCAAATCGCCCACTCTCAAATTTTTCCGATCTTCCTCTTTGGGGATCTGGTAGATGTCAGGGTAGAGGCGTTCGTATTCTGTCGCATCATCCAGATAGAAGCCATGATCGGCAAAGACTGGATAAGGATGATTCTTTGAACGTGACCACGGTAAACTAGGCCCCTCTCGTTTCGCCATCCAGCCAGGGGGCAAATCAGCCAGTTCACCGATGGACTTGTCGAGTTTATAAACTTCCTCTAAACACACCAACATCGCATCGGATTGTTGGGTGCCCCTGTTGGGTAAGAACTGCCACGAGCAATCGTCCCAATCATGGTAGGCGTAGCAGATAGGATCGCCTGAAAAGAGATGCTTGGACACAAATGTCGCGGTGTTGGCAGCTTCATTAAATGGCCAGACTTTTTTCATTCCGATGTAGTGCTCATCATTCGGCTGCCTGCCACACTCAATTGTCTAAAATCGTCGCTCCAACGCACCAAACGGCTGCGGATCATTCAAATCGGGAACGCCATCCGCATCGGCGTCATCGGGCTTCAGACGGACCCACGACCGTGATCGACTTCAGTCCCATCCGCGCCGCTTGAATCGCCGCCGCCCATCCGGACTCGGTGCCACCGACGCTGAGTAGGTCCGTCTGGAGCGTCTCGGCGGCGACGAGGGTATAGAAACTGAGGCAAATCAGGAGGCGGAGGCAGGACATGCCAGATCAACGAACACGATCGTCGCCGGCTCTCCGTCAGTTTGCGTCACTTCGAGGCTATTTTTGCCTTCACGGAGCAAACGGGCGGGAATGAGCCATGCGCGGAGTTCTTCCGGCTTCCCGAGCATGGAGGGATAAGGCACGGCGAATGGCTCGGAGACGTCATCGGTTGGGGAAATGGCTTCGCCGTTGAAGTGAGCCACTAGATCGGTCGGATCGGTCCGATCTGTCTGAATGCGCACCCGAGCCCCGCCATGAGGCGACGCGAGATCGAAGTTGAACTTCGCAGGCTTGTTCAGTTCCAGTTTTCTCGGCACGGGCAGCGGTTGGGCACCGGGTGAACGCCAACCGCTCGCGATGAACCAATGCTGCGGCTGTTTGGCAAGTGCTTGAGGCTCTCGCAGCGCTTTAAGTGCTTCAAACGGCGGTTCGCCGAATTCGCCGCGACCTTCTCCCTGACCGTGCTGGCGGCAGTAGGCGAAGTTGAAGAGGCTGATGCCGTCGGCTCCACGTGCAAAGGCGAGATGCGCGGAGGTGTGCAGATGCTCGCGAGTGGCGCGGCGGAAGGGAAACACGTCATAGCCGGCCTGCACTTTGTCGCCTTTCCAGATGGTGTGGCAAAGCTCGAAGTAGAGCGAGGCACCGGTCGTCATTTTCCGAATGGCGGCGAGATCGTGCTGCTGGGTGGTGAAGTAGTGGGCGGAGGCGTTCACCATATCAAGACCGGCGGCGACAAGGGCTTTCAAGTCGAGGCCGAGTTCGTCCAAAGCGGTCAAATAGCACGGCACACGGGCGCAGAGCCATTTTTTCGGCCCGAGGAGCTTTCGCAGGTTTTGGACGAAGTTCGTCATGATGGCGCGGCGTTGCTCCAGCGGCGTTTCGGGGCGGAAGTAGCTGTAGAAGCGCAGGAAATCGAGTTCGAGGCCGTCGAGGTCGTAGTTCTCGATGAGTTCGCGGAGCATGGCGAGCTTCTGCGCACGCACTTCGGGCTCTGCCCAGTTCAAAACGAGGTCCGCACCGCGCAGCGAGCCGGGTTTAATGCGATGCTCGGGATGCTCGGCATACCAGCGGGTGACACTCATGCCGATGCTGCTGCCGGGTTTATCGCCGGGCTTCGGATCGACGTATTCCTTGTGATGCGAATCATTCATCCGCAGCGAGATGAAGGCCGCCTGACCTTTGGTGCGGCAGCGGTCGATGAAGCGCTGGACGATGTCGCCGCCATTGAGCACGAACTGGCTGAAAGAGTCCGGTTTCTGGCCATAGCGCTGTTTGATCCACGCGAAGTGCTCTTTCAGATCAATCACCTTGCTCGGCCACATGGGCACCACGCCGAGTCCGGGTTGCAAAAAGTGCGCATCCACCAAGCCTGTTACTTCATCGACGGTGGCATCGAGCATCTCCGCCCGAAACGGTTCGCGTGCGGCATGAAAAGGACTAACGCAGGAGGTGATGTTTGTGAGGTCGTTGCTGTAAAGCACGCGGAAGGGCGCTTTGCGCTGCGCATCCGCCGCGAGCAGTGGCACTGCGGCCAGTGTGTGGATGAAATGGCGGCGTTTCATTCGGTGAGTTGGATTCTAGACTGCGACTCATGGTTTCGCTGCCTGCCAGCCGGAGCGGAGCTGGCTGGCGAGTTGCTTCACGCGCTCGGCATGCGCAGGGTCTTCGGCGAGGTTTTTGGACTCGGTTTCATCATAGAGTTCGATGCCAGCGGGCTTACCTTTGAGGTCGTGCCATTCGGTATAGCGCCAGCGTTCCGTGCGGAGGCTGCGGCCCATGTAGGGTGGTCTGCCGGTGCGGAGGTATTGGCTGAAGGCGGCCTTTTTCCAAGGGAGATCGGGCTTTTCGAGCAGCGGAGC
>JBILVU010000008.1:0-76397 GCA_044370285.1 Prosthecobacter sp.
GTGCAGGTTGTCTCGCGAGCGCACGAGCATGGCATCGAATTGGCCGGGCTTCAGGTAGTAGAGGAAGCACTCGCCCTCGTTGAAGTAAGGATGCACATCGCCCAGCGCATGATCCTCCGGCTTGAAGTGTAGCCGCAGCGCCTCCGCTCCCAAGATGGAGCCACTGAGCCAAAGAATGAGCGCGACCGTTTTCATGCCGTGAGCTCAGAAAGTAGCGCTGCATCATCGAACTCAAGCGCCGCGAAGGCCTGATCGAGATGCGCCGGCGTGCGACCGCCGACGAGCACGGTATCGATGCCCGGCTGATGCAAAGCCCACGCCAGCGCGAGATGCGCCTGCGAGTGACCTGTGCGCTTCGCGACAGCTTCGAGCCGTGCGAGGCGCTGATAGGCCGCCTCATGAAAATAGACCTGCTGATGCCCGGGAATGATCTCGAAGCGTGAACCGGCCTGAACGCCATTCTGATGCTTCCCGGTCAAAAACCCGGCTCCGAGCGGACTGTAGGTCACGATGGCGATGTCGTTCGCGGCGCAGTAGTCGCGCAATTCGTCGCTCACCTCGCTGACGGCGAGGTTGTGGTTGTTTTGGATCACGCGGAAGCGCGGGCCGAGGGCGCGGAGTTGATCGAGCGTGACATTGCTGGCGCCGAATCGCTTCACGGGCAGTTTTTCGAGTGCGGCACCGGCTTGCAGCGCGGTTTCGTGCCATTGATGAAGATAGAGCAGATCAATCTGCTCCACTTTTAGTCGTCGCAAACTGTCACTGATCTCAACACGGTCATACGGCGGCAGAATCTTGGTGGCGACGGTGATACCCTGTGGTTTCCGCGAGGTGAGCCATTTGCCGAGAATGGTTTCCGAAGCGCCGCCGCCATAAGCTGCTGCCGTGTCGAAATGCCGCACACCGCGTTCCCATGCGTGATCGAGCAGCGCGAAGGATGCCGTCTCGTCGATTTCGCGTCCGAAGGTAACACAGCCGAGACCGATGCGGGAAGTGTTGGTCATAGCTGCTTGATACCCGCTGATTTGAAGACGCTTATTCTCACCGCCAGCCCATGGGCTGCGTCCAGGCCATCTCCTTCTGGTCCTTCATCGAGGGGTTTGGGTGCGGCTTCGAGGAGGTGATGGAGGCACGGAAGTAGAGTTCGTTGCCGGAGGGCGTCCATTCGATGACGGGGCCGGTGAGTGTGGCGAGGGTCTTGCCGATGTCGTCGGAGTAGCGTTTGCGCACGGGATGGAAGTCACCCTTCGGCGTGATGACCTCTGTGGTGGTGGCATCGAAGCCTTTCAAGGTGCCGCGGATGACCGTCGTGTAGGTGACGCCGGGCTCGGCGCGGATCTGGATGCGTAGCTTGCCGCCGGTGAAGCTCACATCATCGAGCGTGACGCCGCTGCTGGCGTAGAAATCACCTCGCTTCATGGCTTCGGTGAGCGCGTTGGCCTCCAGCTTCTCGGCGCGGACCATCACCCAGCCACGGCCGGGGCTGCTTTCCTCGCCGTGGTAGTGGTGGGAGTCGTCCGTGCCCACGCCGAAGAGCGGCGCGGCCTTGAACTGCGTGGGGCGCAGCGTGTTGGCGATGTCCCAGATCTTCTCATGCCCGTCCCGGAGTTCGTCGCCTTCCCACTCGATCATGGGGTGGCCGTTGTAGATCTCGAAGAAGTTCTCCTCGGTGACCGCAGCAAGGTCATCGGCGGTGAGCGCCCAGCGGAAGTTCGGATGGTTGATGTGCGTGAAGATGGGCACACCGAGGCGCTTCGACTGCTCGGCGACGAGCTTCAAATTCGCCCTCATGGTCTCCTGGATGCTGGTGAGGTCCTTCACGGGCTGGATCTCCTCTTGGAGGTTCACCGCGTTCATGTGGATGGGGGCTTTGTTGAAGGAAGCGCTGATCTCCTCCGCCTTCACGAGGAGAAATTTGCCTGGCTCATCAAACTTCGGCGCATACTCGCGCATCTCCCGCAGGCGGACCTCGGTGGAGCCGTCTTTTTCGCGGGTGATGACCCAGGCATCGCCAAAGAGTGCTCGATATTTTTCCATGGTGGTCTTGCCGAGCGCCTTGCGGCGCTTCTCCACGGCCTTCACATCCATCCACACTTCTTTGGCCTGGAGGATGTTGTGATCGCTGAGCGCGAGGAAGTCGTAGCCGCGCTGCTTGTACCAGTCGATCACCATCTCGGCGAAGTCATTGCCATCACTCCAGAGCGTGTGGGTGTGCGTGTTACCCTTGAACCATTTGGTTTCGGCGGAGGCGGGAAGAACGGTGAGAAAGAGCAGGGCGAGGAGGCGGTGCATGGCAGCCAAACGGCGGGAAACAAAGGAAGTGACAAAAAATTAGCACCCCGCCATGCTCGCCAGATGAAACCTCTCCTGCACGTCCTCGCGTGGCTGTCATTCGGCAGCGCCTTGTTTGCCCAAAAGGCACTCACGCTGGCCGCCTCTGCGCAAAGCATCGCGAAGAATTTGCCGCGAGGCTGCATCGTCACCGGCGAGTGGCGGGACGGAAAGGCGGTGTATGCCATCTCAGGTCCTGACAAGCCCGCCAAAGTGCCTGCGGAGAAGGTCGTGTTCGAGATCGGCTCAATTAGCAAGATCTTCACCGGACTGCTGCTGGCCCAGGCGGTGCTGGAGAAGAAGCTCACCTTTGAAACGACGCTGAAGCAGGCGCTCGATGCGAAGCAGGCTTTCGCTGATGACAAGGTGGCGGCGATCACGCTGGCGCAGCTCGCCACGCACACGAGCGGTCTGCCGCGCATGCCGGACAATGCCGATTTCAGCGTGGCGGACCCTTACGGCACTTATGACGTGAAAAAGCTGGGCGAGTGGCTCGCGAGTGTGAAGCTCGAAAAGGCCGGGCCGCCTGAGCTGAGCTACTCGAACGCTGGCGTGGCCATTCTTGGGCATGTGATCGAGCGGGCGCTGGGGGATTCGTGGGCCAATCTCGTGCGTGATCGCCTTTGCAAACCGCTCGGCATGCTCGACACGATGCCAGTGCCGACCGCAGAAATGCGCCAGCGCCTGGTGCCGCCCTTTGATGGCAAGGCGGAGGCTCACGAATGGACCTTCAAAGCCTTCGCACCGGCTGGAGGCCTGCGCAGCACGGCGGCGGACCTGATGCTCTTCGGTCGCGCTTTGAATCACCCGGAGGCCTCGCCGCTGCGTGAGGTCATCCAGCTTGCGGTGAAACCTCTCGCCGAAGGGATCGGCTGCTGCTTTTTCCTCGGTGACGATGTGATCGCACACAACGGCGGCACCGGCGGCTATCGCACGCTGCTCGAAGCGAAGCCGAAGGCGGATCAAATCCGCCTCGTGCTCATCAATAATGCGGAGATGGAGCCGGTGGTGGTGACGCGACCGCTGGATCGAGAGGGCTTCAAAGCCGTGGAAGGTCCCAAGCTCAGCGAGGCGGAACTGAAGCCCTACATCGGCGTCTTCCAGCTCGACAAGCAGGCCAAGCTCACCTTCGTCATCCGTGAAGGCGCTCTGTGGTGCAAGCTCACCGGGCAGGCCTTCCTGCCGTATTTGCACGAGAAGAAGGATGTGTTCTTCCATCGTGGCGTGGCAGCGCGGCTGATCTTCGGTCGCGATGCCAACGGAGCCATCACGAGCGTCACGCTGGATCAAAACAATCAGAAGCAGGTGGCGGAGCGGCTCGATGAAAAAGCGCCGGAGTATCTCTTCCGGCCGGCGAAGGAGCTCGAAGAGTTCACGGGCGTGTATGATTTCTTCCCGCCGGACAAGATCTTCACCATCGAGCTGCGTCGTGGCCTGCTTTTTGTGCAGCTCACCAGCCAGCCGTTCCTGCCGGTGTTTGAGACGAAGAAGGGCACGTTTGAGTATGACGTGGTCTTTGCGTCGATTGAGTTTGAGCGGGATGAGGCTGGCAAGATCAAGCGCCTGCACATCACGCAGAACGGTCTGAAGCTGCCAGCGCTGAAGCGGGCGAAGTGAGCCTCGCCCACCGCAGGTGATCCGACTCTGACTCCTCCTCCGTCTCCGCCTCGAATCCGGGCGCATCAGGACGCTCAAACCAAGGCGGAGTAGGAGGCGGAGACGGAGCAGGATTCCAAGCTCTCACGCGTAGAGCAGGTAACCCTGGCGCTGGGAGCGGAAGCTCTGCACCCAGCCCTGCCAGCGGGAGGCGATGACATGACCGGGCGTGCCGCGAAGGAGATCGCGATGCAGCGATTCGCTGCCGAAGACCTTGTTGAAGAGGTTCAATTTGGAGCCGCTCATGTTGCGAGCGGCTTTGCCTCCGGTGAGACGGTTGATCTCGGCGAGGAGCATCACATCGAGGCCGGTGAGATCGGCGGAGTTACGCGGATGGATGTGAAGTTTCACGCCGCCGAAACCTTCCTTGCGATACGGCGAGTAGGTGACGCCCGGCGTGTTCCAGCGCTGGCAGGTGGCGAGCAGTGCCTGTGAATTCACGCCGCTGCCACCGGCATAGCCAAAGGGATTGTCCGAGCCGATGCCGACATCCACCGCCGCCGCGCCGCCGAGGATGCCGGTGGCGACGTAATAGAACGGGGAGGTGGCATACGGGATGTTCGGCGAGGTGGGATGCCAGCGCAGGCCGGTGTCCTGCCAGGTCATGGCGCGGTTCCAGCCCTGCATTTTCACGGTGGTCATGCGCGGGACGCGGCTGACCCAGCCGCGAGCACAGGCCATTTGGGCGATCTCGCCCGCCGTCATGCCATGTACATAAGGCACGGGCACCTGGCCGACGAAGGACTTCCACTGCGATTCGAGCGGCGGACCTTCCACTCGCCAGCCGCCCATCGGATTGGGCCGGTCGAGCACGACGAAGAGTTTTCCATTTTCCGCCGCAGCCTCCATCGAGACGATCATCGTGCTGATGTAGGTGTAGCTGCGGCAGCCGATGTCCTGAAGATCAAAGACGAGCACATCGATGGGAGCGAGCATCGCGGGCGTGGGCTTGCGGGTGGGGCCGTAGAGCGAATAAACGGTGAGACCGGTGACGCTGTCGCGTCGCGTGCTCACATGCACGCCGGCCTTGATGGAGCCATCGATGCCGTGCTCCGGCGCATAGAGAGCCGTGAGACCTCCGCCAAGCGTCCGCTGCATGAGCTGGCGGGTGCGTTCACCCCGGCCGGTGAGGCTGGTGTGGTTCGTGATGAGGCCCACGCGTTTGCCACGCAGCAGGTCAAAGCCACGCGAGGCCAGCACATCCACGCCGAGCATGAAGGGCCCGCCTTGTGTGGCTGCCTGTGGCTGCTGGTAGGCCTGCGGCATGGGCACCTGGCAGGCGGGGAGCAGGGAGGAAAGAGCGAGACCGGAGGCGAACTGACGACGCGTGAGATTCATCGACGCTGCCTATCGCCGAGGGACGGCTCGTGGGCAACCCGGACTGCATGGGAAGCCTATTGACACTTCCTCGCGAATTTGGTGAAATGCCGACGTCAACCAAACCAACCACCATGAAAACCTTCTTTCTCTGTGCTTGTGCTCCTTCTGCGGCGGCCGTCTCTCTGATGGCCGCTTTTTTTGTGTCTGCGAGTTCCCTCTTCGCGGCGGATGACCTCAACGCGGCGTATCAAAAAGGCCGCGAGGCTTTTCACAAAGGTGACTTTGCCACGGCGCAGGCCTTTCTCACTCAAGTGGCTGCGGCGAATCCAGGCCACACGGATACGCAGAACATGCTGCGCTACATCAAAGCCCACGCGAAGCCGGAGGCCTCCACCCTGCGTCGCGACTACGCCGGCGTAACGATCCCCAAGATCGAGATGGAAGAGGTCACGCTCACCGAGGCGCTCGCCGGACTTCGGCTGCTCTCAAAGAATGCCTCCGCCGGAAAGGTGAGTCCGAACGTCATCGTCAAAGGGGCCGACCTCGGCACCAAGAAGCTCTCGCTCTCGCTTTCCAACGTGCCGCTCTCCGAGGCGCTCGAATACTTGGCGCAGCTCACCGGCTCCAAGGTGAGCTATGAAAAGCATGCCGCGATCCTCAGCGATGCCACCGTGGCCGTGGAGACGGCCTCGAAGGCGAAGTGAGGCTGTTTTGAGTTCGTAGTTCGGGGTTCGCTTCGCGGCTCCGCAGCAGCCCGTTTCACGGAACTCCCAATCACGGCCTGAAGGCCGAACTACCAACAATCAACGTCACATGCGCTCCGGGTGTGAGAAATGAGGCTTCCCCTACGCCGTGCGGCCGGAGTGGAAAACGTCAGTTTTCCCCTGGAAGTCTCACATCTTCCACGACGGGTGCCGGCCGCTTCCCCCGCGAGGTCGCGAGGCCGACAGCCATCGTGACCGCGCAGCCCAGCAGGCTGAACCAAACGAAGGAAATCATCTGCGTCGGCTTCGAGGTCGTGAACCAGCCGCTTTGATAGAAAAAGACGCCGAGAAGCACCGCGAAGCCGCTGAAGCAGCCGGTCAAGGCTCCGCGGGTGGTGGCTCTGTGGGTGAACATGCCGAGGAAGAACAAGCCAAGCAGCGGTCCGCCGATGAGGCCGATGACGGTGTTCACCGACTCGACGAGATTGCCCGGCATCGCGGACACGGCAAAGGCGAGCGCCATCACGAGCACGCCATAGCCCACGGTGATCCAGCGGGCATTGCTCACCTTGGTCGAAGCCGCTCCATCGGCCACGCCGGTGAGGCGTTGTTGGAAGTCGATCACTGTAGCGGAGGCCAGCGAGTTGAGTCCCGCGCTGATGGTGGACATGCTGGCAGCATAGATGGCGGCGATGAGCAGGCCGGGAAGACCGGCGGGCAATTGCGTGACGACGAAGTAGGGCAAGATTTGATCTTCCTTCTCGATCAATCCAGCCGCCAGAGGATCGCCGTGGATTTTGTAAAAGGCGTAGAGCACGAGGCCGGTGCCGTAAAACAGCACCAGCACCGGCAGCACGAACCACAGCTTGATCCACAGTGAGCGCTGCGATTCCTTCAAACTGCCGGCGCTGAGGTAGCGCTGCACGCTGACCTGATCGGTGGCCATTTGCACGAGATGCAGGAAGGCGCCGGCGATGAGGATGGCACCGAGGTTCACGCGTTCGGCGGGATTGAAGGAGAGACTCACATTCATGCGGCCATCGGCCACGACGGTCTCCCACATGCCGCCGAGGCCTCCGGGGATTTTTCCCAGCGCCACGATCACGATGAGGAGCTGGCCGCCGAAGAGCACGATGAGCTGCATCACATCCGTCCAGATCACCGCCCGCATGCCGCCGAGCGCCGTGTAGAGCGTGGTGAGCGTGCCGGAGGCCAGGATCGTGAGCCACAGCGGCAGGCCGGTCACTTTTTCGAGTGCCAAAGCCGGGGCGTAAGTGGCCGCCGCCAGCCACAGGGCCACGCGGAAGATGAAGAGGCCGGAGGCGAGCAGGCGTGTGGGCAGCGAGAAGCGCTCTTCAAGGAACTGATAGGCGGTGAAGTAGCGTGATTGATAAAACTTCGGCAGCATCCAGAGCGTCGTGAAGGGCGTGGCGATGAAAAACGCCAGCACGATGTAAGCGAAGGCGAAACCGTTCCTGTACACATCCGCCGGACCCGCGAGGTAGCTGATGCCGGAGAAGAGCGCGGCGAGGATCGACATCGCCACGAGGATGCTGCTCATGCCGCGACCCGCGAGAAAGTAGTCGCCGAGTGATTTTGAGCCGCGGGCGGAAAGCAATCCCACGCCAACGGATGCGGCGAGATAACCGCCGAAGATGCTGTAATCGAGCCAGGAGAAGTGTGTCATGCGGTGAAGGCTACGGGAAACACCAACGCAGCGGCAATGCCTCATTTCGTGGTTTCCTCGCGGAGCCACTGGTTTCGCCGGAAAGTTCGGGTTCATGTTTGTAGTTCGGCCTTCAGGCCGTGATTGCACTCTCCTGAACGGGCTGCTGCGGAGCCGCGAAGCGAACCCCGAACTACAAACAGCCGGGCGATCATCGACAGACAGTCGAGACATCACGAGAAAGCGTGATGGCTGAACTATATCCACCCCAACCAAGATGAGTCGAAAGTTCGGCGATGCTGGCGACGACTCCACACCATGCCTGCCGACTCCGTTTTGCCCTATCCCGACACCAAGCCGGTGGGGCATGCCGATTTCTACTTTGCCACCAATGCCACGTTTCGCTTCATCAAGCAGCGTCATGGTATGGAGGGCTTGCAGCGCTACTGGCAGGACATCGGTCGCGAGTATTGCCGACCGGTGTCGGAGCGATGGAGCAAGGATGGCGTCGCAGACTACTGGCGGGCTTTTTTTGCTGCGGAGCCGGGTGCGGAGGTGGAAGTGCATGAAGCGCCGGATGAGGTGGCGCTGGAGGTGAAGGTCTGTCCGCTCATCCGGCATCTGCGGGAGCATGGTCGGGAGATTGTGCCGGAGATCTGCCAGCATTGTTATTTTGTGAGCGAGGCCATCGCGGAGCCTGCGGGTCTCGCGGTGCGTGTGTGCGGCGGCAATGGAAGCTGCACGCAGCGCTTTGTGAAACGTCACGCGGCCCTGGAACCGCAAAACCTGGAGGACATCGCCACGGCATCATGATCGGCTGCTACGACTTCTGCGGGCATTACGAGTGGACCTTCGAGTGGCTGAACCGTCTCGGCGGTCACGAGCTCGTGAAAGCCTACTGGGACGAGGCCATCCATCGTGATTCGCAGCTTCACGCGTCTGAATTGATCGGTCAAAAAGGCTTCGAAGGCATGAAGGAGTATTGGGGGCCGACGCTTGCCGATGAAGGCGCGGTGTATGAGCGCACGGTGACGGAGGATGTTTTCCGCATCGACATGCACGAATGCCCCTCGAAGGGCTTTCTCATTCGCAACGGCCTCGATCAATACCACGACTACTGCGATCACTGCATGGGCTGGATCGGCCCGCTCATGAAACAGGCCGGTTTCGTCATCGACCACGAGCACAACCACCGCGGCCAATGCTGGTGGGAGATGCGGAGGAAGGAAAACACCACCCCCGCCAGCGCCCCCGGCGAACTCAGCGGCGAAAGCGATGTGCGTTTGCGCCCCGGCTGGAAAAATGACCTTATTGACCCTATTGACCACTATGACCGAGCGACTGATTCCGATGACAAAACGACTGTTTCGTGAGCTTGGCTCGCGCCAGCGTCCTGGAGTGCGCCGGTCCTCCGGCGCTTTCGAGCGTGTTATGGCCTTCGAAAAGCTCCATAGGGCTGGAGCAGTCCAAAACGCTCTCGCGCTGATGATGATCGCATCGCTGATAATCGCTGCGAGGCCCGTTCAAGCGCAGTGGGAGCAGCTCCCATCGCTGCCGGAGCCGAATGGAGGGTTTGTTTGCGGGCAGCTAGTGCATTATCTGGAGGTCGCTGGTGGAACGAAATGGCAGATGCATGATCTGATTATTGCTGGGGGAACCAACTGGGAAGGAGGAAAGAAGAACTGGCTGACCACAGTCCGGGCGTTCGACACAAATGGAAAGGCATGGCGGAGACTGGAAGATCTGGAAGAACCAGCCGCCTACGCTCTACCCCTGCAAATGTCGGATGTCTTTGGTTTTGCCGGCGGCACGAGTGGAGGCCAAACTTTGAAGGCAATGGTGCTTTTTGACGGATTGAAGCCATTAAGACATGCCATGCCGAAACTGCCTGCCACCATGGTTCTCGCGGCGGGTGGAATATTGGCCAATGGCCGCCTTGTTTTCGCAGGTGGCACCGACGATGCCGCCAACCTAGCTGGGGTGACACAAGCAACTCATGGCCTAGCGAATGGTCAAGTCACCCGCCTCGCCGACTACCCCGGCAAGCCCTTCGCCACGGCGGCCTCGGCGGTGATGGAGGAGGAGTTGTTCGTGTTTGGCGGGATGAACTATGACGAGCTCAACAAAGCGGCGGTGAACACGGCAGAGGCTTATGCCTTCTCGCCGGAGAAGAACGTGTGGCGCAAACTGAAGCCGCTGGCGGCTCCGACGCGGGGTTTGACGGCCGTCACGCTGGACGAGAATCACATCTACATCGCTGGCGGGTATCGCGAGGACTTCACGGCGGAGGCGGTGATCTATGACGTGAAGGCGGATAGCTATCGAAAAGCCATCTCGCTGCCTTACGCGGCGATGGTGGGCTTGGTGAAAATGGGCGACCATGTCTATTGCCTCGGCGGCGAGGACAAAAAGCAGTCGCGCACGGATAAGTTCTTCCGCATCCCGGCGGTGGAGCTTCTCAAGTGAGGAGCGATTGCAAAAGGGCCCCACCAACGGCAGTCTGGCCGCGTGAACGATCATCAACTGCTCATCGACGTCGGCAATGGCCGCACGAAATTCGGCCTCGCGACGGCGGAGGTCATTCTGGATCGCCGCGAGCATGTGACGCGGGAGATTTCTCCAGAGCGGGTGCATGAATTGACCGCTGGCTGGTCATTCGGCCGCGTGGTGCTGTGCAGCGTGGTGCCGAAAGCGGTGGAGGCTTTTCGAGAGGTGTTCGGGCATGCTTTGACGGTGCTGCGGCATGACACGCCGATGGGCATCGGCATTCGTTATCCGAAGCCAGAGACCATCGGGCCGGACCGCCTCGCGAATGCGGTGGCGCTGGCGCACATGCATGGCGCACCGGGCATCGTGATCGACTTTGGCACGGCGGTGACCTTCGACATCCTCAGCGCGGACCAGCATTACATCGGCGGCGTGATCGCCCCCGGGCTGCGCTTGATGACGGACTATCTCCATGAGCGCACGGCGCTGCTGCCACGCGTCGATCTGAGTGAGCCCGTGACCGCCATCGGCACGAGCACGAAGGACGCCATCCTCGCCGGAGCGGCCATCGGCTATCGCGGCATGGTGAAGGGCATTCTCGAAGCGCTGCGCAAAGAACTGGCCGCGCCAAAGATCGTGGCCACGGGCGGTGATGCGGCTTGGATCATCAGCGGGATGGAGGAAGACATCGCGGTGGATGCAGACCTCACGCTGCATGGGCTGAGGCTGGTGGGGAATCAGGCTGCGGTATGCCTTGATTGACGCTTCGCGGCTCGTTTTTCGAGTTTGGGAGCGGCGAGATGATGACCACGAAGGTTGAGTGCTTCACGGCTCGGGGTGCGGTGCCAATCGGCTTCGAACGTGGTGGCGACGAGATCGCGATCGAGGGCAGCTTCGTTGACCAAGAAGTCGAAAAGAGCCTGCGCGGTGACGTGGAGGGCGATTTGATGGGTTCGAGCCAGTTTGGCGTGCAGCCAGTCGCTAAAGCGGATGAACTCCGCGAAGGGCGAGGCGGCGTTTTGCCACAAAAGCTTCAGCGTGGCCGTGAAGTGACCGCTGTTGGCGACGATGTCCCAGTAACGGGCAAAGCGGCGCATGCGCTGCATTTGCTCAAAGGGGATGTCACGCGTGGAAAGGATCTCGTAGGGCGGATGTGGCGCGTAGATCATGCGATACTCCTCATCATGGCGCACGATGGGCGTGCCGCGCAGGCGCTTGAGGATGCCGATTTGGATTTCCTGCGGCCCGAGGTGCACGAGGCGGTCAAAGCCGCGACCGAAGCTCTCGATGCCTTCGCCGGGCAGGCCGACGATGAGATCGGCGTGGATGTGGACGCCGGTTTCTTCGCGAAGGAAGCGGAAGTTGTCCGCGAGGCGGTCGAGGTTCTGCCTGCGGCTGATGTTTTTCGAGGTGGCATCATCAAAGGTCTGAATGCCGACCTCAAACTGCACCGCACCGGCCGGAAACTGCCGGATGAGGCCACGCAACTGCTCGGGCAGGCGATCTGGCACCATCTCGAAGTGCAAAAACAGTCCCTCACGCCAGCGGTCGAGGAAGAACTGCAAAATGGCCGAACTCGTCGGCAAATGCAGATTGAAGGTGCGGTCCACAAACTTGAACTGCGTGGCTCCGCGATCCAACAGACGCTGCATCGACGCCAAAAACGCCTCCGTGGCAAAGGCGCGGACGGGGATGTCGAGCGACGACAAACAGAACTCGCAGGTGAACGGGCAGCCACGCGAGGCCTCGACGTAGATGACACGGTTTTTGAGGTCTTCGTCCGTGTAGAGTTCGTAAGGCGAGGCGAGTTGCGCGAGCGGTGGAAGCTCGGCGGCGATGATGTGAGGCAGACACTCCTGTCTGCCCTCTGAAACACCACAGGCAGGAGTGCCTGTGTCACTGAGAAGCCCACGGCAAACCTCCGCGAACTTCACATCCGCCTCGCCCGTGATGACATGATCGGCGAGTGCGACAATCTCCTGGCCTTCCGTCTCATACGACACCTCAGGACCTCCGAGGATGACAATCAACTCTGGCCGAATGCGTTTGAGCAAAGCGACGACTTCGGTGGTTTGCTCGACATTCCAAATATAGATGCCGAAGCCGACGATGCGCGGTTCGCGGGCCAGAATAGCCTCCACGATCTCCAGCGGCTGCTGGTTGATCACAAACTCGGCCATGCAGGCGCGATCCTGCAACTCTCCAAGGTTCGCCATGAGGTAGCGGAGCCCGAAGGAGGCGTGGATGTATTTAGCGTTGAGCGTGGCGAGGACGATGTCCGGCATGGGCGGGCACGGTGGCCGAGTCTTCGCGATACGGCTACTTTTTCTTCCCTTTGCCCTTCTTGCCGCCGCCTTGAGCTGCGTTGCCTTCCATCAAATCAGGGAGAGGCAGGTAGTCCCAATCGAGGATCATCTTTTCGGCGAGGGCGGCGCGGAGTTCGCGCTCGGTGGCGGCGAGTTCGGGTTGGCCGCTGAGGTTGTTCAGCTCGGCGGGATCGGCTTCGAGGTCGTAGAGTTCATAAACAGGGCGCGGAGTGGTGAAGTAGCTCGCCTTCATGCCAGGCGGGAGTTTGCCAGCGGCATTGGCCTCCTGCATTTGCTTCCATGCTGCTCCACCGGCGGAATCGACGGGCGAATACGGAATCCAAGGCGTGCAGTTGTAGATGAACTTAAAGCGATGACTGCGCACGGCGCGGGCAAGGTCGTAACCGGCATTCGTCATGTCGGCCTGCACCGGTGCGGAGCCGTGGGGGCCGCGCTCGACGAAGAGGTGCTTTCTCGGTGTGTGCGTTTCACCTTTGAGCAGAGGCAGGAAGCTCACGCCGCTCATTTTGGCACCGGCTTCCAGTCCAGCGGCGGCGAGCAGCGTGGGCGCGAGGTCTTCGGCGCTGATGAGAGCACGCGAATCGCCGCCGGGCTTCACGACGCCGGGCCAGCGGACGAGAAAGGGCACGTTCGAGCCAGGATCGTAGAGCGAGCCTTTGCCGTGCGGCATGGCCATGCCGTTGTCGCCGCAGAAGACGATGAGCGTGCTGTCCATGAGGCCGCGTTTTTTGAGAACCTCGAGCACTCCCGCGACGGTGCGGTCCACGCGGTTCACCTCGGCGCAGTAGTCGGCGAGCTGCTCACGCACGCCGGGCAGATCGGGCCAATGCACAGGCACTTTTAATGAAGCGGGATCAGGGCGGAACTCGGCAGGTGCATTCCAAGCGTGATGCGGATCGCTGAAGTTCGCCCACATGAAGAAAGGCTTATCCGCTGGCTTCTTGTCGAGAAACGCGGCGACTTGTCCGGCCACTTCGCTGTCTGAGCAGGTGTTCAGCGAGTCCACGCGATTGATGAAGGTCTTCAACTGGTGCTCCTGGAAGACTTTCGCGGCTCCTTGGCCAATTTTTGTCGCTCCATCGAGGTGAAAGCTGCGTCCGCACACACCGGTGAAGTAGCCGCCTTTGTCGCGGAGCAGTTCGGGCAGTGTGATTTCATCCCGAGGCAGCGGCGCGGAGAATCGCGTCATGCGGGCGGCCACGGGCGAGCGGCCGGTCATGAGCGTGGCACGCGAGGGCACACACTGCGGTGCACCGGTGAAGAAGCGGTGGAACTTCATCCCCTCCGCCGCGAGCTGGTCGAGCGTCGGCGTTTTGACGTTCGGGCTGCCGTAGGTACTGAGGAAGGGGTAGCTGTGGTCGTCGCTGAGGAGGAAGAGGATGTTTGGCTTTGCCGCATAAGACGAAGCGGCGAGGGCGAAGAACGAAAGGAGGATGAGGAGGCACTTCATGGAGGCGCTGAAACGGCGGGGAGGGGCTGAGATTGCGGTGAATATCCCGGCGCTCGGTCGTGACACGAACGTCACCCAATTGTTTCGGCGAATGTCACATTCCCGCCTTTGACAGAGCGAGGGCCAGCCGCTCTAAATGGGCCGCCCCGTCACCGAAGGCTCACTCTCCCACCCACCGACCATGATCTCCCTCCAAAAGTTTTTTGGCAAAACGGATGTTTTTTATGACCTCCTCGAACGCAGCGCCAAAGAAGCGCAAAACAGCGTCCACCTGCTGAAAAGCCTCCTCTCCAAGCCCGCAGGCACGCAGGACTTCGAGAGCCTCAAGGACGCCCGCCGCAAGGACAAGGCCATCACCCAGGAGATCGACGAGGCGCTGTGCAAGACCTTCGTCACCGATCTGGAGCGTGAGGACGTGGAAGCCCTCGCCAACGCCCTCTACAAGATCCCGAAGACCGTCGAAAAGATCGCCGAACGCTATGAAATCTGCGCTGGAAAGCTCGATGGCGTGGATTTCTCCAAGCAGATGGCCTTCACCGAAGCTGCCGTGGACATCGTGGTGACGATGGTGGCCGAGCTTCGCCGGAAGATGCAGTTGGAGAAGATGAAGGAGCACAACGCGAAGCTCCAGCAGGTCGAGGGAGATGCCGACAAGCTCGTCTTGGCTCTGCTCAAAGACCTTTATCAAGGCAACCACGATCCCGTCCGCGTCATCATGCTGCGTGACCTCTACGACCTGCTCGAAAAGGTCGTCGATCGCTGCCGGGATGCCGGAAACGTGCTCTCGCACATCGTTTTGAAATACACCTGATCCGTCACCACGCGACTCATGACGACCGCCCTGTTTCTCTTGTTTGTGGTGATGTTCGTCGTGCTGGCCTTTGAGTATATCAATGGCTTCCACGACACCGCGAACGCCATCGCCACCGTCGTCTCCACGA
This sequence comes from Prosthecobacter sp., assembly GCA_044370285.1. Classification (GTDB taxonomy): domain Bacteria; phylum Verrucomicrobiota; class Verrucomicrobiia; order Verrucomicrobiales; family Verrucomicrobiaceae; genus Prosthecobacter. The sequence continues at coordinate 14,883 of JBILVU010000008.1, forward strand.
AGGTGCTGACGCCTCGCCAGGCCCTGCTGCTGGCTTCCATCACCAACCTCATCGGGGCCTTCTTCGGCCAGGCCGTGGCGAAGACGATCCACAGCGGCATCGTCGATGACAAAGTCGTCGCCGTGACCACGCTGACGATCTTTTGCGCCATGATGGGTGGCATCATCTGGAATCTACTCACCTGGTGGTTCGGCATGCCCTCCAGCAGCACCCACGCCCTCGTCGGTGGTCTCATCGGGGCCAGTCTCGGGGCCTCCAACGGCAACTGGGACGTGCTCATCTGGTCCCGCGAAAAGATCGACAAGGTCAGCGGCAAGGTCAGCATGGAAGGCATCTACCACAAGGTGGTCATTCCGATGATCTCCAGCCCGCTTTTGGGACTGACGGTGGGCTTTGTCGTGATGGGTCTGCTCTTCCTGCTGATCCGAAACTGGCGGCCGCACACGGTGAACAAGACCTTCGGGCACCTCCAGATCGTCAGCGCCGGTTACATGGGCTTCGGTCACGGGATGGCGGATGCGCAAAAGACCATGGGCGTCATCATGCTGACGCTTTTTGGTGCCACCGCCGCTGGTGACCTCGACGGGCTGCCTTCCTGGCTCAGTTTTCTCAAAGTCCCGGACAAATCGGCCTCGATTCCGATGTGGATCATCATGACCTGCGCCATCACCATGGCGGCTGGCACCTACGCGGGTGGCTGGCGCATCATCAAGACGCTGGGCCACAAGATGGTCAAAATGAAGCCTGTGCATGGCTTCGCCGCTGAAACGACAGCGGCCACGATTTTGGCCGTCACGGGAGCCATGGGGATGCCAGTCAGCACGACGCACACGATCACCACCTCCATCATGGGTGTGGGAGCCGCGAAACGCTGGAACGCCATCCAGTGGAGCCTCGTCGAGCGCATCGTCTGGGCCTGGGTGATGACCATTCCGGCCACGGCGCTGCTGGGCTGGCTGATTTACAAGGTTTGCGGTCTGTTTGGAGCCTGATTTCAGGGTCAAAGAAGTCCGCCTGACATTCATCTTACAACTCACTCACAAGCACCTGACACTTCTTCTGGCAGCTATGGCAAGATCACAGCATTCCAAGTGAGTGGATCCTTCTGGCTGTTGGACTAAACTCGATGACCGGGGTGGCGTAGAAAGCGCCACCCCGGTTTGTTTTCTAGAATTTATAAATTTTAGATGACCAAATCTCCGGCGGACCTAAATTATGCGGCTCTGTAATGCTCCGCCGTCGTTCCACCGTCCTCTTCATCGTCCTCGTCGCCCTGCCGCTGGCCCTGCTGGCATGGCTGGGGACGTATTTGATGCGGGATGCCGCCAAACGCACGGATGCCTCCATGCAGGCCATTTTGGCCGAGCGTCTCTCTTCGGCGGATCACCAGCTCGTCCACGACCTGCGTCAGCTCACGGATGAACTCGACGCGATCTCTGCGGGTGCGGCCAGTGCCGCGGCCGCATCTAGTGGGCTCATCCAGCACCCGTGGACGGCCCGGGCCTGGTCCCTGGATGCCAGCGGGAAGCTCAGCGAGCTGCCCGGTAAAAATGGCTTCGATCCGCCTGTCGGGCTGGAGCCAATGGAACTGATGGCGGAACTCAAGGGCCGGGCACTCGCCTTCGGCCCTAGCCCGGAAACGATCGTGACGGATCCGCGTGGCGGGCCTCCGTTTCAGAGGATTTCTCCCAATTTCATCGCCAGCTCCAGCACAGAACGCCGAAAAGCTCCCTGGCAGACGTTTCAGAAGCTCGGTGGCTATCACATCCACGAGATCACCACGCCATCTTCGACTCCCCGCGCCGTCAGTGGCTGGCATGTGGCGGAGCAGACCTTCATCTATTGGAAAAAATTCCCGGACGGCAGTTTGTGCGGGCTGCTGCTGGATACCCACCGGCTCATGCAGGGGCTGTTTGCCCGCCTGCCGCACCCGGGGCTGGAGGTGCCCCCAGGACGGATGATGCTCGCCAGCCTCCGTGGTGTGCCCCTGCACCAGTGGGGCAAGCGCCTCGAAGGTTCCGAGAGGCCTCCGGCGGCTCACCGGGCCTGTTCGGAGCCTCTCAGCCAGTGGGAGCTGGCCTACACCCCTGCCGATGAGGAGTTTCCGAAGCCCTATCTTTTCCCCATCATGCTGGGCATGGGCTCCGGCGTGATGCTGATCATCGTGCTGGCCTGGCTCTATTTCCACGAAAGCGCCCGCGAGCTGAGCGTGGCGCAGCAGCGGGTGACCTTTGTGAATCAAATCTCCCACGAGCTGAAGACACCGCTCACGAACATCCGCCTCTATGCGGAGATGGCAGCTCACCGGGCCGAATCCTCGGGCGATGCGACGATGAAACGCCAGCTCTCCGTGGTGGAAACCGAGACTTCACGCCTCGACCGGCTCATCCAAAACGTGCTCAATTATGCCCGCCAGCAAAGGGATAAACTCACCATCTCCCCCAAGCCTGTCTCGATCGACGACATCGCCACGCGTGCCATTGAGTTTTGGAAGCCGATGCTGGAGGCAAAGGGTTTCGAGATTCACCTCGATTTGCACGGGCCGCCTGTCCTTCATGCCGATGCGGATGCCATCTCGCAAATCCTCGGGAATCTCCTCTCCAACGTCGAGAAATATGGCCTCGCGGGCCGCTATGTGGGCCTGCGCACGGAGGTGGAGGGCAGCGTGGCCCGCATCATCGTCGAAGATCGTGGCCCCGGCATTCCATCGGGCAAGCGCAAAGCCGTCTTCGAGCCCTTTGAGCGCCTCCGCAGTGACCTAAACGAAGGCGTCAGCGGCACAGGCATTGGATTGACCATTTCCCGCGAACTGGCACAATTGCACGGCGGTAAGCTCGTCGTCTGCTCGCAGTATCGTGAAGGAGCACGTTTCATTCTCACCCTTCCCATTCACCCCACCACCCCACCATCATGACCAAGATCCTCATCGCCGAAGACGACGAACACACACGCGAAGCCCTCCGCGAAGTGCTCACCATGGAGGGCTTCCAAGTCGTGGCCGCCGCTGACGGGCTCCAAGCCGTGGATTTCTTCCGCGTCGAAAACCCCGATTTCGTCTGCCTCGATGTCATGATGCCTGGCCTCAACGGCTACGAGGTCTGCAAACAGATCCGCAAGCAGGACGAAAAGGTGCCCATCCTCTTTCTCACCGCCAAAGCTGAGGAAATCGATACCGTCCTCGGCCTCGAACTGGGTGCCGATGACTACATGACGAAGCCTTTCGGCGTGAAGGAGATCATCGCCCGCATTCGAGCCATCCTGCGCCGCACTGCCACCCGTGTGAGCACCAGCGTGACGACCAAAGGGGATGAGGTCTTCACCATGGATGACCTCCGCATCGTGCCTGATGAACTCCGTGCCTATCGTGGGGAGGTCGAGATCCAGCTCTCCCCGCGTGACGTGAAAGTCCTACGCCTCCTTTTTGATCGTCGCGGCAAGGTGGTGGACCGCAACACCCTCGCTGATGAGGTTTGGGGCGTCGATTATTTCCCCGAAAGCCGTGCCCTCGATCAGCACATCTCGCAGCTCCGCAAACGAGTCGAAAAAGACCCTTCGCAGCCTCGCGTCATCCGCACCGTGCATGGGGCGGGTTATCGCTATGAATAATTTTTGAGCCATGTCCTACCCCGGCCCGCCACCCCCTTCTGCCCTGTGGCGGCTGGTGAGGCCGCTGATGCGGGCGGCGGAGGAGCTGGTCTTTCCGCCGGTGTGCGTGGCCTGCACGGAGCCGCTGGAGCGTCTGGCGGAGCGGCACGAGGAGGAGAATTGGCTCTGCCAGACCTGCCTGGAGGCCATCGAACCTCAGGTGCCGCCGTATTGCTCCAAATGCGGGGAAATGTATGACGGGGCCTTCACGAACGCCTTCCGCTGCTCGAACTGCGAGGGCCAAAAGCTGGAGTTCGACTTCGCGGTGGCTTCCTGCACCGCCCGAGGTCCGGTGAGGGAGCTGATTCACCGCTTCAAATATGGCCGCAGGCTGCATTTGCGGGCTTCTCTCGCCGTCCTCCTGCGCCGGGTGCTCGACGAGGAGCGGCTGCGGGTCGAAAAACTCGACGAATGGCTCCTCGTGCCCGTGCCGCTGCACCCCGAGCGTGAGGCCGACCGCGAATTCAACCAGAGTTGGGAGCTTTGCGTGCGGCTGGGGCAGTTCACCGACATCCCGGCGGCTCAGGTGCTGGAGCGCATCCTGCCCACGGTGAAGCAGGCCAACCTCAACCGCCGTCAGCGGCAGGAAAACCTCCGCGGGGCCTTCCGCCTGCGTCCGCCCCGTTGGTGGCAGTGGTATCTGCCCCGGCCTCCGGACCTTCACGGGCGGAAAATCCTCCTCGTGGACGATGTTTTGACCACTGGCAGCACCACCAGCGAATGCGCCCGCGTGCTCAAGAAAGACGGTGGGGCCGAAAAAGTGGTGGTCATCACCGTGGCACGCGGCTAGCATCGCAATCCGCGTCCGGCTCAGGCTGGTCCGGTCCTGTGCGCTGGCAGGGCGGTTTACCCCGCTCGGCCGATCCCGCGAGTGCCACTTCGGGGAGAGCCGCTCAGGTCTGGTCTGCCACCGTCGGAAACGACTGAACGCCACACACAACACCATGGGATTTTTCAAAAAACGCAGCGTCGATGAACTCGGCGAGAAGAAGAAGGACATGCCAGAGGGCCTTTGGACCAAATGCCCCTCGTGCAACGAAAGCCTCTTCGAGGACGCCCTCACCAAAAACCTCCGCGTCTGCAACCACTGCAGCTACCATTTCACCATCAGCAGCGGCGAGCGTCTCGCCAGCCTCGTGGATGAGGGCAGCTTTCAGGAGATGGATGCCAAGCTCGACAGCGTGAACGCCCTCGGCTTCAAAGGTTACCTCGACAAGGTGAAGGCTTACCAGGGCAAAACCGGTCTCGGTGAGGCCGTCGTGACCGGCCGGGCCCAGATCGAGACCATCCCCGTCCTGCTCGCCGTCATGGATTTCCGCTTCCTCGGGGCCTCCATGGGCAGCGTGGTGGGTGAAAAAATTACCCGCGCCATCGAAGCCGCCACCGCCGAGCGGAAGCCCGTCATCGTCTTTTCCGCCTCCGGCGGCGCCCGCATGCACGAGGGCATCCTCAGCCTCATGCAGATGGCCAAAACGAGCGGCGCCCTCGCCCGCCATGCCGAGGCACGCCTGCCTTACATCTCCGTCCTGACCCATCCGACCACCGGCGGCGTCACCGCCAGCTTCGCCACCCTCGGCGATCTCATCATTGCCGAGCCGAAGTGCATGATCGGCTTTGCTGGCCCCCGCGTGGTGAAGGAAACGACGCATGCCGATCTCCCTCCCGGCTTCCAGACCGCCGAGTTCATGCTCCAGCACGGCCTCGTTGATATGATCGTCGATCGCAAAGACATGCGTCCCACGCTGGCGAAGGTGCTGCGTTACACCGTGAAGTAAGCCCCCAAGCCCTTCGCTTGCTCTTTCTGCCGCATCGGCGAGACTCCGCGACCTTTTTTGGGCTGCCCCATGTCTTTTGAGCTTCTCGCCACCGATTCCTCCTCTCTCGCTCGTCGTGGACGGCTGACGACGCCGCATGGCGTGGTGGAGACGCCGGTTTTCATGCCGGTGGGCACGCAAGGCACCGTGAAGGCTGTGCATCCGCAGGAGCTGAAGGCGCTGAATTCGCAGATCATCCTCGGCAACACCTACCACCTCTTTGTGCGGCCCGGCATGGAGATCATGAAGGAGGCCGGCGGTCTGCATGCCTTCTCGAACTGGGACCGGCCCATTTTGACAGACAGCGGCGGCTTCCAGGTCTTCTCGCTGGCCAAGCTGCGCAAAATCAAAGAGGAGGGCGTTCACTTCCAAAACCACCTCGATGGCACGCCGATGTTCATCGGGCCGGAAACCTCGATGGAGATCCAGGCGACGCTCGGATCGGACATCGCGATGCTTTTTGACGAATGCACGCCCTACCCCTGCGAGGCCAAAGAAGCCTCCAAGAGCCTCGATTTGACCCTGAGGTGGGCGAAACGCTGCCGCGAGTGGATTGATCAAAACCGGCCACAAACCGGCGGCGGGGCGCAGCAGCACTTCGGCATCGTGCAGGGCAGTGTGTATGAGGAGTTGCGGAAAAAATCCGCCCGCGAGCTCGTCGCGATGGGTTTTGATGGTTACGCCATCGGCGGCCTGAGCGTGGGTGAGCCGGAGGAGGACATGATGCGCATCGCCGAGTGGGTGACGCCGCTGCTTCCCGCCAATCAAGCTCGCTATGCCATGGGCCTCGGCACGCCGCCGCAGGTCATCGAGCTCATCGCCCGCGGCATCGACATGTTTGACTGCGTTTTGCCCACGCGACTGGCCCGCAACGGCACCGCCTTCACCCACGACGGCATGATGAACCTGCGAAATGCCTGCTATGCCCGCGATTTCCGCCCCATCGCCGAGGATACGCATCCGCTCTGCCAGGGCTTCTCACGCGCCTACATCCGGCATCTCGTGATGGCTCAGGAGATCATGGGTTTACGGTTGATTTCTCTTCATAACCTGCATTTCTACGCGTCCCTCACGTCCAGGGCACGTCAAGCGATCGAACAGGGTTGTTTCGCCGAGTTCCGGGCGGAGGTGGTCGCCCGCTACAAACACACACCCTCCCCCGATTCCGACTCATGATTTCCTCGCTCTCTCATGCCCTCGTGCTGGCCCAGGCCGCAGGCGCTCCGCCCGCCGGCCTCGGCAATCCGCTGTGGATGTTCGTCATCATGATCGTGATGATGTACTTCATCGCCATCCGTCCGCAGCAGAAGCGCATGAAGGAGCACCAGGCCCTCATCGCCAGCGCCAAAGTAGGTGACCACGTCATCATGGAAGGCGGCGAGCACGGCATCATCACCAGCCTCAAGGAGCGTACCGCGATGGTCAAAGTGGCCGATAACGTGAAGATCGAATACGAGCGCACCAAGATCGCCGTCGTGACGAAAAAGTCCGATGTCGTCGAAGCCGAGGCAGCCTAACCCTGACCTCTCCAGTTCCCTTTTTAGCTTTCCCCAACCATGAACGCCTACGCTACCTTCCTTATCGGAGCCACCCTGCTGCTGATGCTGCTGATCTATGTCGGCACCGCCGTCCACAAGACCAAGCGCCTCGTCGGCACGCTGCTCATCGCCCTCACGGCGGCCTCCTCCCTGCTCACCATCAAGAGCGTCGGCATCCCGCTGGGCATCGACCTTCAAGGCGGCAGCGAGTTCATCGTCGAGCTCCAGCCCGGCAAATCCGATGACGGCACCGCCAAGCCAGTGACCTCCGTCTCGGTACAACAGGCCATCGGAATCCTTGAAAAGCGTCTCAATGAAGGCGGCAACAAGGATCTCACCATGCAACCCCAAGGTGACACCCGCATCGTCATCCAGATGCCCGGCGTGAAGCCCGAGGAAATCGACGGCATCCGCAAAAAGATCCAGCAGGTGGCGCATCTCGAGTTCCGCATGACGCACCCGGATTCCGGCTACCAGCAGAAGGAAGACGAGCTGAAGGCCGCCCAGGCCAGCGGCGTTCGTGATCCTTCTTTCGAGCTGCTTCCCCAGAAGCCCCGCAAGGACAAGATGGGCAAGGAAATCCTTCAGCCTGACCTCGTGGTGAAGCGCCGTGCCGAGTTTGAAGGCAAGCATGTGGACCGTGCTGGTGCCACCTTCGATTCCGAAGGCTGGACCGTGCTGCTCAAGATGAACAGCGAGGGCACCAAGCTCTTCGACGCCACCGCTGAGGTCAATCAAGGCCGCCGCATGGCCATCATCGTGGACGGCGTGGTGATTTCCGCTCCGGTGCTTCGCGAGAAGAAATACGGCGGCAACGCCAGCATCACTGGCGACTTCGACCAGGAAGAGGCCTTCACGCTTTCCACCCTGCTGAACAACCCGCTCGAAAATCCGATGCGCATCCAGTCCGAGAGCACCGTGTCCTCCGCTTACGGCCAGTCGTCCATCGACCAAGGCAAGTGGGTCGGCATCGCCGCTCTCGCGCTCACCACCTTGTTCATGGTCTTCATTTACCGCCTCGCCGGTCTCGTCGCCATCATCGGTCTCGTGGTGAACATGTGCATCCTCTTCGGCGCACTGGCGCTGTTCCAGTTCACGCTCACCATGCCCGGCATCGCCGGTCTCGTGCTCACCATCGGCATGGCCGTCGATGCGAACGTGCTCATCTATGAACGCCTTCGAGAAGAAATGGAAGCCGGCAAGACCCTCGCTGGCGCTCTCGAAGCCGCTTACGAGAAGGCTTTCTCTGCCATTGCCGACTCGAACATCACCACGCTCATCTCCGCCGTCATCCTCTTCGCCATCTCTGGCGGCCTCGTGAAGGGTTTCGCCGTCACGCTCATGATTGGTCTGCTTTCTTCGATGGTCGGCGCCCTCATCGTCACCCGTGTGATCTTCATGTGGGTGGTGGATAAAAACATCCTCACCAAGATCCACACCACCCGCATCATCCCGGACAAGGTTTTCGACATCCTCGGCAAGGCTCCCACCTTCATCATCGCCTCGCTCGTCGTCACCGCCATTTCCTTCGCCACCCTCGGGGTGAAAGGCAAATCCGGCCTCGGCATCGACTTCCGCGGCGGCGGCCGTGTGGACGTCGTGCTGGCCCCTGGCAAGACCATCGCTGACAGCGAATTCGACGCTCTCATCAAGCCTCTCAGGCAGCCCGTCACCCAGGAAAGCCCGCAGGGCGCTGAAATCGGCACCTACTACCTCCAGCGCAAGGCTGACCCCGCCACCGGAGCCACAAACATCTCTATCCGCTGCGAAGAACTCAGCGGCGCGGTCATTGAGAATGCCGTCAAAGGCAAGTGGAAGGATGGCACCATCACTGGCACCAGCATCGCCACTGTCGGAGCGGTCATCGGAGATGAAGCGATGGTTTCCTCCCTCTGGGCCATGGCCCTCGCCCTCGTGGCCATCTTTGTTTACCTCATGTTCCGCTTCGAGTTCGCCTTCGCCCTCGGTGCCAGCGTCGCTCTTTTCCATGACGTGCTCATGGTGCCCGGCCTGTGCGTGCTTTTTGGCCAGGAGCTGAGTATCATCCACGTCGGTGCCCTGCTCACCATCGCCGGTTACTCGATCAACGACACCATCGTCGTGTTCGACCGTATCCGTGAGGAGATCCACCGTGGCAGCGGCGGCTCCCTGCGTGACACGATGAACGAGGCCATCTGCAAAACCCTCTCCCGTACGCTCCTCACCGGACCCACCGCCCTTGCTCCGATGATCGTGCTGCTCTTCCTTGGCAATCCGGCCATGCTTGAGTTCGCCATGCCGATCACCATCGGCGTGCTGCTCGGCACCTACTCCTCCATCTTCATCGCCAGCCCGCTCGTGCTCTGGTATGCGAAGAAGACCGGCACCAGCCTCAAGCGCCAGGTGCTCGATGCTCAGATCGAGCAGATGCGAGCCGAGCAGGCCATCGCCGCCGCCCAGGCCGCTGGTGCCAAGGTCTAACAGCCTCTCGACAGTTCCTATCCCTCATCCGGCGGACCGCTCTGGTCCGCCGGATTTTTTGTCTCGAAGGTTTTCTGATTGCTGCCTGCGAGTCTTTTCTGTAAAAGCGCCGCGCCATGAATTACCACGTCGCCAAAAATGGAGCCCAGCTCGGGCAGATGTCCGAAGAAGAAATCACCGGCCGCCTCGCCACAGGTGAGCTTTCCGCTGGCGATCTCTGCTGGACCGATGGCATGGCCGAGTGGCAACCGCTCGGCTCGAAGTTCAGTTCCCCCGTCTTCGCTCCGCCGCCTTCCGCCGCCGCCAGCATCAATCCTTACGCGGCACCGTCTTCGAATGTGCTCGTCGATGGTGGCAAACCTAGGCTAGGAGAGCAGCCCGGCTTCTGGTTGAGATTCGTCGCTCATTTTATCGACCAGATCCTCATGAACATCGTGGGCATGGTTTTGGGGTTCGTCGTCGGAGTTGCCTCGGCATCCGTGCAGTCGCAAGAAATGCAGACTGTCGCCACGGTGCTCGCCATGGTGCTCGGAATGGTGGCCACCTGGCTTTACTACGCCTTCATGGAAAGCTCCTCGAATCAGGCCACCTTCGGCAAGATGGCGCTCGGCATTGTGGTAACGGATTTGAACGGCAACCGCATCTCCTTCGCCCGCGCCACCGGCCGCTACTTCGGGCAGATCGTTTCAGCCTTCACCCTTTGCATCGGCTTCATGATGTGTGCCTGGACGGAGCGCAAGCAGTGCCTGCACGACATGATGGCCGGCTGCCTCGTGTACAAGAAGAGTTGAGCCTTACCGCCTACTCCAGTGCCTTCTTCGCCATCACCGGATCATCGGTGGTGATGCCATCGAGGCCGAGTTTGGCATAGCGGGCCACGTCGGCAGCTTTGTTGATCGTGTAAACGACGGCGGTGAGGCCTGCGGCATGGATTTGGGAAACCATGGCCTCGCTCCAAGCCCAATCGGCACCGAGGTCGAGGCCGTCGAGTCCATCGGCTTTGGCGTTCGTGATCAAATCAGCCAGCTCGATAGGCTGCTTGGTCTTCTTGTCCTTGCTGCCGGAGAGTTGGAGCACCGGAATCCATGGCAGCGCTTTCTTCGCGGCGATGCAGGCCTCCCGCTGAAAGCTGATGATGGCGAGCTGCTTGGCACGCGGCTGGAGCGGCTCCAGCACCTTCACGAGCGCGGGAACGATCTCCGCGCCGGTTTTGATCTCGATGACAAAGCGTCCACGGTCCGCTGGCATCGTCGCGAGCGCCTCGGCGAGCGTCGGAAGGCCGGAAAGTTCCGCGAGCTTCGTTTGGGCGATGACCTTGTTCTCGCCGGGGAAGGTGCGTTTCGTGTCTTTGTCGTGAATGACGACCACTTCGCCATCCGCCGTGAGATGGATGTCGAGCTCGCAGGCATCCGCGCCGCTCTTCCAAGCCAGCTCAAAGGCCTCAATGGTGTTTTCCGGAGCCTTCGCCGAAAAGCCGCGATGAGCGATGATTTCGACCGCAGCGGCATTCATGGCGAGAAGGAGCAAAAGGACGGTTTTCATGCTCTGAAAGCCATTTCCATCAAATCAGTTCCGGCCGCGTGAACGCCGCGACGACGGGATAACCTTTGCTCTCGATGTTCTCGCGACCACCTTCCTGGCGATCGACGAGGATGAGAGCGAAGGCGACCTTGCCGCCTTCTTCTTCGATGGCCTGGATGGCCTTCAAGGTGGAGTCACCGGTGGTGATGACGTCATCGACGACGACGACGGGCTGATCGGGCGTGAAATTGCCTTCGATGCGCTTGCCGCGACCGTGGCCTTTGGCCTCCTTGCGCACGACAAAGGCCTGCACAGGCTTCGCATCCCCCGCCATGCTGGAACTCATCGCCACGGCGAGCGTGATCGGGTCCGCACCCATCGTGAGACCACCGAGCGAGCCGATGTTGATGCCGCGAGCAGCTTCTTCTTTGCGCAGCAGATCATGCAAAACGCGACCGACGAGCACTGCGCCGCGTGAATCGAGCGTGGTGACGCGGCAATCGACATACAGATCACTCTCCTTGCCCGAGGCGAGGGTGAATTTGCCCGTCTTCACGGACTTGGCTTTGAGGATCGTGCGGAGTTCTTCGCGGTCAGCTTGCAGGGACATCGTCGGTGGGGGTGGGTTCGGGGTTGGGGGAGGGTTCAGTTTGATTGGACGGATCGGTCTGATCGGACGGATCTGGATTTTCAGCAGGAACAACGCCATCGACCGTCAGCGTGACTCCAACGGCCTTCGCCGCATCGGCCGCAGGGCCACCGAAGGCCAGGATCGTAGCCACTTCCTCCTGCATCTGCACGAGTTCATCGAGCTTCAGCTCGGGATCACGGACGATGAAGATCTCGCCGGTCTTCTTGTTCTCGTAGAAGAGCATCTTGTTTCCATCGATCTCCTTTTCGGCGGTTTGGGTGAGCTGGCGTTTCCGCTCAAGCATGAGGGCGAGAATGTAGCGGGCGTCCTCGGTCTTGGGATCACCTTCCTCAATGAAGCGCTGCAGCAGCTCCTGGGCACTCGCTTTGGAAGCGATCTCCGGCTTCGCATCCGGCTCCACCTTTTGGTAAAGCGTGCGCCAGGCGGCGATGGGCTTGCGAACTTCCTTCTCAGCGGGCCAAGCCTCGGCGCAGATGTCGCGGCGGGCATACTCGTTGAGGTCCGGATCAAAGTAGATGGCGGTGTGGAAGACCTCGCCGTCCTCGAAGAGTCGCTCGGTGACGGCGCAGGCATGGGCTCGGCTGCGGATATGCCAGTTCTGTTGCATCGGAGGGCTTGGTTATGAAGTCGCCACAGGGGGTTTCAAGTCGAAGTTACCCCCGTCGCGATTGCGAGGGCGGGCGATTTGCGTGGTTTTGCGCTTCTTGGGCAGCAGGCGGAGCTTCGGCAGGTCGCGGTTGTTGGAGCGGTAGTAGAAAAGAAGGAGGCCCAGGCTGCCAAAGAGCAGATGGGGCATCCAGACCGTGAACCAGCCCGGCAGGTGGCCGCCTTTGCCGAGATTGAGGAAGAGGTTGTTCACGAACATGAACACGAAGAACACAAAGATGCTGCCCGCGATGCCGCCGACCGCGCCTCGTCGCGAATAGGCCACGCCGAGTGGCACGGCAAAGAGCACCACGGCCAGCGCCTGCCACGGCAGAGCAAAGCGATGCCAGAGATGCGTGTGGAAAGGTGCCAGCTTGTCTGCTGCTGCCTTCGGGTGCGCTTTTAGGTAGGATAAAATCTCCGGCACGCTCATGAAATCCGCCTTCAGCGCATAGCTGACGAGGCTCCACGGTGTCTCCTCGATCTGCGGCGCTTCGAGGACGAACTGCCCCTGGTTGTCTGGCGAGAAGGGCGGCGTGCCGACGGGATTGCCATCTTTGTAGAGCACCTCGTTGCCATCAAAGAAGCGCCAGCCACCGCGCGGCGTCCAGGTGGCCGAGCCAGCCAGAATCGTGCGCGATGGACTGCCATTCGCGGCTTCCTCACGCATCTGCACGCCTCGCATGCGCTGATTTCCGCCCCGCAGAGAGACGGGGAAGGTGCCCACATACCAGGTGCGGCGGCTTTGCGGGTTCCGGAACATGATCGAGTCCGCCATGATGGAATCCGGCGAGTTCTCCGAGAGAGCGCGGACCACCGCCTTGCGATTTTTTTCCGCCCGCGGCGCCCAGTAGTAGTTCGCCACCATGCTCAAAAACGCCGTGTAAATCGTGGCGAGGAAGATGGGGCGCAGCACGCGGGCGAGGCTTTGCCCCGTGCCGAGCAGGGAGATGAGCTCGTTCGCCCGGCTCATCTTCGTGAGCGAGTAGAGCGTGGCCAGCAGCAACGCCACCGGGATGATCGTCACATAGATGTAGGGCAGGAGCCCAGCGTAAAAGCCGAGCACGTCGGCGAGCTTCGAATGCGCCTCCTGGAAGTCTTTGAGGTTGTCCAGCAGGTCCGCGATGATCCACAGCGAGGTGAAGGAGACGAAGCAAAACACCAGCGGCTGGAGGAAGGAACGCAGCGTGTATCTCTCCAGGATGCCGCACTTCAAATAGTAGCGCAACGCCAGCGGCATCGAGAGCACCGCCACGGCCAGCAGCACCTGCTTGAAGTAAAACGCGCCCGGCACTGGCGGCTCGCCCATCTCCGTCATCTGTGCATGCGCGATGTAATCGACCAGCTCGCTGGCGATGGCCCATCCGGCGATGGAAAATGCGGCCACGGTGATGGGGAATTGCAGGCGCTTCGGCTGATTCCATCGACGCCAGACCACCAGCAGCAGCACGGCGGAGCCGATGGAGATCCACAAATTGAAATAGGGCAGGATGCGGGCCAGGCGCTCGATGCCATAAGGCACCGGCTGGCCGGAGCGGGCGGCCATCTCGATGGCCTCGTCCACGTCTTCATCGGGATGCGTGCGATGCCAGTCCTGCGAGATCGCCACCATCAGCAGGCCCAGAGCGAGCACGAAGGACCCTCTTCCCAGATAGGGAAGGTGAATCACCCGCTGCCACGCGGCTCGTGCGCTTTGAAGCCATTTCATGCCGTGAAACCGCCACTTCGGCCATGCGCCGGGATGCGTCAAGGCTCGTGGCCCCGGTTGACGGCCCCCGCCGCACGCGGCAGAGGCTCCGGCATGCCCGTCCACCCGCTCATTCAGGCCGCCGAAACCCTCCGCGAGGCCCTGCGCCCGCTGAAATTCGCCCCGCCGGTCGATCTCGTCTATCAACCGCTCGATTACGCCTGGGCCCCGCACACCGCCTACCTCTCCCGCTTTGGCAGCGGTCGCAAAAAAGTCGTCTTCGTCGGCATGAACCCCGGCCCTTTCGGCATGACGCAGACCGGCGTGCCCTTTGGCGAGATCGCCGCCGTGCGTGACTGGATGAAAATCAGCGAACCCGTGGGCAAACCACCTCGCGAGCATCCCAAACGCCCCGTGCTCGGCTTTGACTGCCCGCAGTCCGAAGTGAGCGGCAGACGCCTCTGGGGCCATTTCGCGGCCAAATTCGGCGCTCCCGAGAATTTCTTCCGCGATCACTTTGTGGCCAATTACTGCCCGCTCGTCTTCATCGAGGCCGGCGGCAAAAACTTCACGCCTGATAAGCTCCCCGTCGCCGAGGCCGCCGCGCTCAACGAACCCTGTGATGCTCATTTGCAGGCCGTCATCACCGCCTTGCAGCCTGAGTGGGTCATCGGCGTGGGTGCCTATGCCGAGGCCTGCGCCGTGCGTGCCGTCGAAAACCTGCGTGGTCCCTTCAAAACCGGCCGCATTCTGCATCCCAGCCCCGCCAGCCCTGCCGCGAATCGCGACTGGGCCGGTGCGGCCACGAAGCAGCTCGAAAAACTCGGCGTCTGGTAGCCGCGTGGTTGACCATCCCCTGCTTCGCCCGCAGCTTATGGTCTCCCGATGCTCGAACCCTTTTCCACGCTCCAGCAGTCTGGCCTGGCGCAGCCTCACGGCGGCGCGGATAAGCTCGACGGCTGGTCTCCCGAGCTGCTCGTGAGCCTGGATTGGGTGCGCCTTGCCGAGCTGGCGCGTGGCCTTGCTGTGGAAGCCGGATGCGAGCTGGCGGGTTCACGCAATTTCCCTGATGGCAGCGTCATGTTTGCCATGATCGAGCAGCCGCGTAGCTCCACGCCGCAGCGGGCGCTCGTCAAACTCGCCCCGTGGAACGAATGGGGAGCCACGCCGGAGACCGTCGAGCAGTTTGCCAACGAGGTCGCCACCGCTCGAAACTCGCGCGGCATCCTCATCGCCCCGGCGGGATTCAGCACCGCCGCCTTTCACACCGCGCAAAAGCACCGCATTGAGGCCGTCGATGCCGCAGCACTGCATTCCGCCCTCAGCGCCCTGCGCCCGGAGAAGAGCGAGATTATGTTCGCCGTGGCCACCACGGGTGATTACGGCACGCCGACCTGCCCCATCTGCAACAAGCGCCTCCATCGCACCGAGCAGATGACCGCCTCGCTCCCCTCTCGGACCATTGACGTCAGCGGCCTCATTGCGGATTCCGTCGTGTGTGACCAACTTGTCATCACCGAAAGCGCCGAGGCCACCTTCCTCCAGGAGGTGCGCTGCTGCTCCCTCATAGTGCGAGGGCAGGCCGACGGAAACTTCGTGTGCCACGGCCCCGTCACGCTCGAAGCCGGCGGCATTCTCTCCGGCACCGTCGCCGCCCGTTCGCTCAACGTGCGGGATGGCGGCCAGCTTTTGGGCCAGTTTCACATCCTGGAGGGCAAGCTCGAGTCCCTCGTCAAAAACACCGCTCGCTGGCACTGGCGCTGCGCCAACGCCGAAAACGCCCTCGGCTGCTCCCAAGTGGCTTTTGAGCCACATGATGTGTCCTGAGCACATTGTTCTTTACCTCTTTTCGCTCCTTTCTACCTCTGCCGCCCTCATGTCTGCCAAGATCATCTACACCCTCACCGACGAAGCCCCGCTCCTCGCCACTTATTCGCTGCTGCCCATCGTGAAGGCCTTCACCAAGGCGGCGGGTATCGAGGTCGAAACGCGCGACATTTCGCTCGCCGGCCGCATTTTGGCCCAGTTTGGCCAGCAGGACGATGATTTGAGCTACCTCGGCAAGCTTTGCCTCGAGCCGACCACCAACATCATCAAGCTCCCAAACGTCTCCGCGTCGCAGCCGCAGCTCAAGGCCGCCATCGCCGAGCTTCAGGCCAAAGGCTACAAACTCCCCGATCTGCCCGAAAACCCGCAGACCGACGAGGAAAAGGAGATCAAAGCCAAATACGCCAAGGTCATGGGCAGCGCCGTGAACCCCGTGCTGCGTGAAGGCAACAGCGATCGCCGCGCTCCGAAGGCCGTCAAAGACTACGCCAAGGCTCACCCGCACTCGATGGGCAAGTGGTCCGCCGATTCGAAGACCACCGTCGGCACCATGGGCAAAGACGACTTCTTCTCCAACGAGAAATCCGTGTGCGTCGCCGATGCCACCGAGGTGAAAATCGAGTTCACCGGCAAGGACGGGACTCAGAAAGTCCTCCTCCCCAAACTCGCCCTCAAAGCTGGTGAGATCATGGACGCCACCAAGATCAGCAAGAAGGCCCTCGTTGCCTTCTTCGAGCAGCAGATTGCCAAGGCCAAGGCCGATGGCGTGCTCTTCTCGCTCCACATGAAGGCCACCATGATGAAGGTCAGCGATCCCATCATCTTCGGCCACGCCGTCAGCGTCTTCTTCAAAGACCTCATCGCCAAGCACGCCGCCACACTCGCCGAGATCGGCGTGAATTTTAACAACGGCTTCGGCGATCTCATCGCGAAGCTCGACAAGCTCCCCGCCGACAAAAAAGCCGAGATCGAGGCCGACATCCAGGCCGCCTACGCCAGCGGCCCCGCTTTGGCCATGGTGAACAGCGACAAAGGCATCACCAACCTCCACGTTCCGAGCGATGTCATCGTCGATGCCTCCATGCCCGCCATGATCCGCGGCGGTGGCAAGATGTGGGACGCCGCCGGCAAGGAGCAGGACACGCTCGCCGTCATCCCGGACAGCAGCTACGCCGGCATCTACCAGGCCACGATCGACTTCTGCAAAAAGAACGGCGCCCTCGATCCGAAGACCATGGGCAGCGTGCCGAATGTCGGCCTCATGGCCCAGGCCGCCGAAGAATATGGCAGCCACAACAAGACCTTCGAAGCCCCCGCCGATGGCACCATCAAAGTCACCGACTCCGCCGGCAATGTGCTCTTTGAGCACACCGTCGATCAGGGCGACATCTGGCGTGCCTGCCAGACCAAGGACGCCCCCGTGCAGGATTGGGTCAAACTCGCCGTCAACCGCGCCCGCGCCTCGCAGACCCCCGCCGTCTTCTGGCTCGACAAAGCCCGCGCCCACGACGCCCAGATCATCGCCAAGGTCGAAAAATATCTCAAAGACCACGACCTCACCGGGCTCGACATCCGCATCCTCCCGCCCGCCGAAGCCTGCACCTTCTCCTTGGAACGCATCGCCAAGGGCCTCGACACCATCTCCGTCACCGGCAACGTCCTCCGCGATTACAATACCGACCTCTTCCCCATCCTCGAAGTCGGCACGTCCGCCAAGATGCTCTCCATCGTCCCGCTCATGAATGGCGGCGGCCTCTTTGAAACCGGTGCCGGTGGCTCCGCGCCGAAGCACGTGCAGCAGTTCTGCGAAGAGAACTACCTCCGCTGGGACAGCCTCGGCGAATTCTTCGCCCTCGCCGCCTCCTTCGAGCACCTCGCCGACACCTTCAAGAATCCGAAAGCCAAAGTCCTCGCCGACACCCTCGATGCCGCGAATGGCAAGTTCCTCGAATTCGACCGCAGCCCCGGCCGCAAACTCGGCACCATCGACAATCGCGGCAGCCACTTCTACCTCTGCCTCTACTGGGCCCAGGCCCTCGCCGCCCAAACCGCCGACGCCGACCTCGCCGCGACCTTCAAACCCATCGCCGAGTCCCTCACCGCCAACGAAGCCAAGATCGTCGCCGAACTCCTCGCCGTCCAAGGCCAGAAAGCCGACGTCGGCGGCTACTACAAACCCGACAACGCCAAAGCCGATGCCGCGCTCCGCCCGAGCGCGACGCTGAATGGGATCTTGGCGGGGGTGTAACTATCAAACAGGTCGTTGCGGACCATTTCAAAAAGAGTCTTTTCACGAATCATACCCTCATGAACAAGATTCCCATCGAAGCCAAAAAGGACTTTTTGGAGCGCTTGTCCGCAGCGGCCCCACTAAAGGCTCTCTCTGAGCTGATCTGGAATGGCCTCGATGCTGGGGCTGATAGCGTGTCCATAAAACTTGAGTTGAACAGGCTTCAAGGGCTTGAGCGCATTCGCATTACCGACACTGGCAACGGCATCAATCACGCTGAAGTTCCCATGCTCTTCGGCAATTTGGGTGAGTCTTGGAAAAAGACGAAGAACCGTTTTCGAGGAAGGTCGCTGCACGGAAAGGATGGACAAGGAAGGTTTAAGGCGTTCGCTCTCGGCAACCGAGTAGAATGGAATACCGTTTACGAAGCTCCTGGGGGTGCCCGGTTCCGATACCAAATCATCGGGAAGGCCGAGGCCCTTAATGATCTCGAATTCAGTGATCCCGTTCCCGCGAATGGTGATGCTTGTGGAACTGAGGTGCTTGTTGCTGGAATCGAAAAGAGCCATGGTGTGCTGCTCCAAGATTCTGCACATGAAGAGTTGGCCAAGTTGTTTGCGGCATACTTGAGCCAGTATCCAGAGGTTCGGATCAACTATGATGGATTCCTAGTCGATCCGTCCAAACTACAGATTTTCTCAAAAGACATCGTTTTGGATGATGTTGCTTTGCAAGGCGGCCGAATCGCCAAGGTGGCTGTTACGATTGTCGAGTGGTCTGTTCCGACGAAACGAGTAATTCACCTTTGCGATAGTGCTGGTGTCTCGCTGCATGAGGCCGAAGCAGGCGTCCAGATTAGAGCACCGGGTTTCGAATTCACGGCCTACGTCAAGAGTGATCACTTCCGTGAACTGGACAAAGAAGGCTTGCTCAGTCTCGACGATATCCACCCTGATGTCGGCGCAATTCTCCAGTCAGCGAAACAAAGCATCCGTGCGCACTTCCGAAAAAGGTTGGCTGAAAGACAAAGCCAAATCGTGGAACGCTGGAAAGCGGAGCAGATCTACCCGTTTGAGGACAAGAAGGACCTGAATCCCGTCGAAGAGGCTGAAAGACAAGTCTTCGATATTCTCGCCGTCAATGTTGAGGCCTATTTGCCCTCATTTGAGGACTCCGACCTCAAATCGAAACGGTTTACGTTTCGATTGTTGGCGCAGGCGTTGCATCAAAATCCCGAGTCGGTTCAACTGATAATCACAGAATTGCTCAACCTGAAGAAAGAGGAGCAAGAAGATTTAGCCGAGCTACTCCGCTGCACACCGTTTCAGAATATAATCAGCTCGGCGAAGACGGTGACCAACCGACTCGACTTCCTTATTGGGCTTGAGAACCTTCTATTCGATAAAGAGTCCAAGAAGAAGCTTCTGGAGAGAGATCAACTTCACAAAATTCTCGAAAACGAGGCTTGGATATTCAACGAAGAGTTCGCGCTTTCAGGCAGTGAGTTGCCGCTGGAAGAGGTTCTGCAACTACACCTGGGCAAGCTGGGCAAACGTCAGGACGAAGACGAGCCAGTGTTGAGAGAGGACGACAAACAAGGGCGCGTTGACTTGATGTTTTCCCGAACCACCCAACCAAGGCACGACGAGCGTGATCATCTGGTTGTTGAACTCAAACGACCCAAGCAGAAGATCAACTCCGAGGTTCTCTCACAAGTTGAAAGCTATGCCATCGCAGTGGCCCAAGATCCGCGTTTCTTGAAGGAAAAGACACGTTGGCGTTTTGTGGTGGTCTCAAACGAAATGGACGACCACGCTCAGCGAAAAGCCAGGCAAAGGCAGAAGCCCAGAGGCCTTGTTTTTGACGATGCAGAGCTCAACATTGAGGTTTGGGCGTATGAATGGACGGAGGTAATTGCCAATGCACGGGCACGGCTTCAGTTCATCAACAACTCTTTGAACTACGAAGCGAGTCGCGAAAGCGCCCGTGGTTATCTCGAAAAAGCGCATTCCAAATTCATTCCAAATGTCAGCGACGACGCTGAGGTGGAAGAAGAAAGTGAAGCTGATGAGTGAATCAGTTTTGGTTCACTGTGACCGGGTTTTTGGCACCCGCGCGGCGGACTTCATCAATAAGTCTTCATTGCCCTGCTAATCTCATTTGATACTATCACGGCGTGCGACCGCCTTTTGAAGTCACCCCACGCTCTGCCCGGCTGCTCTCGGAAATCGAGAGGCGCATCGGGCGTCATGAGGGCGCTTTGCGGGCTCCGGCGAGCCCGATGCTGCGACGCTCGCTGCGCGTGCGCACCATCCAGGCAAGCCTCCAGATCGAAGGCAACACCCTCACCGAAGAGCAGGTGACCGCCGTGCTCGAGGGCAAACGTGTCGCCGCGCCCGAGCGCGACCTGCGGGAGGTGCGCAACGCCATCGCCTGCTACGAAAAGCTGTCCAAGTGGACCCCCAGCACCGCCAAGCACCTGCTCGCCGCGCACAAGATCATGATGGCCGGGCTCGTGGAGCAACCCGGAGCTTGGCGCAGCCAAGGCGTCGGCATCGCCAAGGGCAATCAGATCGCCCACATCGCCCCGCCCGCCGCGCGAGTGCCTGGCTTGATGGGATCGCTCCTCACGTGGGTGCGCACCGATGCCGATGTGCCTGCGCCCATCCGCGCTGCCGTGTGCCATTACGAAATGGAGTTCATCCATCCCTTTGAAGACGGAAACGGACGCATGGGCCGCCTCTGGCACAGCCTCATCCTCCAGCGACATCATCCCCTCTTCGCCCAAGTGCCCGTCGAGTCCGCCATCCGCGACCGACAGGCCGATTACTACGCCGTCCTCGGACAGTGCGACAAAGCCGGTCACTCCACCGCCTTCATCGAATTCGCCCTCGAACTCACCCTGGAGGCCCTCAAGCACGTCATCACGCCGCGTCAGCCGCGCATGAGCTCCACCTCACGACTCGAAGCCGCCCGTCATCACTTCGGCAAAGCCACCTTCACCCGCAAAGACTACCTCCACCACTTCCCCGGCCTCTCCCCCGCCACCGCCAGCCGCGATCTCCAGGAAGCCGTCTCAAATCGCCAAGTCACCCGCGAAGGTGACAAAGCCACCGCGAAGTATCGCTTTGCATGATCTCCGGCGGCCGAAGGCCCGTCATGAAAACGTCGATAAACTGTCATTAAACTGCAGGAAGGCGTCATAGGCCATCAAGCGGCCGACGGGCCTCATGCTTGACCAACAACTTGACTTATACTTGACCAATCTGCCGCTTTCCTGCCTCACGACTCCGGTGTCACAACAAACGCCGCCGAGCCGATCATGGGCTGGCAGGCTTCACGCGTTCCTTCAGGATGTCGCGGAGGGATTTGCCGTCGAAGGTGAGATTTTCGAGGACGGCGAGGCCTTGGTGGACGCGGACTTCGGCGATGATGCCTTTGGCATCGCGGATGGTTTCGGCGAACCATTTATCGGCTTCAGGGGCGAGGGCTTCGTTGAGGTAGAAGCGGTCGAAGGGCCAGGAGATGTTTGCTTTGTCGGATGATTCCCAGTTGTAGGTGACGCGGACGTAGTCGCCGGAGGTGGGTGGCTGGGCGTGGATCTCGCGGAGGGTGGTGAGGCCGTCGGCGGCGGTTTGCAGGGTGGCGTAAGCATGCTGGCCGGTGAGCAATTTTTCACCTTTGGCGATGGGGGCCTCGTCCTGATCGGGGCGCACGGCGAGGTAGCGGCCGCGCAGGGGATCGTAGGGATCGGGGGCGGTGCATTTGAGACGGATGAGCGTGCCGTTGGTCAGCGTGCGTTCGTATTTGAAGATCTGCGAAAGCGGCGCGGCCCACTGGGCGAGCGAGACGAGGGCAAAGAGGATGAGCGGGAGCGATTTCATGGCTGGGTGGGGGCGAGGCGGGCTTTGAGGCGGCCCATGGCGATGTTGAAGGCGAGGAAGGCCACGCCGATGACGATGAAGGCGAGTCCTTTGGCGAGCAGCGAGAGCTCGCTCTCAAACATGCGGGCGATGAGCAGCACGCAAAGCAGCGCGGCGCCGAGTCGCGGAGCACCACGGCGGCCGCTGAACTCCAGCACGATGAGCGTGATGCCGAGGGCGAGCAGATGTAGCGTCATCAGCCAGGGCACGGCGGTGGCGGCCGAGGAGCCGAAGATGAGCCCGAAGAGTGGCGTGAGGATGATCGAGGTCACGGCGAGCACGGCCCAGCGGCTCGTGCGGATGGCGTGGAAAGCGAACAGGCCGGTGGTGAGCAGCAAAACCCAGGTCCATGGGATCTTCGCCGCTGTGGAGTAGCTTTTCACGATCTCCTCACCAGCGTCCTGAAAGGTGCTGGCGACGCCAAAGGTGAGCAGGAAGAGAAAGCCGAGCACGATCTGCGGTTTATGCCGGGCCGGTGCATCGAGACCGGTTTGATTCAGCGGGAGCAGTGCCATCGCGGCGGCGGTGAAGGCCCACAGCGAGAAGAAGCTATCGCCATCGCCCCAGCTACGGCCAAAGTGCTGCTGCGTGGCGCAGTAAGCCGCTGCGGCGAGGCCGAAGGAGGCGCTCAGCGCCATGATCCAGCGCAGGGTGACGGAGAGAGGCTTTTCCAGCCGGAAGCCAGGCCAGAAGGGAAAGAGGCCGAGCAGGAGCACCGGATAGATGAGGGCGCTTTGATACCAGACCTTGCCGAGATCACACTGGTGGATGGACCACTCGGCGATGGCGAGAAGGTAAAAAATGGCCACAGAGGTGGAGCGCATCACCCACACGAGCGGCAGGCTGAGGATGAACCACGCGAAGAGGAAGTCCGGCCAGGCACCGCCGAGATTGTAGATCTGCGAGACGAGGGCGATGCAGGCCCCGGTGGCCATGGTTTGCAGCATGGCGGCGGTCTCACGCACCCACGCGGCAGAGGCATCGCCTTTTCGCAGCACGGTGAAGCTGAAAAACTGCGAGCCGAGCAGCGGCAGGAAGGCGAAGAGCAGGCGCACGGGCCGGGTGAAGTCATCCCAGTTGTAACCAATGATGGCGATGAGGCCGGTGCCGATGAGCAGCGCTCCGAGTGCCCCCATGACGAGCTGGGCCACGCCGGGCTGCGAATCATCAAAGGGATGCCGCTGGCGTAGTGACGTAGCGTTTTCGGCGGTGACGAGGCCGTCGCGTTCCCATTGTGGGAGTTGATCGTGCAGCCAGCGATGGTGAGAGGCGTTCATGAAGGCCGGATGGAAGCCGAGGCCGACAGCGTAGGCGAATCGAATTTCACGATCCTCGCATCAATTGGCTGAATGACCTCGTCCTTACCTCGGCTTGCGGGCGAGGATGCCGATGAGCAGGCGTTCGAGCACGAGCTTTGAATCGAGCGAAGAGGTGACGAGCTTCACATTCGCATCGAGGCAGGCTTTGAAGGCTGCATGAAGCTCATCGAGCGTGAAATTCCCTGTTTCAGGCAGGGCGAGGAACATCGGGTAGGCGTTGAAGCCGGTGCCGTCCTTCTTTCGCGGCAGATGCGCGGTGGCGGATGATGGCAGGCCGTCGAGCGAGGCGCAGAAGCCGTTGTAGTTGAATTTGTTCAGCTTGTGGCGGCTGCCCAGGTCCTTGATGAGAAGGAGACTGCGCACGCGGGGCACGATGGCGGCGAGCAGCAGGCCGATGGCGTTTTGCCCCTGGTACATGAGCGTGCCGAGCAGATCGAGTGCTCGCTGGAGGTCACGCTTGCCGATGGCATTGCCGAGATCCCAGAGCACGCCTGCACGGCTCATGGAGACGAGCATCTGAACGGTCTTCAGCCCGGCGCGGCGTCGCTCGCCGAGGTAGAGATCGATCTTGATGAGTTCGTTCTCGAGCTGGCGGGTATCGTCACCAGCCATCTGCACGAGCAATTCGAGAGCGCCGGACTCAAAGGTGATGCCGAGGTCTCTCGCCCGCTGCGTGGCCATGGCGAGCACGGGGCCTTCCCAGCCTGCCCGCGAGGTATCCGGCTTGTCGAAGACCTCAATGTTCGCGAGCTTGGAGATGCGTTTGTAGGCATTGCGGCGCTTGTCGATGCCGCTGGTGCTGATGACGAATTTCACATCGCTGCCGAGACCGGACTCGACCACATTTAAGATGCGCTCGAATCCATCCACGGCGGCCTGCGAACGGCCTGTCTGCGTATCGCCGAGGAAGTTGGCGTATTTGAGCCACACCACCTTCGTGCCGCCGAAGAAGGGCAGCGTTTGCAGCGCCATGCACACATTCGAGCAGATGGTGCCGGCATGCTCGGAGTTGTCGGCGGTGCCGTCGATGATGTCGTTGGAGAAATCACCCGCGTCCGGCGGGGTGAGCTGGCGCACGGTGAGCAGCGCGGCCTCTTTCACGCGTGCCTCATCGCTGCCCATGAAAACATGGATGGCGGCGGTGGGGCTGGCTTTTTTCGGTGGAGGCATGCGGGAGTGGCGGGCGGCATGCTTGGCGAGATTCAGCGGCTCGGCAAGCCATGCTCCGGGGGCGTTTTTGCCGCTCGCACAATCCGGGCGGCGGGCGTAGTCATCCTGCATGGCTACTCCGAGCGACCGTCCTCACATCATCGCCGTCTTCTGCGATTTCGAAAATCTGGCCATCGGTGCCCGCGAGGCCAAGTATGACCGTTTCGACATGACGAAGGTGCTCGACCGGCTGCTGCTCAAAGGCAGCGTGGTCGTCAAAAAGGCCTACTGCGACTGGGAACGCTACAAAGGCTTCAAGGCCACGATGCACGAGGCGGCTTTTGAGATGATCGACATCCCGCATGTGAGCAAGAGCGGAAAGAACTCGGCGGACATCCGCATGGTGGTGGACGCACTCGACCTCTGCTACATGAAAGGCCACGTGGATACCTTCGCCATCGTGAGCGGTGACTCCGACTTCTCACCGCTGGTGAGCAAGCTGCGTGAAAACAACAAGACCGTCATCGGTGTGGGCGTGAAGCAGAGCACGAGCAGTCTTTTCATCGGCAACTGCGATGAGTTCATCTTTTACGACGATCTCGTGCGCGAGGAGGAGAATGTGAAAGCCCGCGTGACGCAGGCCAAGCAAGCCGCTCCCGCCGCCAAACCGGCCTCGAATGACAAAAAGCAGCCTGAAAAGCCCGCCGGCGATCCCGAAGAAGCGATTCGACTCGTGATGGAGACCATTGATGCCCTGCTCGCCCGTGGTGACAAAGACGCCGTCTGGGCCAGCCATGTGAAGCAGGCCATCCGCCGCCTTCAGCCGCAGTTTGAAGAGCGTTTTTATGGCTTCCGCAGCTTCAGCACCTTGCTGGAGGCCGTGCAGGCGCATGACCTCGTGAAGCTGGAAAAGAAAGGCGATAGCGGCTACCTCATCCGTGCGGTGGCGGCAGGTGAAGTGTGAAGTATCACGGCCCAAATCGAATCCGGTAAAATCGCTTGGCGAGGGCGGAAGGAATGAAATCACCGCTGGCGCTGCCGGTGGTCGTGGTGGGAACGATGGGATTGCCAAAGCGAGTCCACGTCGTCAAATCAGGCGATGATTCGAGAGTGTAGAGAGCATAGGGCGAGGCTGGAAATTCGAACGTGGAGGCGGTGAAGGCCGTGCTGCGAAGTCGGGAGCGTGCATCGACGGGGCTGGTGCCGAGGATGAATTCGGTGAGGTTGGTGAGGCCATCGCCGTCTTTGTCATCGGTGGCGCGGCTGAGGGTGCCGGCACTGGGTGTGCTGGTGCCAAAGTGGGTGGTGGACCATGAATTCGGCAGGCCATCGGCGCTGTCGTCCCGGTAGAGGGATGTGACGCGGACGCGAGACCAGGGGGAGCAGTTCACACCATCGGAGAAGCGCACCCATTTGAGCTCAAAGAAGGAGGTGGTGGCGGGATCGAGGAGGTTATCGCTGAACAAACCGGCCGGAGTGAGTTTCATCGTGCTACCCGTGAAGCTGATGGTGGCAGCACCGACGCTGGTCAGCGGTCCGGTGGTGACCAGCGTGAGGGAGCTGGAGGCGGTTTGAAGATCATAGCCGAGCAGCGGGAGCTCATTGATGCCGGGAGTGGCGGGAATGGCGCTGGGAGCGGTGATGAGCGGCACGATGCGATCAAAGGAATAGGGAGGCGTGTTCGTGGGTGGGTGGGCTTTCTGAATGACGGGGCCGTCGTAGGTGCCGAGCGCGGCACCGCGGCCATCGGCGTGGACTTGATAATACATCACGGCTTGTTTGAGCGTGGTATCCGGCTCGGCGGCGTTTTCACTGGAATGGGCCATGCCGAGGGCATGTCCGATCTCATGGCATAGGGTCTCGGTGAAGGTGCTGAGCGTCTGAACGGAAGTGGCGGTGTGTTTGATGACGACGTAGGCGCGGGTGGTCTTGTGAAATTCGAGGCCGTTCACCTGGCCGCCGCCGCCGCCCGTGGTGGCGAAGTCATTGCTCACATTGGTGAAATTGCGCCCGCCAATGCCAAGGGTGGTGGGGCCGGTGATCTCACCGAAGAGATCATGGAGCTGGATGCGCAGACGCTCGTCATTGATGGGCACATCGGCAGCGGCCTGGCCGAAGTTTTGCAGGCCATCGTAGCGGAAGGTGACGCCGGTGACGGCAGTCCAAGCGGCGAGCGCCTGAGTGACAGCGGTGAGCGCCTGCGCCTCGCTGATGCCAGCGGGCAAGGCCTGGACATCGACGAGATAACCGATGGCCTCCCCGCGATCCGGTGCGAGCAGGCGGGCGGGGATACCGCTGACATCGACGAGCAGACCAGTGGCCCCGCTGGGCGTGCCGGAATTCGCCTGCTGCACGCCGGTGACCGCGCCGAAGTCCTCCCCGGTGATGAAAGTGGTAGAAACCTGCGCGGAGGCCAGACCCCTCACGCGGCGGAGTTTTTGCTGGCTGGCAAAACGAGCGGAAAGCCGCTCCGCACTGGCGGTGCCGCGTAGCAGCTCGAGAGAGCCATCCGCACGGCGCTGGAGATGGAAGAGACGCTCATCACCGATCTGGAACACGACGCTGGTGCCCGTGGATTCACTCTCGCCGTCGATCGTGCCGCCACGCTGGATGAAGGTGATTTCGGCAGGAAAGCGGCCTTTAACTGCCTCCAGCACCTTGATCCGCACCCTAGTGAAGATTCCGCCACGCTGCGGATGACGGAAAGCCTCCACGCTGCTGACGCGGCCACGACAGATGCCGAGTGAAGAGCGGACATCATCCGCCTCGGAGCTGGCCAAAACCGAGGAAGCCAGAAGCGCCGACGTGGTGATGGAAAGTCCTGATGCGGCAATGAAGGCGACGAGTAGCAGCTTTTTCATGCGCTGAGGATGTCACAACCCTCGTGAATGCACAATCAACGAGGTGGGATGGGGATGACGAATTCCGAATGACCAACGCTTCGCGGTGGATTGAACCTCAACAATCAGCCATCGACATTCATCAATCCTCAATCTGGTGCTGCTCTAGCTCAACGGTTCACCCATCGCGACCCCGACGAGAGTCCCACCTGCCAGTTTCGCTCGTGCATGTAGCTGTAGTCCGTCTTTCCTTGAGCGCCGATCATCCACACGCCGGTGCGGCGTTTCCACTCGCGGCTCATGCTTTCGGCGGTGTGGCAGCCCCAGCTCTTGCAGTAGGCGTTTTTGGCGAAGGCACTGCCGCTGATACGCCCGAGATCCGCCTGATGGAGCCAGCAGACGGAGTTCGCATACACATCCGAGCTGTAATCGAACATGAAGCTGAATTTGTTCGAGTGGCCGAAGTACTCGAAGCCTGAGATTTTGGTGCTCCATCGGCTCATGCCGCCATTGATGTAGCGGATGAGTTCATCCGTGCTGCGAAACCACACCAGTTTGATGAAGGGGTAGGCCTTGGGCACGGATTCCACGTTTTGCGTGAGCGGCTGACGCTCGGAGGCGCCTCGGCGCACATAGCCATCTCGATAAACGAGCCAAGTGATGTGCGTGCCAGCAGGGGCGGTCTTGTGGATCTCCTGCATGCGCACGCGGGCGGTGCGGATGAAGTTTCCCCACCAGCGGTCGTGCTGCTCCTGTGGCTTCCGCAGGTCCTCGAACGTCCGCACCGCCGGGCCGCCGCTGACGACGATGTATTCCGTATCGGCGACGGCGGAGGTGATGGAGGCCGCGAGGAGAGCGAGGAGAAGCCGGAGGCGCATGACAGGCAGAGGATTACTTGGTTTCGACGAGTTTGAAGTTCTTGAACTGAACGACCATCGGCGGGCCTTGATGAATCTGGAGAGCCAGGAGACCTTCCTTGGGGGCGTTGGCAGCATCTTCATCGGTCACGTCGATGGTCTGCATGCCGTTGATGAAGTGCTGCACATGGTTGCCCTTGGCGACGATGCGGTATTCGTTCCAGTCTTCCTTTTTGATGGCGGCCTGGATGGCGGCATTGTCGCCCACGGTGCCGTTTTTCTCGACGACGGGCTTCTTGGCATCGGCACCTGGCTTGATGGTGTTTTTCTCGCCGCGAAGAGCCAGAATGCCGCGACCACGCTCTTCATAGAGGATGCCGCTGTATTTGTCGCCCGCTTCGAAATCGGCCTGATAGCCGCTGATGATGGGGCCGAAGGCTCCGGGGTCGAGTTCCTTGCTGCGATACTGCACGCCGGAGTTTCCCTTCTCGATACGGTATTGGAAGGAGAGTTCGAAATCGGCCACTTTGCCGCCTTTCCAGACGAGGAAGGTGTTGTGCTTGATGATGCCCTTTTTCGGATCGGCGGGGTCAGGAGGTGTGATGCCGGTGATGGTGCCGTCCTTCACGCTCCAGAGGTCTTTGTTGCCTTCCCAGCCGGTGAGGTCTTTGCCATTGAAGATTTCCACATCGCCAGCGGCGGCAGTGAAAGTGAGGGCGAGGAGGGCGGCGAAGGTGTGGAGCGGTTTCATGGATGGTTGAAGTGCGGGCGAGGTTTAACGCCAGCGCTGCGGATTGTCTAGCGGCGGAGCGGGGCCTGAGTGCGTGATTGACGATTCTTCCGGCGGTCATGTAATCTGCGCCACATGGAGACCTCCCCACCACCGCTGCCGCCGCCTGTGCCCGTTTTTGTCCCAGCGAATCCGCCGCCCATGCCACAGGCCAAAAAGCTGGGCGATGATGTGGGGATGCGCCTGCTGCTGCCCGTGGGCCGCTCCGGCTGGGCCATCGCGGCAGGTTATGCCGGGCTCTTCGCCCTGATGATCTTGCCGGCACCGATCGCCTTGATCCTCGGCATCATCGGGTGGCGTGACATTCGGCGTAGCCGAGGCACGGCGGAGCCACTGCATGGCATGGGCCGCGTGGTCTTTGCCCTGATCACCGGAGGACTCGGCACGGCTTTGCTGCTGTTTTTTCTCATCTCCAGTCTTCTGAAGTGAGCCTGCCTACTTCGCGGTGAAAAGCGCGGCGTCCGCCTTCGCGGGCTTGGGCTCGCCAAAGGTCATCGAAAGGGTGGAGCCGTCTCCCTGGATGATGCGGAGGAAGTACATGCGTTTGCCGCCGGGCTCGATTTGCATGTCGATCTGCCGCAGATGCTTTTTCACCAGCAGCGGCTTCGGGACGAGGGTGATCGTGGCAAACTTCGCTTCATGCTGAGTGACTTTGACGCTGAAATTCGCCGTGAGCGAGGCGGTGTCCATCTCCCGACCGCTGAGAAACTTGATCCAGGAGCGGGCGCGGCGGTCGTCGGGGCTGAGCGACTGCCAGGCGGCGTCCTTGCCTTCCTTGAGGAGGGCTTCTTCACCGTTGAAGATCATGATCGTGCTCGGCGGGCTGCCCAGCTCCCAGCGGAAGCGGCCGTCCTGCATCTTCCAGAAGCGGCCTTCCGATTTCATCGGCTCCTTCAGCGCTGGTGTGGTGCGTGTCTGCTGAAAGGTGACGTGGATGTTTCCCACCGTCTTTTGATCCACCGCCCATTTTTCAAACACCGGCGGTAACCCCTGCGCCGCGCAGGAGAGCGTGAGAAGACAGAGCGAGAGGGCGAGGCGGATCATGCTGGAAGGAAGAACATGCTCTGGGATGTTTCTCAAGGGAAGGAATGGCCGCAAAAGATCGCAGAGAACGCAAAATAGTAGGCCGGATGTGTTCGGCGCGATGTGTGTCGCCAACATCAACGGTGTACTTCGCCGAACTATCCGGCTGGTTTGGCAACGTGGGAGCAGCGGCCGTCAAAACAGCCGGATAGTTTGGCGAAGGGCATCAAAGACGATCCGCCGCCAGCTCCGCCAAACACATCCGGCCTACGACGCTTTCAAGTAGGCGATGAGGTCCGCCATCTGCTGCGGGGTGATGGCCGCTTCGAGGCCTTCGGGCATGAGGGAGATGCCGGGGCTGGTGAGGGATTTGATCTCGCTGCGCAGGACGGTGTCCGTGCCGCCATCGGCGCGTTTGAGGGTGAGATTACCCGCGGTCTCGCTGGTAATGAGGCCACTCAATGTGCGGCCGTCATTGGTTTCGACGAGGTAAAGCGCGAAGTTCGGCGAGACCTCGCGATTCGGGTCGAGGATGTTCGTGACGAGCTGCTCGGCGGTCCACGCTTTGATCGTTCCGAGATGCGGTCCGACGTCGTTGCCCTTGTCCGCGAACTTGTGGCAGACCATGCAGGCCGTTTCATAGATTTTGGAGCCGCGAGTGGCGTCTCCGGTGATGCGGGCACTCTTGCCCGCGACCACGCTCTCTGTGCGGGCAGGAGTGCCCGCATCACTTCCCAGCATCGCCGTGAGATACCTCTCGATGACCTCCTTCCGGTTCGATGACGAACCATCGCCGATGAGCTTCGCGATCCTCTCCGCCAACGCAGGCGTCTTCTGCCGTCCAAGCGTCGCCTTCGCGGCGACGCTGAGCTGCGCGGGCGTGATCTTCTTGGCCTCGATGGCATCCAGCAGCTTCGCGATGCGGTCTGTGCGCGAGAGCAGGATCGTGGTGGCCTTGTCGCGAAGGGTTGGCGTCATTTTCGGCCACGCGTCGATGAGCATGTCCGCGACGGCGGGCTCGCGGTAGCTGTCTAGGGCTTCGAGGGCGGTGAGTTGGATGTCTTGAGAAGCTGAAGGAGCCAAGAATGGCATCAACATGGGCAAAGCTTCTTCTAAGGGTGCCAACACCGCCAGATCTTGGATAGCTTGCAGATGCTCCTCTTTGGCTTTGGAGTTTTGCAGGTGTTGAGCTGCCACTTTTTGCCAATCAGCCAGCCACTGAATTTTGGGAGCTACACTGTCATTCTTGACAGCTATGATTTCACGAAGGCGCACTCCCCTTTTCACGGATTCGGAGCCAATGGCACGACAAACCTGCCTCTTCTGCTCGTCGTCAAAGATGGTTTGTCTCAGGACAGTCACAAGGGCCATGAAGCCAATATCTGTCTTGCTTTGATTTACCAGCGCCCGGGCTGTGGCTGTATAGATCGGTAGGATGCGATCCGCTGGTTGCTTGGTGTGCGCGAGTGCAAAGTATAAATTCAAGGTGTTGACGTTCGAGCTCAGCAACGCAGAAAGCATCCATGGGTCATTACCCGCCTGTTCTGCTAGTTTGAGATAAGCCGGGTGATAATCCATTCCCACTGGTCCAAGGAAGTTCGAAAAGTAAAATGCTGCATGGAACCGCACACGAGACGTGCCGGTGTTGGCGGCCTCTCCCGCACTGCCAATCCAAGAATAATCAGGCTTCAATGATGCTAGCATGTGCATCGCCTGCTCCTGCACTTTGTCCGAGTCGTTGAGCATCGCCTCCAAATTGGCCTCATCGAAAGCCGAGAAATCGTTCAAACTCCAAGCAGCGCTGAATCTCCCCTGTTCCGTCTTCCCGCTCTTCACCATCTCCCGCAGCGGCTCCACCGCCGCTTGGTCCTGCCGCTCAAACAGCAAACGCTGCGCGGTTTCGCGGTGCCAGGCGTTCGGGTGGTCGAGGAGGGCGACGAGGTCGCTCGTGCTCGCGTGGCTGAGCAAAGTGGTCCGCACAGTCCGCTGTGCGGTTTGGGAGTTGGCGTTCAGCGGACTTTGGGAGCCAGCGGGTGGATTCGTTGACTCACTGGACTGCGACGCGCCGCTCAGGGGACTGAGCGGACCACTTTTGGGCGCTAAGCGCCAGATGCGGCCTTTGTCTCTTCCGCGCAGCAGATCGACGGCGGCGTGGATGTCGTCGGGGATGCTCCAGGGGTGTTCGATGACTTCGCGATACATGTCGCAGATGTGCAGGCAGCCGTCGGGGGCATTGACGAAATTCACGGGGCGGAACCAGAGGTCGTCGCTGGTGCAGAAGTTCTTGTTTCCATCGACCTGCACGGCTTTGAAGGTGACGCCGTCGGGCACGAGCTTCATGCGATAGAAGAGATTGCCGGCCACGTCGGCGACGAAGGCGAAATCGCGATACTCTTTCGGATACGCATCGCCGCGATAGACGGTGATGCCGCTCGATGACGTGACGACGCCGGCGCCGACGAGCTCGCTTTTGGGCAGGTGGCTGCCTTCCTGCACCCAGCGTTTCGCGCGGAACTCACGCCAGGGTTCGGCGGGGCTGGTGCGCCAGACCGGGAGCTGGTCGCCGGCCTCGGCGCAGTCGTTCAGGGCGCTGGGGACGACGAGATACGGGTTCCGCGCGAGGTAGCGATACGGCAGGACGACGTGCTGGCAGGGATTGCGGATGTTGCAGAGGAAGCGGTTGCCCCAATCATCGAAGGTCTGGCCAAAGCGTGCGCCGCCGCTTTCGAGGCGCACATCGCCAGTGCTGGGGTCGAAGGAGAAGTCGTTTCGCTTGATGGGGAGCGGTTTGAAGTCTTTTGGAATCGGCATGACGCTCTCGCTGCCGGGCACGCGCTGGATTTCGCCGCCATTCGAGCCGCCGGCGATGTAGATGCGGTGGTCGAGGCCCCAGATGGGGTTGTTCATGACAGCCTGCACGTTGAGTTTTTTGAAGCCGGTGAAGACCTTTTGCCGCACATCGGCCACGCCGTCGTCATTCGTGTCCTTGAGATACCAAACGTCCGGTGTGGCGGTGACAAAGATGCCGCCTTTCCAGCAGGCGGCCCCGGTGGGCCACGACAGGCCCTCGGCGAAGACGGTGGCTTTGTCGAAGGTGCCGTCGCGATTGGTGTCGGTGAGCAAGCGCACCTTGCCGATGTGGGCATCCGTGGGGTTTTCCTGACTGGGCTTGTGCGTGGCCTTGTCGGTGTAGGGGTAGTCGTTCATCTCGCACACGTAGGCGCGGCCATCGGCGTCGTAGATGATGGCGACGGGATCGGTGACGAGCGGCTCTGCGGCGATGAGCTGCATCTCGAAGCCGTCGAGCACATGGAAGGTTTTCGCGGCGTTCTTTGGCTCTACGGGCGGTGTGGAAGGGAAATCCAAGGCCACGAGGGAAAGCCACGGAAGGCCTAGAAGACTCGACAAAAGGAACGGACGCATGCTTTCAAAACGCGGGCTGCGTAGGGTGTATTGCCCTCACTCGCGAGGGATGAAGGCGAGCCGAATTTGCCGCTATCGAAGGGCACAGAACCGCTTTGTGCGCCTCGGAGGGCCGGGAAAAAGGCGGTTGACCCCTCGGGGGCTATGAACCAGTATCGCCGCCCCTTAAACCAGACCACACTAATGCCCGCCAAAATCTACACTGAAAAAGACGCCAGCCTCGCCCCCCTTAAAGGCAAGACTTGCGCCGTCATCGGCTTCGGCTCCCAAGGCCACGCCCACGCGCTGAACCTCAAAGAGAGCGGCGTCAAAGTCGTCATCGGCCTCTACCCAGGCTCCAAGAGCCGTGAAGTGGCTCAGGAAAAGGGTCTGAAGGTCATGGACACCGCCGAGGCCGTGAAGGTCGCCGATGTGATCTTCGTCGCTGTGCCGGACACCAAGATCGGCGGCGTGTACAAGAAGGACATCGCCCCTCACCTCACCAAGGGCAAGACGCTCCTCTTCTCCCACGGCTTCGCCATTCTCTACAAGACCGTCGTCCCGCCGAAGGACGTGAACGTGATCATGGTGGCCCCGAAAGGCCCAGGTCACATTGTTCGCCGCCAGTACACCGAAGGCAAGGGCGTCCCTGCCCTCATCGCCATCTATCAGAACGCGGACAAGCAGGCCAAGAAGATCGCTCTCGCCTGGGCGCACGGTATCGGCGGCACCCGTGGCGGTGTGCTCGAAACCACCTTCAAGGAAGAAACAGAGACCGATCTTTTCGGCGAGCAGACCGTGCTTTGCGGCGGCGCTAGCGCCCTCGTCCAGGCCGGCTTTGAAGTGCTCACCGAGGCTGGCTACAGCCCTGAGATGGCCTACTTCGAGTGCTTGCACGAATTGAAGCTCATCGTTGACCTCATGAACGAGTCCGGCATCGCCGGCATGCGTTTCTCCATCTCGGAGACCGCCAAGTGGGGCGACGTCAAAGTCGGTCCGAAGATCATCGACAAGTCCGTCAAGAAGCGCATGAAGGCCGCTCTCAAGGACATCCAGACCGGCAAGTTCGCCAAGGAATGGATCAAAGAGACCGAAACCGGCTACAAGAACTTCAACAAGCTGCTCAAAGCAGGCGAGAAGCACCCGATCGAGAAGACCGGTGCCCGCCTCCGCAGCCTGATGCCCTGGATCAAGAAGCGCGACATCAAAGGCCAGCAGGCCAGCTACTCGTAAGCGAGGTCAAGACGGTCAAGCATCGTCAAAGAATCAAGAAAGGCGCGGACCGGAAACGGTCCGCGTTTTTTGTTGTCTTGATCTCGGCTCTGATTCTTCTTCAGAATGCAAAAATGGATTCTACTATCATGCACTAGCGTACTGTTGGCTTGTGCATCGAGCTTCATCGGGCCGAAGATCGTTGTTGCCGGTCCGGTAATGCTTAACACACCACTGTCCGCAGTGCGTTTCGATTCGGTGGATGTGACAGGTTCGCCGTCGGATATCGTTCACGAGATCAATGCCGCTATGAAAAAAGCAGGCTACCCATTAGGTCTCTCGATAGGACTTCCAGGCGAGGGACAGCGTGTTTACGAATCAACAAGACTCCGACTGGACGGAGTTACCTTGAGAGAAGCTATCGATCGAATGTGCGTGCAGCTTCGAATCAGTTATTGGGACAACGAACGGTTGCGTGAGCTCTACTTCTACGATGGGGAGCGAACGTCGTTCTTTACTGAGATCCGGGGGAAAGATGGGAAATACATCCCGGCCGGTCCTCCCCAGTTTGCCCCAGAGGGTTTTGACGAGTTGCCGCTTCGAGAAGCATATTTTGACCGAACGATCAAAGATTTGGCTGAGGAAAGAGGCTTGTTGCCGCAAGATCCCCAACCATCACGCTTGCAATGACCGTTTTGACGAATCCTTGACCGCTCGGCTTCATCCTGCGTAAACTCCGCGTCTCCCATTCCGTTAATTCCAGCCCATGAACTCATCCATCGTCGAAAACGCCTCCCGTCGTGACTTTTTGAAAACTGCCACCAAGGCCACCGCCGGCCTTTCGGTGCTCTCCGGCATCTCCCTCCCGTATGTGCATGCGGCGGGCAGTGATGAGATCAAAGCGGCGCTCATCGGTTGCGGTGGTCGCGGCACGGGAGCGGCCAGCAATGCCATG
Organism: Prosthecobacter sp.; assembly: GCA_044370285.1. Classification (GTDB taxonomy): domain Bacteria; phylum Verrucomicrobiota; class Verrucomicrobiia; order Verrucomicrobiales; family Verrucomicrobiaceae; genus Prosthecobacter. The sequence continues at coordinate 50,372 of JBILVU010000008.1, forward strand.
ACGGTGAAGCAGCGCATGCCGCGCCTCGTGGCGATGGCGGATGTGTCGAAGGAACGCCTCGACGGCAGCTTTGAAAATCTCACGAAGAAGCACCCGGACCGCATGTCGGTGTCCGAAGATGCCAAATTCATCGGCTTTGATGCCTACAAGCACGCCATCGACAGCTTGCGCAAAGGTGACGTGGCCATCTTCACCACGCCGGTGGCCTTCCGCTGGGTGCATTACAAGTATGCCATCGACACGGGCGTGAACGTTTTCATGGAAAAGCCGATCTGCACGGACGGCCCGACGGCTCGACGCCTGCTAGCTTTGAACGAAGAAGCGAAGAAGAAGGGTCTCAAAGTGGGCGTGGGCCTCATGTGCCGCCACTGCCGCGTGCGTGGCGAGCTTTTCGAGCGCATCCAGGGCGGTGAGATCGGCGATCTCTTCATGCTGCGTGCCTACCGCATGCAGGGCATCATCGGCAGCGTCTTCACACCGCGCCGTGATCCGAAGGCGCATCCGAACGAGTTGCTCTGGCAGATCAAAAACTTCCACAGCTTCCTCTGGGCCTCTGGTGGTGGTTTCAGCGACTTCAACATCCACAACATCGACGAAGCCTGCTGGATGAAGAACGACTGGCCGGTCGAAGTGCAGGCCAGCGGTGGCCGCACGGATCGCGGTGACAACGTGGACCAGAACTTCGACCACTACTCCTGCGAGTACACCTTCAAAGACGGCGCGAAGCTCTTCCTCGAAGGTCGCACGGCCTTGAACGTCCACACGCAGTTCGCCACCCAGGTGCATGGCACCAAGGGCTGCGCCATCGTCTCCACCGCCGGCCACTTCCCGTCGAAAGCGATGTCCTTCAGCGGTCAGGACTTCACCAAGCGTGAAAACCTCCTCTGGCGCGGCAAGCAGCCAGAAGGAAACCCCTACGACCTCGAGTGGGAAGACCTCGTGAAGGCCATCAGCGATGACAAGGAATACAACGAAGTCGAGCGAGGCATCAAATCGAGCGTCACCACCGCCATGGGCCGCTGGGCCGCTCACACCGGGCAGCGGATCACGTACGAGGACTACATCAACAGCCCCTTCGAGTTCTCCCCCGGCGTGGAAAACCTCACCATGGACGGCCCGCCGCCCATCGTGGCCGACAAAGATGGCAACTACCCCTTCCCGAAAGCCGGCCAGTTCAAGGACCGCGAATACGCCATGGAACCCCAGGCGAATCCGTTCCCGCTGATCAAGTTCGGCGCGTAAACCTATTCGCACTTCACCACCGCCGGATCACCTCGATCCGGCGGTTTTTTTGCGCCGGTTCAGAGCATCCGTTCGGCGGCGGCATGCATCATCTCCAGGAAGATGCCCTCGCAGCGGATCGGGATGACATCGAAAGGCACGATCTCGCCGTCGTCACAGCGCATGACGTTCTTTCCCAGCACATCAAACAGCGCCACGCCATCCGTCGGGCGGAACCACGTCCAGGCGCTGATGAAACGAAAGCCGTTCTGGCGCATCCAGTCGCTGATTTCAGCGAGGCTCGCGGGTCGCCCTTGGGCGATGAGTTGCGCCGTGACGGCATGGAGCCGCTTTTCCGTCGCGATGAAGCCCGCCAGCCGCGTGTGGCAGCGCGGGAAAAGCTCATTCAGCAGCAAAAGCCGCCGAAAGTATTGCAGCGGCGTTCCCTCCACCGTCGTGAACCAGTGGCAGACATCCCGATACCGTGACTTGGGCAAACAGGCAGCGTAGAAGCCGAATTCCGGCCCGATGGTGACCTTGACGATGCGGTCGAGGCATTCACGTGACTGCACCAAATCGTGCTCCCGCCCCCCTTTGACGATCCGGGGCAGATTCTGCTCTGAAATCAAAAAATCAGCCTCCGCCGCCCATTCGCGAAGCGCGGCTACTTGCCGCCCAAGTTCGTCTGAATCAAAGGTGCGCCCATGTTCTTCTCGACCATGCCCCACAGCTCGTCGAAGCCCATCGTAGGCGGCTCGGAGGAGATCGACTCGACTGCTTTGGAGGAGTCTTTGTTGGAGACTACCTTCTTCAAAGCGGGCGGAGGTTGGATCGGAGGACTCCATGCGGGCATGGTGGCGACGGCGGACATGAGTTCAAGGTAACGGCCAAAAGCCGCACGGCAATCATTTACTCCTCCGTCACCAGATGCACCACGCCGGCCGGATTTTTGATCCAGAAGGCCTTCATACCTTCTGGTAGCGGCTCGACTTCATCACAACGAGTGATGTGGGCCGCTTTGAGATGCTCTGCCGCTGCGGCGATGTCCGTGGTGCGGACTTCGAGCCACACCTCGGTCTTGGCGATGCCTTCCACCCGGTCAATCCAGAGGTGTTTGCCGCCGCCGTAGTCGAAACGCACGGTTTCGGCCTCGCGGCTCTCCACACGGAAACCCAGCGTCGCTTCATAAAAAGCCACCGTGGCCGCAAACTCGGCCGCTGGCACTTTCATGGCGATGTTATCGCCGGGTTGGTAGCAGGTTGAATTCATTACTTGGCTTCAGCTAGAGGAGTATCGTTCTCAATGGCACCCAGCAATGATTTCGCGAGCTTGATGTCCTCTCTGCCTGAAGGGCATAACCAAAGCAGAGTGCCATAAAACTCCGTGAGACGAAGCTGGTAAATGCGACGCTGCGGTTTGTGGTTTGCCACGCCCTCAAGTTCCACAATATAGTCAGCAGGCAGACCATTCGGCCAGATGCCGAGTGTCCAGATAGAAGTCAGCAGCCCCAATCCACAACCCGACATTCGTTTCAACCTCACCACTCGGGCAACCTTGAAACCTGATGAAGAAATCTCGCCCTGCTTCAAACAAGCCATGACTCGTTCTTCGAGTGGCGTATCAGGCAGCCGTTTCGTTTTCGTGTAAGGTTGTTGCGCGTCACGAGCGGTATTGGCCAGACGTGCCGCGCAGGAAGACAGCAGCAGAATGACAAACACGTTCGTGATGCGAAACAGTCGGCTCACGGCTACAGAGTTCAAATTACCCCGCCGCTTCCACCTTCTCACCGGCGAGCTTGGCAGCGCGTTCGGCGAGTTCGATGTGGAATTGCTCGGGCGTGGGCTCGGCGCCTTTGGTGCGGGTGCGGGCGAACCAATCGGCGAAGATCTCGCCGGGCTGGCGCTCGGCTTTGAAGGCTTCGAGGAAGGTGCGGACCTTTGCGGGGATGTCGTCGCCGAGGACGGATTTGAATTCGAGGCCGGCGAGGGCGTTTCCTCGGATGCTGCCGCCAACGAACATGGCGTATTTGTTCGGCGCACGGCCCACGAAGCCGAAATCGGCGTTGTAGGGACGGCCGCAGCCGTTCGGGCAGCCGGTCATGCGGAAGAGGATGGGTTCGTCTTCGAGGCCGAGTTCCTTGAGGATCGGATCGATCTTGTCGAGGATGCCGGGGAGGGCGCGTTCGGATTCGCTGAGGCTCAAACCGCAGGTCGGCAGGGCGACGCAGGCGTGGGCGACTTTGCGGGCGCGGGTGAATCCAGCCTCATTGGCATGCACGACGCCGTGTTTGGCGAGGATGGCATCGACGGCGGCTTTTTGCTCGGGGGCGACATCCGCGATGATGAGGTTCGTGTTAGCCGTGACGATGAAGGGCAGCTTCAGCGCCGTGGCGATCTCGGCAAAGCAGGTGCGATACTGCGGACCGTTTTCACGATCGACGACGCGGCCCATGTTGATGTAAACGCAGCAGTAGAGCTTGCCGTCGCCCTGCTCATGCCAGCCCATGTTGTCTTCGACGCTGTCAAAGCTGAGCGGCTTCGGCGATTCGGTGGTGATGCCGGGAAGGCGGCGCACGACTTCGGCGCGGAAGCCGTCGAGGCCCATGGTCTGCACGGTGTATTTCAGGCGGGCGTTTTTGCGCTCGGTGCGGTTGCCGTGGTCACGCTGAGTGGTGACGACGGCTTCGATGGCATCGACGACGTTCGCACGCTTCGCATAAAGCAGCGGCTGGCCGAGGAAGGGTCGTGTGGTGAGCTGGCCGTGGCTCATGCCAAAGCCGCCGCCTACGGTGATGGTGTAGCCTTCGACTTCACCATTCACGACGTGCGGCACAAGGCCCACATCCTGGGAGTAGATGTCCGAGTCATTGATCGGAGCGATGGCCACGCCGATCTTGAATTTGCGCGGCAGATAGACTTTGCCGTAGATGGGGTCATCGCCTTCGGGAGCCTTCGTTTGCTCGCGGACGGCGGGATTGACCTCAGGATCTTGGATCCAGTTCGGGTCGATCTTTTCGCCGTCGAGCCAGATGTCGGCATAGGCCGTGGAGCGCCAGAGGAAGCGCTGGCTGATCTCTTCGGTGAGCTTTTGCGTGTCGGCATGCACGGCGTCCTTGATCGGCGCGGCAGGACCCATGGTATTGCGCACGACGTCGCCGCAGGCGCCCATCGTCGAGAGGCCGCTGTGGCAGACGTTGCTGATGACTTCCTTCACGCCGCCTTTGAGCACGCCGTGGAGCTGGATGCCCTGGCGGTTGGTGAGGCGCATGTTGCCCATCGCCTTGGTGCAAAGAGCGTCGTGGATCATCCACTGCTCGGCGGTGATGCGGCCGCCGGGCATTTTGCTGCGGATCATGAAGCTCCAGGCCTTTTCCTTCTTCTCTTTGGAAAGCTGGGCACGCAGATCGCGGTCATCCTGCTGGTAGGAGCCGTGGTGCTTCATGAGGATATTGCTGTCCTCCGGGATGCTGGGGGTGCTGGTATCAGCGAAAAGCTCGGCGAGCTGGCCACGGAGGCCGGCGGAGGCCAGCTTGATATCTTCGACGGAGGCTTTGGACATAGGAATGGGGGTGAAAAGGGGGCGAGAGTCGCCGATTCTGGAGGGAAAGCAAGCCGTGAGGCCAGATAAATCTATATTGCCTATCGAGATGATCTAGAATTGGGCTGGAGCCCTGCTTTGGACGGTCATCCTCGGTGTTTACATCGCCGGTCTCGCTAGCTCCTTCCAGGGGCCCTGACGGAGCACGATGTCCGGCACGAGGGAACGCCAGCGTTCATCGCCAGCCTCGATCATTTTGCGCACCTCGGCGCTGGTGTGGAAGATGAAATCGGCGTGCGGATCTTCCAATGAGCGGACGCTGTTGGTTTCGAGCAGGTAGCGCAAAAGATGGCGCTTGTCGGGGCTGAGGCGGGTGTCCTCGGCACCGATGATCTTGCCGGTCATGGGATCGCCTATGGGATAGACATAGACGCGGACCTGGTTCTTGAAGAGACGGCCAAAGGCCTCCAGCAGGCCGCCCTCGAGATCGGCGCACCAGCGTTCGTTGAAGAGCTCCTGAAAGAGCGGCTGCCCCAGCACGATGGCGATGGGCATCTGCGTGTGGCGGGCGAGGAAGGCGCTCACGCGGTGGAATTCGGGATACTTGGAGATGAGCACGTTTTTGCCCAGCGCCTGAAGCACATCGGCACGGGCCAAAAACTCGCTGTCAGGCACCTCGCAGCCGGATGCGAGGAGGTTGTGCATGGTCAGTTCGAGGATCTCCACGTTGTCGCGAGCCTGGTCGCCGAAGTCAGCGAGGAAGGCGGCCTGGCCGCGGGCGATCATGTCGAGGTTCAGATTGGTGATCGGGTCAAAACTGCCGCGTTTGAGGAAGACGGGCTTTTTGTAAAGCACATCGCTGGCCTGCCAGATCTCCCCATTCGCACCGAACAAGGCGGCGTCGGCCAGGCCAAGACGCACGAGTTTCAGCGCCACGAGGCGGTCTTGATAGTCCAGCGAGGAAAAGGCGGGGCCGCTGAAGTCGATCATGTCGATCTCCACGCGTTTCCGCGTGAGGCCATCGAGTAGGCTGGCGAGGAATTCGTCGATCGAGTCGCGGAAATGGAAGGCGGCGTAGAGCAAATTCACGCCGAGAATGCCCACGGCTTCGGATTGGCGGGAGTTCGCATCGTCAAATAGGCGCACATGCAGTTGGATGTCATTGCTCGGCGCACCGGGCTCGGTTTGAAAACGCAGGCCGATCCAGCCGTGGCACTCTTGATTCGTATCGCTGTAGGCACGGGCGCGGATCGTGTCCGCCATGGTGAAGAAGCTCGTCGTCTCGCCACGCTTGCCCGCGAGGCGCTGGATGAGCATTGGATACTCGTGCTCCATCATCGAGCACATGCGCTGGCGGGAGACGTAGCGCGTGGCCTTGCCGTAGATCTCATCGCTGATCACCATGTCATAGGCGCTCATCGTCTTGGCGACGGTCCCGGAGGCTCCACCGGCGCGGAAGAACCAGTTTGCTATCTCCTGGCCAGCGCCGATCTCCGCGAAGGTGCCGTAGATCTGTTTCGAAAGATTGATTTTGAGCGCTTTTTCAAGCGTTCCGGGTCGTGGGACGGAAGTCATGGTTGGTCTGCCATGATGAGCAGGCGGCGGGCCGTTGCACGGAGGTTTTCTCCGCATCTGATTTCCGTAATTTCACCCAGCAGGCCTCAGCGACCTCCTTCTGTGCAAAAAAGACACGAATCTCCGCTGGCGAGCACGCCGCCCACTCGATGGGCACGCGATCCCGGCGCATGACGGCGAGGCTAAGAAGCAGCGCCGTATTAAATGGCAGGCAAAGCGGCAGCAGGCCGGTTTTCAGTAGTTGATCACTCAGCCACGGATGCGCCCAGGCCATCGCACAGGCGAGAAGAAGCATCCACACCATGCTGCGAAGGTTCAGGCGGAGGTAATGACCGCCAAGGGCCACGAACATGGCCACCAGATTCATCGCCAGCGAGCCATCGGCGAAGCCGGGAAGCCATCGCGAGCCGATCACGCAGGTGCTGATGGCGGCGAGAGCCATCACGGCGCTCGTGCGTGAATGCCACAGCACGCCGAGAAAGAACCACAGCCAGCACAGCAGCACGCGTGAGGAGGTGAATTGCGCCGAAAGCGAGAGCTGACCGCTCAAAAAGCCGCTCACCGCCATCGCCGACTGCTTGGCCTCGCCATCGGCCAAAGTCATGGCGAGGCCTTTCCAGCCATCCGCAAACAGCGGCGCACATAAAACGGCCATCGTGAAGTGCCGACGAGCTTCCACGGGCTTTTGCTCCGCCAAAGCACACCAGCCCAGTCCATCCCATGAATCGGCAAAGAAGCCATCGAGCGCCACCGCACGGCGAAAGGCCATTTCGGCATCCTCAATGCGGTTTTCGCGTAAACGACTCCAGCCTAGCCCGTCATAGGCATCCGCCACGCCGGTTTCCAGCGTGAGCACGCGGGAAAAAGCCTGCTGGGCGCCGATTTGATCGCCGCGACGAAACAAACTCCAGCCAAGCCCGGCACAGCGAGAGGCTTCGGCCTCGTCAGTATGCACCTCCGTGTGCAAAAAGTGCCGCTCGGCCTTGTCGAGGTCATTCGCGAGCAGCGCCCGCCATCCACGCGTGAGCTCCGCATCATGCACGCCCGCCGCCATCAACGTCAAAATCGCCACCCAAGTCGCCGCGACATATGGCAGACTGAAAAGCACATACGCCGAGCGGTTCTGATGCATCCGCTCCGCCACCGGCACGAACACCTTCGCCATGAGAACCGATCCAAGGACCGTCGCCGTGATTTGCGCCCAAAGCAGCATCTGCGGAAAGTGGATCCATACGAGGCCGAGCAAGGCTCCGTTGAGGCTGAGGAGTCCCGTCTTCAAAATCGCCTCCTCTTTTGTCAGCCTCCTGGCCGTCCACGACATCACGCCAGCGCCTAGCAGAGCCAGCATCGCTGCTTGCGGTGAAAAAATGACCAGCCCGATGAGCACACAGAGGCCTGTGCCGCGATGGTTGGACACGAGCATCTGGCCGAAGCCACGCAGGACATCATGGAAGAGCGTTTTCATGCGATGGGAGGCATCGAAGCCGAAACCATGCGCCCGCTCGGGCGAGAAAAAGTGGAAGAAGGGAGGCGGTTCATGACTACCCGCATACAAACCTAGCGGGCTAACGGCAGGGCCGCGTCGAAGATGAATTGGCATTTATCTTTGCTTCCCGGCCTGAGCGCGGCATGCGTGGCCCCGCATGACTGTTGATTGGAAAACCTGGAAGCCCTCGATGCTGGCGACGCTGATGTTCATCATTGATGAGGCGCGGGGCGAGGTGCTGCTCATTCGTAAAAAACGCGGGCTGGGTGCAGGGAAGATCAATGGGCCGGGCGGCAAGATCGATCCGGGTGAGACCTCTGAGCAGTGCGCCATCCGCGAGACACAGGAGGAGCTGGGCGTGACGGCGATTTCGCCAGTGAAGCATGGGGAGCTGTGGTTCCAGTTTGTGGACGGGCTGAGCCTGCATGTGGATGTTTTTCTGGCCACCGCTCACGAAGGTGCGGCTATCGAGACGGACGAGGCGATTCCGCTTTGGACGCCGCTGACGGCGCTGCCTCTGAAGGAGATGTGGGCGGATGACCGCTTCTGGCTGGAGGCGCTGCTGGTGGGGCGGCGGCACTTCATCGGGCGTTTCACTTTTGATGACGACACGATGCTCTCAAATGAGATGCAGTGGCTGGATTGAGGCAAAAATCGGGCCTTCGAGCCGGGCGGGTTGATTTATGTGACGGACTCGTCTAACTCGCCGCCCCATGATTGAAAGCCTGAAGATTCTCAGTGGCTCTGCCCACCCCGTGCTGGCACGCCTGATCGCCCAAAACCTCGGTACCGAGCTCTGCGCCGCTGAACTGACGACCTTCCCGGACGGTGAGACCTTTGTCCAAATCCACGAAAACATCCGTGGCAGCGATATTTTCATCGTCCAGCCGACCTGCCCGCCGACGAATCAAAATCTGATGGAGCTCCTCATCATGGTGGATGCCGTGCGTCGTGCCAGCGCAGCCCGTATCACGGCCGTTTTGCCGTTTTTCGGCTACGCTCGTCAGGATCGCAAAGACCGCCCGCGAGTGCCGATCACGGCCAAATTGGTGGCGAACCTCCTTGTGGCTGCGGGTGTGAACCGCGTGCTAACCGTTGATCTGCACGCGGGGCAGATTCAGGGCTTCTTTGATATTCCCGTAGATCATCTCTACGCCGCGCCGGTGCTGATGAAGGCCATTCGCGAGCGTGGCATTGATCAGGATCTCGTGGTGGTCTCCCCGGACGTGGGTGGGATTAAAATGACGCATGCTTTTGCGAAGGCGCTAAAGGCTCCGATGGCCATCGTGGCGAAAAACCGGGTCAGCGCCGAGGAAGTCGAGGCGCACAGCGTGATCGGAGATGTGAAGGGCAAAAATGTCCTGCTCGTGGATGATCTCACCGAGACCGCTGGCACGCTCACCGCTGCCGCGAAGCTTCTCCTGGAGCACGGTGCGAAGAGAATCTATGCCGGTGTGACCCACGGTGTGCTGGGAGAAAAAGGCCGTGCCCGCATTGCCGCATCGCCGATCGAAGAGCTGCTGGCGACGAATTCCACGCCGCAGGCGACGGGCGAGAAAGTGACCGCTTTGGACATCGCTCCGCTGCTGGCGGATGCCATCCGGCGCATTCACGGCAATGAGTCTGTGACATCGCTGTTTGACATCCGGGGCTAGGCGGGTAGTCTCCTCGCCCTTTTTCCAGAACCCCACCTACCCGGAGACTTCAGTCATGGCCAAAATCCTCGATCTCAACGCCGAACCCCGCACTGCCGCCGGTTATCGTGCCGTCAACCGCCTGCGCAAGGCTGGTAACGTTCCTGCCGCTCTTTACGGCCGCAAGACCGCTCCTGCACAGCTCCAGGTGCATGCGAAGACCTTCTCGAAGCTCCTCGAAAGCTCCGCCTCGGACAACATCCTCGTCTCTCTGAAGATCGCCGGAGGTGCCGCTGACCAGCTCGCCCTCGTGCAGGAAGTGCAGCATGATTACCTCAAAGGTGGCATCCTTCACATCGACTTCCACGCGGTGGCTCATGACGAAGAAATTCACGCTCATGTGCCTGTCGTCACCACCGGTGAGGCTGTTGGCCTCAAGTTCGGTGGTCTGGTGGAAGTTATTCATCACGATCTGGAAGTGCGCTGCCTTCCGAAGGATCTGCCTGAATCCATCTCGATTGATGTGACGGCTCTCCAGCTCAACGAGTCCATCCACGTTGGCGAAATCAAGCTTCCTGAAGGTGTCCGCACCCGCCTCGCCACCGACGTCGTCGTCGTGCATTGCAGCGAGCCGAAGGTCGAGGCTGAGCCTGAGCCTAAGGCCGCTGCTGCCGCAGCTCCTGCTGCCGCCGCTAAGCCTGCCGCTGGCGCAGCTGCTGCCAAGCCCGCTGCCGCCCCGGCCAAGAAGTAAACCCGCACCTCCCTGAGATGTGGCCGAGACTGTCGATAGCGCGGGCCGTGGCCTAAACCTCCCGCCCCTGCTCATCGTCGGACTCGGCAACCCCGGAGAAACCTACCGCGACACACGTCACAACGTCGGATTTATGGTGCTGGACGAACTCGCCAAACGCCTCAAAGCCACTTTCCGTGAGGAAAAGCGTTGGAGTGGCTTGCTCGCGAAGTTCGATGGTGGGCACCTTTTAAAGCCGCTGACGTTCATGAATGACAGCGGCCGCTCCGTGCAGGCTGTGGGACATTTTTTCAAAGCCTCCGCATCACGCACACTCATCGTGTATGACGATGTGGACCTCCCGCTGGGCCGCCTGCGCTTTCGCGGTAATGGTAGCGCCGCAGGCCACAATGGTCTTCGCTCGCTCATCAGCCATCTGGGCACGCAGGACTTCCCCCGCCTCAAAGTGGGCATCGCTCCGCAGGATGGGCGCCCCACGGGTGAACGCATGGTGGGCCATGTGCTCGGCAAATTCCGCCCGGATGAGCAGCCCACGCTCCACGATATCATCCAGCGTGCGGCTGATGCCCTGTCGATGACCTTGCAACGTGGCCTCGAGCAGGCGATGAACGTTTTCAATCAGCAGCAACCCGCGATTTAACCCCAAACCACACCCAAGAACATGAAACGCCAATACGAAGCCCTCATCGTCCTCGATACGAAAGGCAAAGAAGAGTCTGTCGAGCAGCTCGTCAGCACCGTCAGCAAAGATCTCGAAGCCGCCGGCCTGAAGATCACGCAGATCGACAACCTCGGGAAGCGCAAGTTCCCCTTCAACCCGCGCCACGTCGAGGCCGGCACCTTCATCAATTTCCACTGCGAAGGCGCTCCTACCGCTGTGGATGCCGCCCGCTCGAAGCTGAAGCTCAACGACAGCGTCTATCAGCAGCAGTATCACAAGAAGGTGGCCTAAGCCGCGCTTCGCCTGTCTATTCGAGACCATTCCAAAGCCCCGTGACCGCTCCGTGCGGTCCGGGGCTTTGTGCTGCTCGTGACTCGTGACGAAAGGTCTGGCTTGGCAAAGATGCTTAACATGTGTTAAGTTAAGCCTGTCGTGCCTCTTCCCAATCCCAGCGAAGTCATTGAGACTCTCCAAAAGGTGCATCCCAGCCTTTGGGTCACCGCAGGTGGCGTGGGCTTCATTGCCTTCGCCGCCGGGCTGGCCTTTTCACGCGGCGTGGTGCGTCAGCTTGTGGGGATGTTTACGTTGGCGGTGTCCGTGGGTGTGAGCTGGTATGTCTTCCGGCATCGGATGGAGATCTTTGGCAGTTCTGCCACGGGCATGAGCACGGACCGGCTGCTGTTTCTTTCGGCTGCGGCGGGTCTGCTCACCTATTTCCTGTGCAAAGCCGGTGTGTACCTGATGACGGCCTTTGGCTTTATCAATCTGCTCGGTGGTCTCAATGGCTGGAAGGGCGTGCTGCTCAGCGCTCTGCCCTCCAGCTTCCTCATGTGGGTGGCCACGATGGCGCTGCGGCTGCTGGGCAGCATCGATGGCATGGAAAGCGCCGCCGAGGTGGCGAAGAAGGGCGTGGACGTGCAAACACAAGCCCGCTCCATCTGGACGAGTCTCAGCCAGAAGCTGGACAACAGCTTTCTCGGTGCCGTGGCGCAAAAATTTGATCCCTACGACCTCAAAGCCACCGCCAACCTTTCTCGCCTGCTCATTTTGTGGCCAGAAGGCACGATGTGGGAGCGTCTCGCGGCGCAGAATCCGAAGACGGCCGTGGCGCTGAACCATCCGCGTATCGTGGAGCTCGGCACTGATCCGAATGTGCGAAAGCTGATCGAGCGACAGGATTTCGCGGGGCTGATGCAACTCAAGCAGGTGGAGGAGGCGGCCCGTCATCCAGACCTCGAACCGGTGCTTGGAGGCCTCGATTTGGAGGCGGCGATGGATGCCATCGTGTATCAGAGGCCACAGCCGGTGCGCCTGCGCTGAGTTTTCCTTCGCCAAAATGGCTTTGAAGCTCATGTGAAGGCGGCGTTGACAGTGAGCGCATCGCTTCAATATATGCGGCCTCATGATTCCGGCGTCTTTCCCCGCTTTTTTTCGACTCACGTTCGCCGTGCTGGCGGTGTTGACGCTCGGTGCCTGCTCCTCCTCCGTCACCGGCCCTGGCGGCAAGATCACCAAGGTGAAATACTTTCACCTTCAGCCCGGTGACCTTCGCCAGGCTCAGCAGCGCACGCTCAGCTTTGAGCGCGAGCATATCTTCTATGGTGCCATCACCGCCCAGGAGATCAATGACCGCTTCGGTCATTACTATGCTTTCTCCTGGAAGCTCGATGACCGCACGGGCCCCGTCACGGTGCGCTTTCAATACCGCTTGGCAAAGACCGGCCTCAGAGACTTCGTGCAGGAACAAGTCGTGGACGACATTGGCCGCTCCAACCTCTCTCGTTTCGAGGTCAATGGCCCGGAGTATCGCAACAACGGCCGCATTACGATGTGGAAGGTCACCCTACTGCGTGGCAAAGAGGAGCTCGTCAGCCAGCAATCCTACCTCTGGAACTAATCCTGCTCACGCCTGGAACTCTGACATCGCATACATGAATACCCCCGCATCTCGCATCCTCGTCGGCATGATTGGCCGTGTTTTTTGGATGCGCGTGGAAGGCAAAGGCACCTTCCAGAATAGCATCCAGGCCAAAACCGCCTTCCAAAGCATCATGGCCCGCGGCGTGCGAAATCTCGTCGTCGATCTCGACCGCTGTCCGATGATGGATTCCACCTTCCTCGGCATGCTTACCGGGGCTGCCCTCAGCGTGAAGACCGCCACGCCAGCGCCGGTGAACGATGAAGGCCTCAGCGTGGTGAACGCCAACCAGCGCAACATTCAGCTCCTCACCAGCCTCGGCCTCGACAACATCCTCAATCTCGATCTCGATGGCAAAATGTGGGCCGCCGAGCGTGAACGGGCCTGCGCCGCCCTTTCGCAATGCGCAGACGCCCAGCCCTGCGAGAAGGAAGTGCAGACCATGCACATCCTCGACGCTCACAAGACCCTTTCCGGCATCAATGCGGAGAACGAAGTCCGCTTCCACGATGTCATCGAGTTCCTCGAAAAGGAACTCCAGGCACTCGCGGTGGACTCCGCCCACTTGCCTGCCTGATGGTGCCTGCCCGGAGGTGCCGGGCCGCGCCGCACGCCCCATGACCACCTTCCTCCTCATCCTCCTCGTGCTGCTCATGGCGGCCGTGGTTTTTTACCTGGGCCGCCTCTCCCGCAGCCAGAAACGCCAGCTCACGGATCTCCGTGCCGAGGAGGAGGCCATCGTCGCCGAGGAGCGCCGCCTTTTCGGCTTCCTCCACGAGCTGGGAGAGGCCATCTGGCGGGAGGATCAGCAGCTCACCATGCATCGCCTTATCGTCGAGGGTGCCATGCGTGTCACCCAAAGTACCGGTGGGGCCATTTACACCTTTGATGTTCCCACCAAGCGCCTCGTCCCGCGTCATTTCAGTGAGTTTTGTGCCCATCTTCACACCGTGCCGGAGCATGTGAATCAGCAGGCCAAGGAGAATCCGGGCGCGATCCTCAGCTTCTTCCGCCGGGCGGATATTTCTCCCGTGGAGGGCACCCTCGGCCGCATTTTCTCCGCGCAGAAAAGCGAACTCGTCACCGACCTCGATTCCAGTGATGGCACCACCGCTCTCGTCGGCCCGCTTAGCTTTGGCTCACGACGCCTCGGGCTGCTCGTCCTCACGGTTTCGAAAGAAGCACGCCGCTTCAATGCGAACGACTTCGAGGTCTTCTCCTCCATCGCCGAGCAGTCCGCCGTCGCCCTCGCCAATGCCATCGCCCAGCAGGAGGCCGCCCGTGCTCGTGCGGATCAGCGGGAAATCGATACCGCCAGCGAGATCCAGAAAATCCTCCTTCCGGATCGCGATCCGCAACTCGAAGGATTCTCCATCGCGGGCAAAAACATCCCCGCTCGCCGTCTCAGTGGCGATTACTTCGACTTCATCCCGCTGCCCGATGGCCGCTTCGGAGCCGTCATTGCCGATGTTTCCGGCAAAGGCATGCCAGCCGCTCTGATCACCGTCATGTGCCGCTCGCTGCTCCGCTCCGCCGCTCCCGGCGGTGCCAGCCCCAGTGCCGCCCTCGGTGCGGTGAACCGCGCCATCGCCCCAGACATCAAGGAGGACATGTTCATCACCATGACCTACCTCACGCTGCGTCCAGGCACCAGCTCCGTCACCCTCGCCCGTGCCGGGCACAATGCCGCCCTGCTCTGGCGGGCCGCCACCGGCAAAATCGAGGCCATCCACCCGCCCGGCCTCGGCGTCGGCATTGATACCGGCACCGTTTTCGAGCGTGTCACCAAGGACACCGCCTTCGATATGCAGCGCGGCGATTTCCTCCTCCTCTACACCGATGGCGTCAACGAGGCCGAAAATGCTCAGGGCGAGGAATTTGGCGACGAACGCGTCCAAAACGCCCTCGCCCGTCTCGCCCTCACTACCCAGGCCGCTCCCCGCACCATCATCGATGGCATCCTCGAAGAAGTCACCACCTTCACCGGTGGCAAACGTTCCCACGATGACATCACCTTGATTGCCCTGCAGAAGACGACATAGTCGCGGCCCCCTAACCCCCAAAAAGCCGCCATGACCGAGCAGAGTCCCGATTCCGCGACCCAGCCCCCTTCTGAATTCCCCGCTCCAGCCGACCCAAACCCTGCTGAAGCCCCTCCTGCCACCGAAATGCCTTCTGAAACCGCCCCCGAGGCTCCGCAGGACCCCATCGCCCTCCTCACCGCTGAGGTCGATAAATGGAAAGACCTCGCCTACCGCTCCCAGGCCGAACTCGACAACTTCCGCAAGCGCAGCGCCCGCGAGGCCCAGGAAACCCGCGCTTACGCCAATACCGATCTTCTCCGTGCCCTCCTGCCCATCATGGACAATTTCGAAATGGGCCTCGAAGCCGCCCGCGCCGAATCCGAGAAGTCCATGATCTTCATGGGCATGAGCATGGTCCAGCGCCAGATCGCCGATTTCCTCCGCGACATGGGCGTCACCGAGGTCGAATCCCTCGGCAAAGCCTTTGACCCAAATCTCCACGACGCCGTCTCCACCGAGGCCACCGCTGAGCACGCCGAAGGCACCATCCTTCGCGTCACCCGCCGTGGTTTCAGGCTCAAAGACCGCCTCCTCCGCCCCACCAGCGTCATCGTCGCCGGTCCTGTGGCGTGATTTCAATTCTCCAATCTCTAATTTCCAATCCCCATCATGGCCGACAAACGCGACTACTACGAAGTCCTCGGCGTCTCGCGTGACGCCACGCCGGACGACCTCAAAAAAGCCTACCGCAAACTCGCCGTGAAGTTTCACCCGGACAAAAATCCGGGTGATAAGACCGCTGAAGACAAATTCAAAGAGGTCAGCGAAGCCTACGACATCCTCAACGACGCTGACAAACGCGCCGCCTACGACCGCTACGGTCACGCCGCCTTCGCTGGCGGCATGGGAGGCCCTGCGGGTGGTGGTGGCGGCTTCCACAATCCCTTCGATATCTTCAACGAAGTCTTCGGCGGCGGTGGTGGCGGCGGCATTTTTGAAACCTTCTTTGGCGGCGGCGGCGGTG
Source organism: Prosthecobacter sp. (assembly GCA_044370285.1). Lineage (GTDB taxonomy): Bacteria > Verrucomicrobiota > Verrucomicrobiia > Verrucomicrobiales > Verrucomicrobiaceae > Prosthecobacter. The sequence continues at coordinate 66,203 of JBILVU010000008.1, forward strand.
GCCGCTCCCGTCGTGCCGATGGGCCTCAACGCGGAGCCGATCTCCGCTACGGCCTCGAAATTTCCCTCGAAGAAGCCGCTCATGGCGCTCAACGTGAGATCGATTACGAACGCCAGGTCGGCTGCAAAACCTGCCGTGGCTCCGGTTCCAGCAGCGGCTCCGGCAAAAAATCCTGCCGAACCTGCGGCGGCGTCGGCCAGGTCATCATGTCACGCGGCATTTTCCAGGTCCAGCAGGCCTGCCCTGATTGCCACGGCGCTGGCGAGACCGTCACCGATCCCTGCCGCGACTGCCGCGGCACCGGCATGGGCAAAGAATCCGCCCGCGTCCGCATCAACATCCCCGCTGGCATCGAGGACGGCTCCCGCCTTCGCTCCAGCGGCAACGGCAATGCCGGTCTCAAGAACGGCCCCTCGGGTGATCTCTACGTCGTCATTCAGGTGAAGCAGCACGAGATCTTCGAGCGTGAAGGTGATGACCTTCACTGCCAGATGCCGCTCTCCTTCACCTCCGCCGCCCTCGGTGGAGAAATCATCGTCCCCACCATGGGCGCAAAGGCCACCGTCAAAGTGCCGTCCGGCACGCAAAACGGCACTACCTTCCGCCTTCGCGGCAAAGGCATGAAAACCCTCGGCTCCGATCACCACGGCGATCTTTACGTCCACGTCCAGATCGCCGTGCCTACGAAGCTCAGCGCCGAACAGCGCACGAAACTCGAAGACTACGCCAAATCTCTCGGCGAGACCACCTCGCCCATGGAGGAGTCCTTCTTCGAGAAGGCCAAGAAGTTCTTCCGCTGACCTCTGTCGTGCATGGTGGACTGAAAAACGCAGCCCATGCCCGCCCAGCGTTCTGTCAAACTCACCCCGGTGCTTCGGCACTGGTTTGAGCAGCGTGGATGGAAGCCGCTGCCGTTTCAAAAAGAGGCTTGGCAGGCCTACGCGGCAGGAAGGAGCGGTTTGATCCATGCACCGACGGGCTTGGGCAAGACGCTGGCCGCTTGGTTGGGGCCGGTGATGGCGCACGGAGAGGAGAGCGGCCTGCGGGTGCTCTGGATCACGCCGCTGCGGGCATTGGCGGCGGATACCGTGCGCAGCTTGCAGGAGGTCTTCGATGGCACGCAAAAGGTGGAGGCACGCACCGGAGATACCTCGAGCAGTGTGCGGGCAAGGCAGAAGACGAAGCCGCCCTTTGCGCTGGTCACCACTCCAGAGAGTCTTTCGCTGCTTTTGACCGATGAAGCGCAAAAAGCCAACCTCAGCGGCCTCCGTGCCGTCATCGTGGATGAATGGCATGAACTCATGGGATCGAAGCGTGGCGTGCAGACAGAGCTCTGCCTTGCTCGCTTGCGGTCACTGAACCCCCAACTCCGCGTGTGGGGCCTTTCGGCCACGATTGGGAATCTCGATGAGGCACAACGCGTGCTACTCGGCCGTGCCGCGCCAGACGGCGTGCTCATTCATGGTCAGGATCGCAAGCGCATTGATGTGGAGACGCTGATGCCGCAGGAGGTGGAGACCTTTCCATGGAGCGGCCACCTCGGCGTGAAGCTGCTGAAGACCGTGGTGGAGCGCATCCAGGCCGTCACGACGACGCTCCTCTTCACCAATACGCGGGCGCAGACGGAAATCTGGTTTCAAGAGCTGCTCGAGGCGCGGCCGGACTGGAGCGGGCAGCTCGCCATGCATCACAGCAGCATTGATCGTGAGGAGCGGGAAATCGTGGAGCAGCGGCTGCGGGAGGGTACGGTGAAGTGCGTCGTCTGCACCTCCTCGCTCGATCTCGGCGTGGATTTCTCCCCCGTGGAACAGGTCATCCAGGTGGGCAGTCCGAAGGGGATTGCGCGGCTTTTGCAGCGTGCGGGCCGCAGCGGCCATCGTCCCGGTGAGACCAGCCGCGTGCTCGGCGTGCCCACGAATGCACTGGAGATCATCGAATTCTCCGCCGCCCGCGAGGCCATGCTGGCGCGGCGCATTGAGCAGCGGCGGCCTGTTTTGAAGCCGCTCGATCTCCTCGCGCAGCATCTCATCACCATTGGCCTCGGCGGCGGCTTTCGGGCGGAGGAAATGCTCGCCGAGGTGCGTGGCACGCATGCCTTCTCGCAGCTCACTGACGAGGAATGGCAGTGGACGCTTACCTTTGTGACCACCGGCGGCGTCTTGAAGGCCTACCCGCAATATCAAAAGCTCCACCTCGATGAAAACGGTCTGCTCCGTCTCACCGATCCCAAGATGGCTCGCATCCATCGCCTTAGCATCGGCACCATCGTGGCCTCCGCCTCGGTCTCCCTGCGGCTGAAGAATGGCCGCCGCCTCGGCAGTGTGGAGGAGTGGTTCATTGCGGGCATTCGGCCGGGGAAGTGTTTTGTGTTTGGCGGTCGCATGTGGGAACTCGTCCGCGTGCATGCACTCGTGGCGACGGTGCAGGTCCCCTCGAAAAAGCAGGCGCGGGGCGAGATTCCGAGCTGGCAAGGCGGTAAAAGCCCGCTGTCCTCCGAACTGAGCGCCGCCGTGGCGGAAAAGCTACGCCGCTACCGTGCTGGCGAGCGTGATGACACGCCGGAGATGCGTAAAGTAGCCCCCATCCTCGCCATCCAGACGAAGTGGTCCATCGTGCCGAATCCCGATGAGCTGCTCATCGAAACCACCGTCACTCGTGATGGCCATCACGCGTATGTTTATCCCTTTGCTGGAAGGCTCGTCAATGGTGCCCTTGGCACACTCATCGGCTATCGTCTGGGCCGCGAGAGGCCGCTCTCCCTCCGCGTCACGCCGAATGACTACGGCGTGGAGCTTTTTAGCAGCACACCCTTTGAATGCGATGAGGCTCGCTGGCGTGAACTGCTCTCCCCGGATGACCTCCTGGCCGATGTGCTAGCCTCTGTGAACGCCGCGGAGCTGGGCCGGCATCACTTTCGCGAGATCGCGAGAGTGGCCGGCCTCATCCTTAGCGGCACGCCCGGCTCACCACCCACTTTAAAGAGCCTGCAAACCAGCAGCGGCCTGCTGTGGGATGTCTTCTCCCAATACGACCCCGCCAATCTGCTTCTCGCCCAATCGCAAAGCGAGGTGCTGGAGCGCCAGATGGACTTCCACCGCCTCGCCGATACCCTGCGCCACCTGCAAAACCGCCAGCTCATCCTGCGGGAATGCCCTCGCCTCACGCCGCTCGCCTTTCCGCTGTGGGCGGATCGCATCTCCCACGCCGTCGGCAAAGACGACCCTGCCGAAGTGCTCGCGAGGATGCTGCAAGAACTCGAAACCGCCGCCGCGAAGCCATGACGATCACTTTCGGCCAAAACGATCTGCACCTCCTCCCCGAAGGAGCCGCCTTCGATGCGGCACGCGGCCTCCTTTTCGTCAGCGACCTTCATTTGGGCAAAACGGCGGTCTTTCGTGACGCCGGCCTCCCTTTACCGGAAGGCCCCGATGAGCGCATTTTGATTCGTTTGGCCCATTTGATCGCCAAAACGAAGGCGAAGAGCCTCGTCGTGCTCGGGGATGTGTTTCACGCCAAATCCCCCGGCACGCAGCTGGTCGTGGAAAAACTCGCCCACCTTCGCCGCGAAGTCCCCTGGCTCATCGTGCCCGGCAATCACGACCGGCATGTGCCCTGGTCCGAATGGCTTCCAGGTGCCGAAATCCTCGAAGAAGGCGCTCTCATCGGCCCGTGGCGTGTGCGTCATTTTCCACCGGACGATCCTGTGGAGCCGACGCTGTGCGGTCACCTGCATCCCGGCGTCTCTTTTGGCCCGGCGAGGCAGCGCAAAGTGAAGCTCCCCTGCTTTTGGCAGCGTCGCGGCGCCCTCGTCCTGCCTGCTTTCGGCGATTTCACCGGCCTCCGACTCATCCGCCGCGAACCCGCCGACCGCGTGTGGGTCAGCATCCATGATCAAATCACCGAGCTGCCTTGACTCAAGGCCCTCAACCACCTCGGTAAGCAAGACGCCCAATTTTATCTCTGGCACCCGCGTGCTTCTCCGCGCACAATTCCGCCCATGAAAACGGCCCTTCCTCCGATCCTGGAGTCCAAGCTCGCGGACTTTCGCCGCCGCGTTTGGGTGGTGAAGGTTTTGGAAGGCATCCTCGCCGGTCTGGTGGGTCTGTATCTGTCTTGGCTACTCTTGTTTGTTTCGGACCGTCTGATGGATACCCCGCCTTGGATGCGGTGGGCCATGCTACTCGGCGGTTCGGCCACACTCGCAGTCGGCCTGCCGCTGAGATGGCATCGCTGGGTGTGGAAGCAGCGAAGACTGGAAGATGCGGCGCGTTTGCTGCGCCGGGCTTTTCCGCGGCTTGGAGACCAGTTGCTCGGCATCGTCGAGCTGGCGAGGCAACCGGATGCTGGACGTAGCGAACGTCTGGTTCAGGCCGCAACTCAGCAGGCTGCGGAAGCGGTGAGAGACAAAGATCTGAATTCCGCCATGCCCACGAACGTGCTGATTCGCTGGGTCTGGGCCACGAGCGTGCTGATCATTCTATTCTCACTCGCTTATTTCGGCGCACCCCTTGCAGCAAATAACACCATGGCCCGCTGGCTCATGCCTTGGAAGAACATCGAGCGCTTCACCTTTGCCCGCATTGAAGCGCTGCCTGAGCGCCTCGTCGTGCCACTGGCGGAGCCGGTGAAGCTCACCGTAAAGCTCGACAAAGGCACTCAATGGTCACCGCAGGCGGCGAAAGCCAGCATGGCAGGCCAGCCGATCATTCAGAGCACCCTCAAAGACGGTGCTTATGTGCTGTCGCTGCCGCCGCAGAAGGATGACGCCACCCTGAAGCTTTCGCTGGGCGATGTGCGTGAAGAAATCAGCGTGCTGCCTCGCGCCAGGCCGGAGCTGACGACGCTCGCCATTCGCACGAAGCTGCCCGCGTATCTGAAATACCAAACGCAGCCCGTCATCGAGGTGCGCGGCGGTTCCGTGAGCGTGCTGAAAGGCGCTTTGGCTTCCATCGAAGCCACCGCGAGCCGTGAACTCGCCAGCGCCTCGCTCGATGGCCAAGCGCAGTCCGTTTCTGACGACAAGATGACCACCACCTTCAGCGAACTCGCCGATGACGCGGAAAAAACCATGACGTGGAAGGATCGCGAGGGTCTGGAGCCGCGTGAGCCGCTCGTGCTGCGTCTGCAAGCCGTGGAAGACGAAGCGCCGAGGCTGGCCGCGCGTCGCGAATCGCCAGAGCAGGTCGTTTTGGACACGGAAGTCGTCGCCTTTGAAATCGATGCGCAGGATGACTTCGGCATTCAACGCGTCGGCCTTGAATGGCGCAGCGTGAATGATGATTCGACGAAGGGTGATAAGATCGCCGCCGCCGGCGAACCGGAGAAAAAGACCCTCTACGCCAAGGCCACCTTCTCCGCCATCCGCGATGGCGTGGCACCACAAACGCTCGAAATCCGCGCCTGGGCGGAGGATTACCTGCCTGGCCGCAAACGCGCCTACTCCAGTTCCTTCCAGCTTCAGATTCTCAACAAGACCGATCATGCCCTGTGGCTCACCGAGCAGTTCGGCAAGTGGCTCGAATCCGCCCGCGAGACTTACGAACGCGAGCAGCAGCTCCACGCCACGAATCGCGAGCTTCGCCAGATGAAGCCCGAGGAACTCGACCGACCGGAAAACCGCCGCAAGATCGCCCAGCAAGCCAGTTCCGAGACCGCGAATGCCGCACGACTCGGAGCGCTCAATCAAAGCGGTCGCAGCCTCGTCGAGCAAGCCACGCGAAACGATGAATTTGATGCCCAACGCCTCGAATCGTGGGCCACGATGCTCAAATCACTCCAGGACATCGCATCCAAGAAAATGCCGAGCGTCGCGGATTTGCTCAAACAAAGCGCCGGAGCAAAAAGCCAGCCCAGTCAATCCGGTCAATCGGGTCAACAAAGTCAAAAAACATCCACTCCACAGCCCGCAAACGAAGCCCCCAAGAAGCCCAACATGCCTAGCCTCACGGATCGCGAAGCTTCGATGAGCAAGCCGGTGGAAGCCAAAAACGATCCAAATGCCAAACCGGCACCGCCGAAGCCCAGCACGCTGAAATTGCCAACGACGCAGATGGCCGCCGCAGCACCGAAAGAAGGCAAAAAAGACGAAGCACAGCCGCAAACACCCGCGCAGCAGAAAATGGATGAGGCCATCGAGGAGCAGGGATTGCTGCTCGCGGAGTTCGCGAAGGTCTCCGACGAGCTCGCGGCCGTTCTGGCCAGTTTAGAGGCCAGCACCTTCGTGAAGCGGCTCAAAAAAGCCTCACGCGATCAATTGGTCGCCGCGAAGGATTTGAACACGAAGACGCTCAGCGCCTTCGGTTTGGAGAAACAGCCCGTGAAGGAGGCCGCGAGCATCGCCGAGCATGAAAAAGGGCAGAGCGAGACCGTGCGCCTCATTCAGAGCGACCTCGAAGCCTACTACGCCCGCAAGCCGGAGATGCATTTCAAGACGGTCATCGGCCAGATGAAGGAAACGCAGGTCGTGAAGGCGTTGCACACGCTCGGTGATCAGGCGGCGGTGAATCTCAGCGGCAGCAGCATGGTCGGTGCGGAGTTCTGGGCAGACACGCTCGACCGCTGGGCAGAGGAAATGGTGGCCGCGAGCGAGTGCAAGGCCTGCAGCTCGTGCAGTTCGGACAGCCTGCCGCCCGAGATCGTGCTCAAGGTGATGAAGGCCCTGCGCGATGAAATGAAACTACGCGATGAAACTCGCGAGGCCGAAAACGCCAAGCCCGCCGTCGATCCGAAGGTTTACGCGAAGCAATCCAACGACCTCGCCTCGAAGCAGTTCGGCATCCGCCTGAATGTGCGCGGCGCTTTCGATGACATTTTGCACCTGCCTTCGGCCAACGAGAAATTTGGCAAGGAACTGAAGCTGCTCGATGCCGTCATGCAGGTGATGGACGAGGCCGGCAGCCTTCTCGACAAGCCCGACACCGGCGCTCCCGCCATCGCGGCGGAGACCGAAGCCATCGAACTCCTCCTCCAAGCCAAGCGCCCCAATCCCAAAGGCGGCGGCGGTGGCGGCAGCAATCCCGGCGGCGGTGGCAGCGCCGCCTCGACGGGCCTCGCTGCCTTGGCTGATCTCGGCGAAGGCGGCGATGCCGCCACGAATGTCGATGCCCGACCCGTTGGCCAAGCCACCGGGAAAGCTGGTCGCGAACTGCCGGAGGAATTCAAGACGGGCCTGGACGCTTACTTCAACAAGCTGGAGGAGGCGAAATGATGAAAGGAAGCCGATGCACGCTCCTCGTTGCCATCTGCCTGCTGCATTCGGCATTCGTCTTTGCCGCCGCGCCCTTCGACACGCGGGCGGAGTCCCAGAAGTCACTCGGCCCCGATTCGGAGAAGGCGCTGGAGAAGCTGGCTGATGATGGCTTTGCGGGAAAGAAGGAGCAGCTTACGCGGCAGCTCGAATGGGTGCTTGAGCTGGCAGAGGAGCTGAAGATCACGGCGGAAGAAAAGGCGGCGATCATGAAGGACGCAGAGCCTTTGATCGAAGCGGCGATCAAGGCGTGGCGGCCGCGCTACATCGAATCGCTGCGTTTTTATATCGTCAGCTACACGGATGATGCCTCCGCGGCGCGGCGCATCGCGCAGTGGAAGATGGATCAGGCGGAGAAGCGCCTCACGGTGGAGGGCTGGACCTTGCCGGACCTCTTGCCGGAATGGCAGGAACTCGTGAAGAAGCATCTCGGTGCCGAGCGCGGCGAAAAAGCCATCGCCATCCGGGCGAAGCAGCGGGCGGAGGTGAAGCAGGAGATGGAGTCCTTCCTCGAACGCTGGGCCAGCACGGGCCGCGTGCCGATGGATGAGGAGCTGCGTCTGCTGATCGAAAGCTTGAAGAAGGAATTGAAGCTCGAGCAACCGAAGGTGGACGAGCTGTTCACCGCCGCGAAGAAGCTCGTCGATGAGCATGTGGCCTCCGAGTTGGTCGCGGGCTTGGATTTGCTCTCGTCACTGCCAGAAGAGCAGCGACTCGTGGCGATGGGCCAGGGCAACAGCTTCGCCACACGCTTTGTGCGTCCGAAGGGCACGGATCTCGAAAAGAAGTGGGCGGAGGTCATCACGAGCCTCCTCGGTGCGGAACCGGTGAAGCAGTGGCAGAAGTTGGTGGCGGAGCAGAAGGCCAAAGAAGAGGCGGATCTGGTCGATTCGCTCAAGCCGAGCGAGGCGCAGGCTCAGATGCAGATGGAGGAGCTCATTGGTCGCGAGGTGGACAGCTATGTGAGCGGCCTCAATCTCGATGATGAGCGCAAAAACGAGCTCGAAGCCCTCGCCAAGCTGGCGGTGACTGCGAGCGTCGAGGCGTCGAAGAAGCAGTGGATCAAGACCATCCAAGGCTGGTCCACGGCGGATCGCAAAAACAGGCGCAATTCCTACTTTGGCGTGTCGGATGAAGATCAGCCGCCCAAGCAGAAAGTGTGGGCGGAGGGCTTGAAGAAGCTCTTCAGTGAGGACGAGCTTCGGAACATGCAGGAGGGCCTTGCCCAGCGGAAGACACGCATGAGTGGCGCCCTCGCCGCCGCCGCCTTGGTCGAGATGGACAAGACGCTCGCCCTCAGCGTGAAGCAGCGTGCCGACCTGGAGCCGCTGCTGCGCCCGCTGATGGAGCCGCTGCTGCGGGATGAATCGCAGGAGTACTGGAGCTATCAGGGCTACCAGCTTTGCAACGCCGCCGCGAAAGTGGACGAGAAGCAGCTCACGACGATCCTCGATGATGTGCAGATGAAGCAGTGGAAGGCGCTCGTGAGCATGGTGCCAAACAATAGCCGCAGCGGCGGCATCACCGTGACCTCCAGCGAGATCGATCCCGAGGAGGAGAAGCCTGACATCGAATGGGAAATCTCGCGCCACCTTCACCAGCTCGGCGTCAACGAACGGAAACGCCTGCTTGAGGTCATGCTGGCCAAGGTGAGCGATGCGAAGCGCGTGCTCAGCCTGCCCGACGACAAAGTGAAACGCCTCACCACCGCCGCCAAAGGCGCGGTGGAAGCCTCGATGGAGGAATGGCGCACGCAGGTGGAAAGCTGGGTGCGCAACTCGGTCGAGCGTGCCACGCCCGCCACGGTGAAGGCCACGCTCGCGAACCTCGCCCGCTCCACTTACAACACGCAAAGCAAAGGCCCGCAGACGCAGGATCGCTGGCGTGAGACCATCACCACGCTGCTTTCCGAGAGCGAGCAAACCGCCTGGAAGAAGGTGCTGGATGCCCGCAAAGATTACCGCACCTCCGCGATGGCCACGATGAGCGTGAACGAGCTCGACCGCCGCCGCCGTCTCTCGCCGGAGCAGATCAAAAAGGTGCATCAGCTCGTCTCTACCGTGCTCGATGACTACCTGCCGGACATCGAGCGCTACATGAACCACTCGTGGCACCTGCAATACTACTACGCCCTCCTTCCTCTCGCCGGCGTGAAGGACGGCGATCTCAAGTCCGTCCTCACCGAACGCCAATGGAAGCTCGTCCAGGAACGCGATCTACCCGATGCCGAGCAATACTGGGAAGGCATCGAGAGCTATCACAAACAGCGCCTGGAGCAGGACAAGAACGCAGAAGGAGGCGCGGGGATTTTCGACGAATGAAAACGACCCTTGGCTGGAAGGACGAATTGCGAAGGACGAATGACGAGTGCCGGAAAGTTCGGCATTCGGGCTTCGGGCTTCTTTCGGCCTTCGTCCTTCTGATTTCGTCATTCACCGCGCATGCAGCGGACCTTCGCTTCGGCGGCGCGATTCCACACGAGGTCGAGTCGATCTACGAGCGCGGCCTCGCTTGGCTGGCCTCGAAACAAAACGACGAAGGGGCCTGGCAGGGCGGGAATGATGGGCCCGGCGTGAACGGCATCTGCGTGATGGCGTTTCTCGCCAGCGGAGATGATCCGAACTTCGGAAAGTATGCGCGGAACATCCGCCGAGGTGTGCGGGCCATTTTGAAGTCGCAGCAGGAGTCTGGGTATTTCCCGCACAGCATGTATCACCATGGTTTCGCCATGCTGGCGCTGTCGGAAGCCTATGGCGCGGTGGATGAGGCGCTGCTCTGGGAGGGTGAAAAGCCCGTGCGCACCATCTCGCAAGCGCTCGATCTCGCCATCCGGCTCAGCGGCACCTCGCAGAAGAACAATCGCTGGGGTGGCTGGCGCTACTCGCCGGAGGCTCGCGATGCGGACACCTCCGTCACCGGCGCGATGCTCATGGGCCTGCTCGCGGCGCG
>JBILVU010000055.1:0-34423 GCA_044370285.1 Prosthecobacter sp.
TGCCTTCACCCCGGTCGCAGGTGCTGATGATGCGTTGACGGAGATCAAGGGAAAGTGCGGCCATTCTTAGCTGTACACCGTCCGTCAAACGTTTCCACATTATTATTTAAAATGCTCTAACGGCCGGGGAGAACGAAATGCTTGGGCATCCACGGCAGTGAGGCCCTGAATGCCTGGCATCTTTTTAGCCAATCTAGACCCCTCCGGCCGACTTGCTATCTTCGTTGTTCAAGATATTGCAGCACCCGGCGTTGTGCTTGGCCTTTTTCAGAAGCTGGGTCCAATGGATACTTAGACATTATCGAGCGCAGAGACATGCCAATGCCGGACTTGTGATCAGGACTCGCACCTAACTTGAGCAGCTTGAGCACTTGATCATATTCTCTCACATAGGCGAGTTCCATGACTGGCGTCACTCCAGCCTCGTCAGGAAGGTCGATTTTAGCACCGTGCTGAATGAGCAACTCCAGTCGGTCCCAGCGTTTGCCGTGAATGGCTGTAAAAAGGGCGGCCTCCGTGCCCGGCAGCCCATTTGGGTTTCCTCCTGCTTGAAGCAGGGCTGACAGAAAATCAGGATCTTCTGCCCCCGTAGCAAGAGCCACCAAATTGTAGTTAATCTGACCCACTTTGAAAGTGTCATTGGCAGGCACCTTGGCAGCGAGAAGATCCCGAACTGCGGCTATGTTGCCATGTGAAGCGGCCCAAACAACAAGCGGCATGTCCTTTAATCCCCTGTCACCTGGATTAAAATCTGGGGAACGCAGCAACTCCTTCAACTTGGCGGCATCCTTTTGCCGTATTGCCTTTGCAGACGCCAGAGAGATGCCTGTGTAGAATTCTTCCGGGGCATGAGCGAGCATCGGATTGTTCGAGGGTTTCATTTGGGGGGTACAGTTGGTTATCGACAGGCAGAAAATGCAAAGGACAATCGTGAATGGGCAAAGCGAATTCATGGCTAATCATCTTAACAACCACAAAGATCCTTGAGTTGCTGATCCTGCTGTTCTTCAAGTGCGGTTATCATGTGCGTCATGCCGTGTCCTTCCATTGCGGCTTGTTTGGACAAACCTTTGGCTTGGTTTTTGTGGGGCGGAACCTCGTGCCTGTCGCCCATGGCCTTGGGCAGTCCACCCGTAACTTTTGCGTAAGCTGCAAGAGCTTGCAATCCACGTCCTAGGATCGCAAGCGGCACGCCAATGATCGGAATTGCCCCACCAACAGTGGCGATTCCCCCACCTACCGCACCGACTCCGGCCAAGGCAGTGTTTCGGTTATCCTGAACCATGTTCAGCGGATCACGACTGTTGTTGTATGCCTGGATTTTCCCACTGTTGTTCGCCTGAGCGATTTGCTCTTCGCTCATCCCCTCTCTTTTCAGAGTCTTTTCGTGCACTCCGGCGGCATTGAACGTCGTGGCTGGCGCTCCTGAAACCGCACTCGCCGCAGCCGCCTGACCGCCACCTTTAGAGTGACCGGTCACTTCGAAACTTTGGCCCGAGTCGTTCATTTTTTGAGCGGATGACATTCCACGAGAATAGGAATCATCTTGGAATCCCAATCCCTGCACTGCATCGGTTTTGGCATCCTCCGCTGTGGCAGTGCCGCGAAACGCCAACACGTAATGCGGCGAACCGTCAGGCCCGGTGGTCTGATAGATCTGTTGATCCGGGCCCATCGAGGGCCTCGCCAAGCCCACCTTGCCCAAGTCAGCGTCCGACATCGGCTTATAGCCAAGTGGGACCAAATCTGGATTGGTGGGATCGTAAGTGGCATTGGACAACATGGCCATCTCCAAAGTGTGACGAGATTTTGCCAATTGGTCTGCCGCAGCTGGGTCACTCTTCCGCATTTGGCCTTCCATCTCCTTCAATTTCGCCAGTCGTTCCTGAGAGGAGAGCGCATCAAGTCCTGCGATGGTTGGACAGAATGACTTCAAGCCCCCCATACCTGCGCCTCCTGCTCCACCGCTTCCCATTTCTCCAATCAACACCGTCGGGCACCCAACGACGATGACCCCACCATGTGCGGTCGGATCGCCCATGCGGGCGGCCATTTTGCCGCCAATGAAAACGGTGGGGGAGCCCATGGCGATGGTATCGGGCGGACCGACGCAGACGCACATGTCGCCGACGGTGGCGGCGGGGAGGAAGCCGATGAGGACGGGCGGGACGCAGGGGCCGCTGATGGGGCCGCCGACGTGGGGAATCGGCGGCGTGCCCGGTGTGACCATCGGGCAGGTGTGCATGTCAGTGAGACGGGCGGCCGGTTTTCCCATGAGAGAGGCTGGTCAGCGGATTCGAAAGCAGGTGCGGAATTCTTAGCCTGAACGCTTGGATACTGTCAGGCGAGGGAAAGAGCGTCAAGGAATATGCCTGTCTTTGCTTTGCTCCACCCGTGCTGACGCACCCAAAAGATTCTCGTTATCTCAAGGCGACCTCAGTTGATCTCCCACAGATTCAAGGAGGCCCGCAGATTGCAATTCAAGGTAATCTGCTGGCCTCCGTGCTGTGGGAAGAACCAGAACCTTCACTTTTGGCTTTCGATTTCATGCGTGAGGCCTGCTCCATTTGAAACGATCACGCCTCCAAGTAAATCCGCCGGGGCATGCGTTCGAGGTTGCGGAGGGCGCCGCGGCAGCCGCTTTCGGCGGCTTTTTCGAGGTGGCGGAGGGCGCGCTGGATGTCGGGATTGGGGACGCCGAGGCCGTTGGCGATGCAGACGGCGAGGTTGTTGAGGGCGTTGTAATCGGGCTGGCCGGCCTCCTCGGACTCCTGCCAGGCCTGCTGGAAGAATTTATAGGCGCGGGCCATGTCCACGGTGACGGCGTGGCCGGTGGCGTAGCAGAGGCCGAGGAGTCCGGCGGCTCCGGGGACGCTGGCCTCGACGGCGGCGATGAGGTAATCGTGGGCTTTTTCGACGCGGTGGAGGGTCTCTCCACGGAGGATGAGCTTGGCGAGGTGAAATTTGGCCTCGGCGAGATCGCTGAGGCGGATGGCGTCCTCGAAGTTTTGGGCGGCCTGGTGGGGATCGGCGGGGAGGCCGGGGGCACCGTTGAGGTACATTTCCCCGAGGAGGACGAAGCCGTGGACCTGGCCGAGCTCGGCGGCGCGGACGAACTGGCGGCGGGCGGCATTGGGATCGGTCTGGCGGAGGTGCTCGCCTATGCGGCAGCAGGCGCGGCCACAATCCCGCTGGGCGGCTTTTTTGAGGATGTCGAGGACGTGCGGATCAGAGGAGATGGGGGGCACGCTCTCGACGGCGAGATTGAGCGTGGAGAGGACCTCGGGCCTCTGGCTCCTGTTTTCTCCCTCCTGGCACTGCTCTTCGAGGCGGCAGAGCTCTTCGATGGCGGCGAGCCATTTGCCAGCCTCCAACTGGCGTTTGACCTCGCGAAGGCGGTCGGAGACGAGGGCGGAGCGGACGGTGCTTGCGACCTGGGACGGGGGCGGGACGATGGCGAGCTTGAAGCCAGCGGGGCGCAGCGGGCGGAGGAGGGTGTGGCGATCTGCCTCGGCGTCGTAATCGTCGGGGTAGTGCTCGGGGGTGAGGAGCTGGCGGCAGAGTTTTTTCCAATCGGCCTCTTTTTCGCCTAAAAACTCCCAGCGGGCACGGCTGACGTGAGCATCGGCCTGCTGCCAGTCTTTGAAATCGGCGCGGCTTTCGCAGTACTGGGCGATGAGCATGCCGAGGGCCTGCATGTCGAGACGCTTGGCGCTGATGTAGTCGGTCTCGACGCACATCTGCATATCGGTGAGGATGTGAAACCACTGGCCGTCGATCTGATCGATGAGGACGTTGCCGGGCTTCAGATTGCCGTGAGGGACATTGAGGCGGGGCTGGTGAAGGAAGCAGAGGGCGGTCCAGACGTTGTGGACCATGTAAAAGAGCTCTTCGGAGGAGCGGGGGCGAGCTTTGCCATCGATGAGCTGCTGGAGGCTGAGCTCGTGCCAGTCCCGAACGCAGTAGGCGTTGTCTTCGAGGTGGTTGATGAGATCGAGGGGGACGACGTAGCGGCCGTCGCCTTTGCGGGCGGCTTCATCCTGGCGGCTGTATTCTTCAAGGAGGGCGGCGAGGGGGTCGAATTCGTCCTCGGCATCCATGTCTCCACGGCGAGTGCGGCGGGTGTGGGTCTCAGTGAGCCAACTGTTGAGCTGGGGCATGAGGCCGACTTGGTCACTGGCGCGGAATTTGATGACGCCGCGGCGGCCGTCGTCCCGTTTGACGACGAGACAGGCGGCGCTGGGCGAGGGAGAGATGAGCCGTTTTTCGACCCGGCCTAGCTTGAGCTGGCTGACTGCTTCCTCGTGGGAGATGTTCATGTCAGGGAAGGGCGGGGATTAAGGTGCGGCGCGGAGCACGAGGTGGAAGCCGGTGTCGTCCTGCTTCTGGCTGCGGGGGAGGGCAGAGGGCTGACCGCCGGTGACAAAGACTTTCATGGGCCGGGAGACGGAAGCGGCGGTGGCCTCTGCCTCGTCACGCGTCCATTCGCGGGCGGGGGCACCCGAGGAGGAGAGGGGCAGATCCGAGAGGGCGGGCAGATCGAGCCATTCTTTGGAGGGATCGAGGCCGGAGGCGGTGGTGAGCCATTCGGCGAAGGCAGCTGCTTCGAGCCAACTGAGGCCGGTGGCGGGGGCATCGGCGGGGAGGGCGGCGAAGTGGGTGCCGAGTTCAGCCTCGGGGACTTGAATGCCAGAGAGCCAGGCCTGGATATGGCGCTTGAGGATGAGGACGTGTTTTTCGGAGCGGATCTGGCTGCCGAGCTGGGCAGCGGTGGTGGCAGCGGCATTTTCGCTGGCTCCACCCCCGCCAAGGAGCTTGCCGAGGATGGCACCGACGATCAATCCTGCAACGAGGAGGGCGAGGAGGGCATTGAAGACGGGGCGAAGCGGGGCGGCTTTTTCGTCGGTGAGGCTGGCGAGCTGCTGGCGGGCTTTTTCGGCTTCTTCGGTGGCTTTTTGGGCTTTCGCCCCGGCCTCAGCAGCCTCCTGGCGGGCTTTC
Source organism: Prosthecobacter sp. (assembly GCA_044370285.1). GTDB lineage: Bacteria > Verrucomicrobiota > Verrucomicrobiia > Verrucomicrobiales > Verrucomicrobiaceae > Prosthecobacter. Next base: position 4,999 of record JBILVU010000055.1, read on the forward strand.
TTTTCGGCTTCGGCTGCGGACTGGCGGGCTTTTGCCTCGGTGTCGGCAGCGTTTTTGCGGATCTGCTCGATTTCGTCTTTTTTGGCGGCTTCGAGGCGTTTGCGGGTTTCTTCAGCTTTGTCTTCGGCCTGTTTGACGCGTGATTCGGCGCTTTTGGCAAGGGCGGCAGCTTCGGCGGCTTTCTTGGCGTCGGCTGCCTGCTGGGCGCGAAGGCTCGCGAGGGCGTCCTCGCTTTGCTTGTGGAGGTTTTGGGCCTCGTCCCGCTCGGCCTGGAGCTTGCGGGCCTGATCTTGGGCCTGCTGGAAGCGAGTTTGGAGGAGTTGTTTTTCCTGATCGCCTTCGGAAGCGGCGTTTTGAGTGGCTGCGTCAATTTCGGCGAGGCGATGCTCGAGGCGCGTCTTTTCTTCTTCGATGTCCTGGAGACGCTCGTCATACTCACGCAGCTCAGCATCGCGGCGGTTGAGGCTGGCCTGAAGCTGCTCGAGCTGGGCACGGGCCTCAATGAGGGCGGCTTCCTCGACCTTACCGCTGGAGGCGGCCTCCAATTCACCGACTCGATGGGTAAGCGAGGTGATCTGGACCGTCTGGGTCTCAACCTGGTTTTTGAGTCCGTCCGCCTCGCGTCGCATGCGGCCCTGCTCTTCGAGGCTAAGGCCGACAGCCTGGGAGCTGAGGCCAAGGAGGCGGGCGAGCTCACGAATGCTAGCAGGGCGGCGGGCAGGGTCTTTGTGCAGGCACTGGGCGGTGACCTGCTCCCATAAATCGGGGATGGGCTGGGCTGATTTGACGCCGCGTTCTTTGCGGCGCTCCATCATGGGCGGCGGCAAGACGCTTTCGATCTGATGCTGGATGATTTTGGCGTCTCCTTGATAAAAGGCGGGCCTGCCGGTGAGCAGCTCGTAGATGGTCATGCCGACGGCGTAGATGTCATCGGAGACAGCGCCGTCTTTTCCGGCGAGTTGCTGGGGAGACATGTAGGCCAGGGTGCCGGCTGCGCCGCCTTCCTCGCTTCCGCTGCCACCGGAGCCGCCTGAAGCGCGACCGCGATGGCGCTGGGTTCGGGTGGTGAAATCACGAAGCTTCTGGGTGATGCCGAAATCGGTGAGCAGGAGCTTTTCCCGCGTGATGCGCATGCGGGTATCAAACCATCGCTCAAGGAGGAGATTGGGGGGCTTGATGTCACAATGGACAATCCCCACCTCTTCGTGGGCGTAGCTTAGCGCATCACAGAGCTGCTGAATCCATGGGGCGACCTGCTCGACATCGTAGAAGGCACCGCCGCTCATCTGATAGGGCGCTAGTTTTTCACGCCACTTGTCCAAGCTCTTTCCACGAACGAACTGCATGGAAATGCCCCAGCGACCATCCTGATCGTGAAAGTCAAAAATGCGGACAATATTCGGATGGGTGAGTTCGAGGGCCTGGCTGGCCTCGTTGAGCACTTCGCTTCGCACCTGAGGCTCTTCGAGAATGGACTCGTTCGGCAGCTTCAGGGCCACGACACGATCCATGATCTCATCACGCACGATGTGAATGACACCCGAACCACCGCGTCCGATGATGCTGGAGTTTTCCTTGTTCCAAGGATAGACGAGGCCGCGAAAGCGGCGGAAGAAAAAGCCTTCCTCGCGCACGCCCGCGCCGACCGCCGGGAGCGGAATCCCGTAATCGTTGGAGAACTGGAAGTAGGCGGGAGACATCGTCGCGGCGGAAAAGCCAGGGGCGCAGAAGGGAGATAGCTTTCTAGATTGCTCCAGCCGCTCCTGCCAGCGCAAATTCTAAAAGCCTTCGATTGTTCACTGAGAATCCCACTGAGACAATCTACGAGCGAGCCAGCTTGACGGCTTGCCAAGGAATCCTGTATATGGCTTGTTTTCGCCCATGTCATTATCTCTACAGTCGTCGAACGGAATTCAAGTGGCAGTCTTAAACGGCCCGCTCGATCAGGCCTCCGGCACGGACATGGTCACCACCATCAAGTCCTCCGTGCCGAAGGGCGTTCCGCTGATTTTGGACTTCACATCCGTGCCGCAGATGGATGGCGGAGGATTCCGGCAGTTACTAGCCTTGAAACGATGGGCAGATCAGGGCAATAGCAGGCTCGTGTTGGCCGGTATGAACGAGGAATCATGGGCGCTAGTGGTGGAAAACAACTGTACGAACACTTTTGAGTCGAAGCCCTCGCTCCCCGCCGCCGTGCAGGCTCTCGGAGCCGCAGGCGGAGCTGATACGGCACCGGATTACGGTGCGGCACCAGCCGATGATGACGCCTCGTTCGGCGGCTTTGAGGGCATTCCGGAGGCAGATTCCGGCGTGTTCAGCAGCCCTCCACCATTGCCCTCGGGTGGCGATGCCTGGAATATGCCTTCTTCCGCCGCAGAGGCCGCCCCGTCCAGCTGGGGCCAGCCTGCAAATGAAGAAGGATGGGATAAATTTGATCGTGGCAGCCGCAGTGAAGGTGGCAGCACCACCGAGAACGAGCACCGGGGAAAGTCACGCAAAGGTCTTTACATCGGCTTGGCGGCTGCGGCGGTGGTCATAATCGGGCTGGGAGGGTATTGGCTGCTGGACTTTTTCAAAAATCCGGAAATCCGCGTGGATGAGACCTCCTTGGAGGTTCCTTCCGGCAAAGAGCTGCCTGCTTTGAGCATTTGGGTGAAAAATGGGGTGCTCAGTGGCAGTGATGGCGAGCTACCTGCCGGGGTGGAGATCGTCGAAGGCGAAGAAAGCCAGGGCGAGAAGGAGTATTTACTCACCGGTTCTCCGAAGAAGGCCGGAACCTATGAGATTATCATCACAGCGGAGCGGGAGAACAATCCTGCCCGAAAGTCACCCGCAGCGACGATTGAGCTGATCGTGACGGAGGTGAAGCTGGAATGGCAAAAGGATGAAAAAGGAGGCCTGCCTCTGAATTCCGCCGGCCTCGTGGACAAAAAGGCTCTTCCAACAAACTCCATCTCGACGGTGGTGACGGGTGCTAAAGCTCTTTCCATGGAATGGCAGGGTAGTCCGCTGGGGGGCGTGTCGGTGGCACGGGTGCCCAATACAGAAACAAGCTGGCAGCTCACCGGCATGCCACAAAACCCTGGCACCTTTCGTGCCTTGTTCGTCGCTACGAAGGTTTCCGGTGAAACAGAGAGCCAGACGTTCGAGCTGGTAGTGGGAGCCATACCTCCGCCTCCGCCGCCTGCTCCCGTCCCAGTACCACAGCCAGATCCGGCCATGCCCGTGGTGAAGACGGATGGTAAGCCCCAGAAGCCAGCTGGCGATGGCGTGGCCACGCTGCCGCCTGCCAAAGATGAAAAAAACATGACTCAGCCATCGCCGCCCGCCCCCGAGGCAGACCCCAAGGCGGATGAAAAAATGCGCGGCTTTTTGCTAGAGCGCATCGAAAAGGCCAACAGCCACTTTACCGATGAAGAGAAGACTCAGCTGAGGATGGTGGTGAATACCTTGAAGGAGGCCCGCCTGATCGGCACGGTGCGTTTCAAGAGCAACAGCTCGGAGATTTCGCGATTTGAGAAGGAAAAGCTGGTGGATAGCCTCGAAGAGCCTGTCCTGAAGAAACTGCTCGAAGACGAGGACTGCCAGATCCTCATCGTCGGCTATGCGGACAAAACCGGAAAACTCTCCCACAACATCAAGCTGAGCAAGCAGCGGGCACGCGAGGTCGATCTGCTCCTCAAAAAGCAAAGCGGCAGGCGGGCGGATCTTTGCGGCGACTACGGCCCGACGGACTTGATCTCCGAAAACGCGGCGGACAACCGCGTGGTGGAAGTCTATGCAGGCACGATCGAGATCAGCGGCCTCCTGGAAAACGTGGCTGACAAGTTCAAAGAGGACTTTAACAAGCGCCATGGTCTGCGCTGAACCGTTTCACGCTCCTCATGGCACTCAAACGACCGCCTCCACCTCCGCCGACGACGGACCTCGTCCCTGGCGAGTCGCCAGAAGATGTGCATCCGATCCGTCTAGCCCGCATCCTGGCGGAAAAGTGGGCGGACATGTCCGAAAACACCCGTGAGGTAGTCCTCGAAGAACTGGCCGAAGGGGGAGTGGTGGCGGTGAAAGCCACCACGAAGGTCTCCCAGCAGCCCTCCGAGGTGGAGAGGTTTGTCGCCCTGGCCGCTAGCTCGGAAGATGAGGCTGAGCTGAAAATGGAAATCCTGCGCACCCAGATGAGGATGGCAGACGGGCGTTTCAACGGCCCTCTGAGACTGGTGGAGATGCTCAGCCTGCTTTCCGACCTCGCAGGCCATGCCCAGGGCATGGGAGACATGCTAGCTACGGTGTGGAGCGCCTGGCAAAGCCTCGCAAAAAACAAACGCATCGGTCCCTCTGCACCTTCGCGGCGGCATTTGATGGAACATTTGCGTGAGTATCTGCATTCCGGCTCCAGCCAAAGTGAACTGGCTCCGGCGCTCAAAGACCAGATGGCGGCAGCTAGGCTCTTGATTGCCATTTTGAGCGGCCTGGGACAAGGGAGCCAGCGGTTTGCGCAGGACTTTTACCGCCACCTCGACCCAGATAAAATTCATCAGGAACTGCGCCAGGCCCGTGGTGGCAAGGCACCTTCCGCCGAGGATCTCTGGAACCGCTACAAGCAGTTGAGCGATGCCCTCACGCCGAGCGAAATCGAGGATCTCCTGCTCAAGCGAATCATTGAGGCAGCGGAAGTTTTCTTCCATGCCGCTCACCGGGGCTAGCCCCCCCTCCCCCCACACTCTCCCCCATCTTCTATGTCTCAAATCCACTGGCACGAAGGCTTGTTCCTCCAGCCTCAGCATCTGCAACGAATGCAGCGAAATCTGCTCACCGGCATCTGGTCCGAGCGGCGGTATTCCCTGCCCTTCTCGTATGGCGTGATCGAGGCACGCCTGGCTCGTGATGACCTCGCCGACCAGCGCATCCGCTTTGACAAATTGCATATCGCCATGCCGGACGGCACCATCTTCCGCTTCCCGCAGGATGCGGTCCTTCCCACGTTGGACATTCGCGAGGCCTTCCGCGAGCGGCCTTCCGGCTTTGTGGTAGGCCTCGGGCTGCCGCTCTGGCACCCGAAGGCGGCCAACACGATTGATGCCACGAAGTCACGTCCAGGTCTGAGGCAGAAACTCGTTTACCAAGTGGACGAGACCGAGCTGCCTGATGAGAACTCCGGCGAAAACCCCCAGCCGGTACAGACTCGCAAGCTCAACGGCATGCTGATGTATGAAGATGAGGACCGGGCAGACATGCAATTTCTGCCGCTGGTGAAGGTGGTGCGACAGGTGACGGATGAGGCGGCGGGGCTGCCCCGAACCGATCCCTTTTTCGTGCCGCCCTCGTTGCTGCTTTCCAGCGCTCCGGTGATCTTCCAGCTCGTGCGTGATCTCTCCAGCCAGGTGTGCGCCACGCGGGACCAGATCGCCAAAAACCTCGCAGGCTCGTCACTGGACCTGCGGCAGCTCCAAGGCTCGCAATTCGAGCATCTCGGCCGCCTACGTTGCCTGGCCCGCTCGGCTGCCCTGCTACCTTCCCTCATTGATGACTCTCCTTATGTGGCCGGGTGCGCGGGCCGGGTGCCGCTTTTCGATATCTATCTCGCCCTGCGGGATCTGCTGGCTGAGTTGACGGCTCTCTACCCAGGCAAGGTGCTCGAAGATCCCCTGCCCTACGATCATGATGATCCATATCCGCCCTTTGCGGACCTGGATACGAAGATCCGGGCCTTCCTGGGCACGCTGACGAAGCCGCGTTACCGCAAGATTGAGTTCCATCTGGATGAAAATGTCTTCGTCGGGGACATCGAGCCGGCCTTCTTCCAAAACGCCACCGGCTTCTATCTCTCCGTCGAGACCCCCATGGACCCCACCGCTCTCGTCCGTCTGGCAGAGGACCGTGACAACTTCAAACTCATCCCCGTGAGCTACGGGCTCCGTGCTCTACGCGGCCTTGTGCTGCGGGAAGAACGCACGCCGCCTTTGGAACTGCCCGTCAAAGCCAAGCAATACTTCTTCCGTGTCGTGGCGGACGAGAGCGGCCGCATCTGGGAGCACTTCATCAAGGAACCCCAGGGCATCGTGCATTTTGACGCACCTGACTTGAACCGTTTCCGCATCGCTCTTTACGCCACGATTCCTGGAGAACACTGATCGCCGCCGCCATGAAAGCCCTCCATCTCTACGATCCGCTGTTCCAATACCTCTGCCAAGTCAACCGCTGGGCCAGGGCAGGAGCGCCGCTGTCCTATGGAGATGTTCGCGGGAAGATCACGGCACTGCTCTCTGCCATAGACAAGAAAGCCGAGGAAGACCCTTACCTGATGGATCATGTGCGTCAGATGAAGACGCCAGTGAACTACTTCATTGATGACATGATCAGCCAAAATCCGAAGCTCGCCTTTGCCAAACGCTGGCACACCGAGCGCCTCGGCTTTGCCAAAGACGGCCTCGCAGGCGATGAGGCCTTCTTCGTCAATCACCTCGATAAAGAGCTCAAGCTGCCGCCCTCGACGGCCGGAGCAGAGAGGCTGCTGGTTTATTATGTATGCATCGGCCTGGGCTTCCAGGGCTGCTTCTTCAACGAGCTGGAACGGCTGCACGCCTACATGCGGCAGATCATCCCGAGCATCCGCCCCTGGCTGGCGGAGGACAGTATCGAGCGGCTGATGCCCCAGGCGTATCAGTACACCGATACAAGGGACTTTGTGCGCCCTCCCGAGTTGAAAAAAAGCCTCCTGCTCGCCGGTGTCTGCTGCCTGCTCCTGGCGGGCTTCCCATTGTATGCCCTGCTCGCCCGTCATCTGGTGCAAAATCTCGAGAACCAGCAGCACCTTCGTGAGATCAACGAATCTCATCAGGGCTCCCCTTTTTCCACGCCGTAGCAAACCCTCAAGCGCTCCTTCACGACCATGCGGAAATCCAAGATGCCCAAGCCGTCCCGGCCGCAAATGGAGGTCTATACTTCCGGCCATGCCTCCGGGTGGGTGCAAAATGCCCTGCCATCACCGCTGACTTCCTTTTACTTCATCCTCATGTCCGGCTCGGTTACCGGGCTGGCCTATTTCTTCGGGGACAAATGGTATGGAGCTGGTGATCTGTGGTCCACCGTGGCCATCGCGGTGATGACTGCCATCGGCTTGGCGGCCATGGGCCTGCGAGCACGCAAGGCCAAAAAGGCCGAACAAGAGCAGGGCGAGGGCTTTGAGAGCGCTCTACGCGGTTCCTCCTCTGGCTGGGATGATGCGGTTTCCTCACCAGCAGATATTGCCCGGCTCGATGAGCTAAGATCCACCTTCCTGAAAGGCATCCAGACCTTTCAGGAATATGGCAAGGACATCTATTCCATGCCTTGGTATGTCATCGTCGGCGAGCCGGGCAGCGGTAAAACGGAGGCCATCCGCCGCAGCGAGTTGCGCTTCCCGGACATGCTCCAGGACAAGCTGCAAGGCACGGGCGGCACCTACTCCATGCACTGGTGGTTCACCAACCAGGCCATCATTCTCGACACCGCCGGAGCCATGCTCATGCAGCCGGAGGCCGCCGCCCGCTTCGAGGAGTTTCTCAAGCTGCTGAGGACCTACCGCGCCGCCTGCCCGCTCAACGGCATGATCCTCACCATCCCGACGGATAGCCTGCTCTCCGATGCGCCTCACGCAGCCGAGCAAAAAGCCCGCGTCATCGCCACCCAGCTAGCGATGATCCAAAAAGTCCTCGATGTACGTTTCCCCATCTACTTGATGGTCAGCAAGAGCGACCGGCTGCCCGGCTTCCGCGAGTTCTTCGACATGGAGGGCCAGTCCAAATTCGAGCGCCAGATGATGGGCTGGGCGAATCCAGAGCCACTCGGCGAGGCCTTTTCCTCCGAGTCGATTTACAGCGCCATCGATACCATCTCCCGACGGCTGCAAACCCGCAGCCTCGCCCTGCTTCAGAATCCCGAGCCCTTGGACCGCAGCCCCGGTTCACGCCGTGCGGATGAGGTGGATGCTGCTTACAACTTCCCCGGCGTCCTCAGAAACCTCGCCCCTCGGCTGAAACTCTACCTCGATGTAATCTTCCAAACCGGTGCCTGGGCCAAGAAGCCGCCCTTCTTCCGCGGCCTCTTTTTCACCACCGCCCTTCGAGAAGGCGCACAACTCGATGCGGACCTCGCCAAAACCCTCGGCCTCCCCCTTCAACAACTCCCACCTGGCGGCATCTTCGCCCGTGAAAAGTCCGCCTTCCTGCGAGACTTCTTCCTCGAAAAGATTTTTCCGGAAAAAGGCCTCGTCACCCGGCTTTTCGATGTCGGTGCCCACCTTCGGAAGCGCCTCACCACCTTCTACGGAGCCACCATCGCCATTCTCCTGCTCTGCCTCGGCTTCGCCTGGCTGGTGAAGGACCGGATTGAGGAACAGCTCGAAGATGAGCAGACCATGTGGGCCTCCGCCAATGCCACCTGGCAAAACGGCACCTTCCTCCGCGTGATCGGCCGCAGCGCCTCTTGGTCCGACCAAATTCCCGAACGGCCATCCTGGTATGTCCCCAGCGGCACACCGACCGCCGGAAAATCGGCCGCCGCCACCGATGCGCCCATTGAGCAGCTTGGAGAAATCCACGGCCGCCTGGATGCCAAGATCAGCCTCTCCTGGGTTTTTTATCCGATCCCCGAGTGGCAAGATTTTCTTGAACGTCGCCGCCAGGGCTACCTCACCCTCTTTGAAGGCAGCGTGATGAAGCCCGTGCTCGATGCGGCTCGTGAGCGTATCCTGTGGGATGTGGCACCGGGAAACACCACGAATCCAGACACCCAGCAGCGGCTCGCCTCCGCCTATCGCAGACTGGTGGAACTCGAAGGCTGGCTGGATACCCGCTCCAAGAAAACACCTTCCGAGGCGCAGTGGCAGGCCTGGTTTATGGACTTGCTGCTCTATGTTACCGATCCCGCTCCTCCAGGAGGCCTGCCGCCTACCGTGCCAACCACCGCCCGGGCAGCCGCTGCCCCCGCCGAAAAGCATCAGATCGACCGCCTCTCCAAAGACCTCGCCTACCGTGCACAGCAGGTCTATGGGCCACAGGTCCTTCTCGCCACCCGGCAGTGGATGAGTGATCCCGAAGGCCGCGCCGAATCCGCCCTCCGCCAGGGAGCCGACTTTATTTTTGGCAAAACGCGGGCCGAGGCCGCCAGCAACGACGCCAAGGGCCGCGAAGCCGCCGAACGGCTGCAAAGCGCCTTGGAATACGTCGAAAAGGCGGAAAAGAACCTCCACCAAATGGCTGAAACTAAGCCGACGGGACCACGAGAAACCGTAGAGAATGAAGGGCTGATGCCTTTCCAGCAGGCCCTCTTCGAATACCAGCGCATTTCAGAGGAATCCTCCGGCGGCAAAAAGCAAAGCCGGCTCGGCATGGAGGTCGTCTCCAGCACCGCCGCCGTCCTCGCCGAGGTGACGGATGCCTTGCCCGATGAGCCCGAGAATCTCGAATACGCCGCCGGCCTGGCCCGCCAGGCCAAGACAGGCTCCACCGGCCCAACGTCCGCTAGCGCCGATACCGAGGCCCGCTGGGCCGCCGCCAGCAAACGCTTTGGCACCTACAAGGAGGCGTTTTCGCCGCTCAAGAGCCAGACAATCGGATTCACGCTGGGTGATGCAGTTGGCAATCTCAGCCAAAAACTTCAGGATGCCACTGAACGTGTCAAGGTAGCCGCTCCCGCCGCCTCACCCGTACCCGCAGATGCCAGCAAAGATAAACCCGCCAGCCAACAAGAGGCCATGCAGGAGCAGATTTGTGAATACCTGAAGAAATTCCGCGGCACGCCGCTCATCTCGGAATTCTTCAAAAACTACGATCAGGAGCTGCGCACCCTGATCGTGCAGACCCTGCGTTTTCCACTCGTTCAGCACAGTGAAAGCTATCCAAGCGTTTTCGCCTTTGAAACAGCCTGCAAGCTACTCACACGCACTGAAAAGGACGCTGAGGCTCTCACCCAGTTCAGCGGTCCGCTTTATCAATGCCCGGAACGGGGTCCTGTGGAGGACATTTTCAAGAAGCTCGAAATCGTCAGCGCCATCAAAACGGCCCTGAACAACGGTCTCACCATCGAAATTGATGCCATCGAGCCGCCTAACACCAGCCAGAAGCAAACCGAAACTGCCGATCCCGCCCTGCCGCCGGGCTTTGGCGCGACCGTGCCCAAGACAAGCGTCATGGAAAACATCAAGGATGGCTGGACCAAAATCACGGTCGAGGTCGCCGGAAGTAAAAAAGTCGATGCCGCGCCCAATGGTGAATCGAAGACCATTCCTTATGAGAAAGGCCTCGGCAGTGTGCGTATCGTGCTAATCAAAACCATGCCGCCGCCGGCCAACCCGGTCAGCTATAGCTATGAAAGTGCTTCGGGGAACTGGCCGCTGCTGCGGGAGCTCGCCAGCAGCCGGAAGAATAGCTTCCCCATCCGCGGCTCCGGAAAAGTCTTCATGCTCCGCTCCAACCCCAGCCTCCCCGAAGGCATGTGGCCGGACATCAAGTCTTTTTTAACCAAGTAAACCCTTCGCCATGAAGCCTTCGCATGCTCCTTTCCTCGCCGAGCCAGCGCCTGAAAGCGCAGCCGTGGCTTTGTTTGGCAAGCATCCTCTCGCCGCAGATCATCTGGAAGATACCGGCCTCAGCACAGCCTCTCTGGTGGCCTTCAAGCAAGGCATGTATATTGAGGGAATCGGTGAATGCCTCAGCCGCCAAGTCTGGCTGAAGGATCTCGCCGAGGCCGAAAGCATCCCTTACGACCATCACCTCTTTTGTGTCGGCACACACGGTTGGCTCGCCGCAAGGCTCACCCGCTCCTCCGATGCCGCCGGCCGAAAGCAGTACCCTCTCGTGCTCGCCCTGCATTCGGGAAACTTTGCCCTCCTGCATCAAATCGGCAGTGTCATCACCCTGCTGGATGAGTGTATGCAAAGTGTTCAAGCTGCGGGCAGCTTGAGCGAGCTACGCCAAGCTCCCTCGAAGCTACCCGAACGCCTGGTTGCCCTGACAGAAAAATCAGTCCCAGCCCCAGGTGCTCAAGCACGAGAATCATGGAGGCAGCACCTGCCGGGCATCGGACCGGATGGCATCGGGCTGTGGCGTTGCTGTCATGCCTTGATGCCAGAAGGAGCCGCAGGAGGCCGTGCGCGGATCCCGCTGCATCCCGGTTCGCCTTGGCCATCCGCAGCCTTGTGGGCCTCCTTCCTCTCGCATTTAGGTGTTAGCAAACCTCTGAGCATTATTTGGCGTCATGGAAATCCGTTTGCCGATATCTGGCTCTTCCCACCGGGAGCACGCGTGCTCGCCAATCTCTTCAGCAGCGAAACCTCCCAGCCGCTCACCACCCAGGTGCCATTCAACATTCCGCAACCTGTGCGGGAAACGTCCGAATCATCACTCACTGACTGGATCCAGCAGACGGAACTCTTTCCCAAACCGGCTGATCCAGGTAACACTTCTCTCCTAAATAAGGTTTGCCACAATGTAGCAGGCTGGTTTAGACCTAACACGGCCAAGTGACTTCCTCCGCATCATGGAAATCGAACCTCTTCTCGAACCAGTCTCTCCCGAGCTTCCCTGCGGTCCAGATCCAGAGGACTACGAAAGCGACAAAGAGCTATATGAAGCCTTCAGCCAGTTGAAGGCCAGGCTTGATGGAGAGATGAAAAACGGGGTCAAACAGCCGCCTCGCTGGCCAGAAGTGCAAAAAGAGGCCCTCCAACTCGCTGCTCGAACCAAGCACCTGCATCTCGCCGTCGTGCTTGCCGATTGCGGCCTGAGCCTCGATGGCTTTTCAGGTTTCAACGACGGCCTGCGCCTCATCCGTAGTTGGTGCGAGAACTTCTGGGACCATCTCTATCCCCTCGAAGTACGCCACACCTTGGTGGACAGCCTCTCCTACCCGCGCTTTCTCACCAAGCCGAGGCGAATCACACTCGCCAAAGGTCCTGGAGGTGCCTTCTCCTTTGAAGATTATGAAAAAGCCCTCGAAGACGGGCGTAGTGATGACAGCGCGGCCGCCAACCAAGCCCGCCTTGTGCTTGGAACCTTCCAAACCGCACCACGTGAACAGCACGCAGTCAATCTCAGCGTGATCGAAGAGGCGCTAGAGAACGTGCGAGCCATCGAAGGCATTTTCGAAGATCGCTTGCCCGACGAGCCTGCTAACCTCATGGACCTAAGGGATCTGCTCAACCGTATGGCGGAAGCTCTCCGCCCCATGGCATCCCAGCCGTCGCCGGATGCCGCTGAAGTAGCAGGCGTCGAGGCGGCTGCCTCAAACAGCGGTGGCGGCCAGACATTTGGCGGCTCGATCAACAATCGCGAACAGGCCGGTGAGCAACTGGAGCGCATCGCCCGCTACTTTGAGAAAAACGAGCCTTCAAGCCCCCTTCCCTATCTGCTCCGTCGCGCCCGCCGCTGCATCGGCATGAGTTTCATGGACCTCGTCGATGAGCTGGCGAGCGACAAAAACCACGCCGTGCAGATTTTGAAGCCGGATAATGCCTCCGAAGAAAACGTAAATGATTAAACACTTGCCTTGACCAAAAAAAACAAACAGTTAAAAATCCCGTTGGTATTCGACGCAGCAATCCATCCAGCTTATGCCCAAGCCATCTGAAAGCAGTACTAAGTTTATCGAGCGCAACCGCGCACCACGCGTCCACATCGAATATGAACTCGATGTGAATGGAGCCCAGAAAAAGGTCGATCTCCCGTTCGTCATGGGGGTCATGTCAGACCTCTCTGGCAAGCTCGACCCAGAAAAGCCTCTGCCTCCCGTCAAGGATCGCAAGTTTTTGGAATTCGACATGGACAACTTCAACGACCGCATGAAGGCCATCAAGCCCCGCGCTGCTTTCAGCGTGCCGAATGTACTTTCCGAAGAAGGCGGCAACATGGCGGTGGACATCACCTTCGAAAGCATGAGTGACTTTTCCCCCGAAGTGATCGCCAGCAAGGTGGAGCCTCTACGCAAGCTTTTGGAAACCCGAACGGAGCTCACGAACCTCCTCAGCTACATGGACGGCCGCACTCAGGCTGAAGACCTGCTGGAGAAGCTCATTCGAGACGAATCGTTGATGAAGAGCGTTCTCTCCACCAAAAAGCCTGAAGACGCCTCCACAGAGTAGTCCCGCCCTCTTTTCAGCACTTTAATACCGCCTAAAAATGTCCGCACAAACACAAGCACAGGCCGCTGCCCAGGGAGCGACTCAAGAAGTCAGTGAATTTGACAAACTGCTACAGAAGAGTTTTGCCGCCAAGACCGACGAGCGTCTGGGAGCCGTGAAATCAGCCGTTCAAACGCTCGCTGAGAGTGCTCTGGCAGGGACCACCGTCATCCGCGATGACGTGCTCACCTATATTCAGGACATCATCGCCAAGATCGATGAGAAGATGTCTGCCCAGCTCAACCAGATCATGCATCATGCGGATTTCACGAAGCTGGAAGGCTCGTGGCGCGGGCTGCATCACCTCGTCTTCAACACGGAGACGAGCACGCAGCTCAAGATCAAGGTGATGAACATCTCCAAGAAAGAGGTTCACAAGACTCTCAAGTCCTACCCGGGAGCCAATTGGGATCAAAGTCCGCTCTTCAAGAAGATGTACGAGGAAGAGTTCGGCACGCCGGGCGGCGAGCCTTTCGGTACCATGATCGGAGATTTTGAGTTTGATCACAGCGCACCGGATGTCGAGTGCTTGAGAGGCCTCTCCAAAATCGCCGCCACCGCCCACTGTCCCTTCATTTCCGCCGCTGGTCCCAGCCTTTTGAATATGGAAAGCTGGCAGCAGCTCGGTGACAAGCGTGACCTCGCCAAGATCTTCGACACCGCCGAATACGCCGCTTGGCGCAGCCTGCGTGATGAGGAGGACTCCCGCTTCATCGGGATGACGATGCCACGCTTCCTTTCCCGGCTCCCATACAGCACGAAAAACAATCCCGTGGATGCGTTTGCCTTCGAGGAAGATGCCACCAGCTCCAATCACGAGAACTTCGTTTGGTCAAACGCAGCCTACGCCATGGGCACCAACATCACCCGTGCTTTCAAGAAGAGCGGTTGGTGCGCCCAGATTCGCGGCGTGGAAAGCGGCGGTCTCGTTGAGAACCTACCCGTTCACACGTTCCCGACGGATGACGGCGGCGTGGACATGAAGTGCCCTACGGAGATCGCCATCACAGACCGCCGCGAGCATGAGTTAGCTCGTCTCGGCTTCATGCCCCTCTCGCATTGGAAGAACACGGATTATGCCGCCTTCATCGGCGCACAGTCCCTCCAAAAGCCTGCTAAATTTGACGACAAGGACGCCACCGCGAACGCTAACCTCTCCGCCCGCCTACCATATCTCTTTGCATGCTGCCGCTTTGCGCACTTCCTCAAATGCATCGTGCGTGACAAGATCGGCTCTTTCAAGGAGCGCGATGAGATGGAGCAGTGGCTCAACAGTTGGATCATGCAGTATGTGGTGGATTCCGGCGCGAGTGATGAGATCAAAGCAGAGAAGCCCCTCGCCTCCGCACAGGTCGAGGTGCAGTCCAATCCCGAGGATCCAGGTTACTACAAAGCCCAGTTCTACCTCCGCCCACACTTCCAGCTCGAAGGTGTTAACGTGAGCCTCCGCCTCGTCTCCCGCCTGCCTTCCGAACGCAAAGCGTGATCCATTTCCCCAGTGATAACAAACACTCGAACAGCAAACCGTTAACCACCCAAACACCACCATGGCATTCGATACCTACCTCCAAATCGACCCGATCAAGGGCGAATCAACCGACGAAAAACACAAAAGCTGGATTGAAGTATTCTCCTTCTCCCACGGCCTTGCACAGATGGGTTCCGGCGCGGTCAGCGGCGGATCTTCGCGTGTGGCAGGCAAGGTGGATGTGCAGGACTTCACGATCACCAAGCGTCTTGACCTCAGCAGCCCCTACCTCAACAAGAACTGCTGCTCCGGCAAACACCTCGACAAAGCCGTCGTGGAAATCTGCAAGAGCACAGGACAGAAGGAGGTGTTCTACAAATACACCTTCGAGAACGTAGTCATCTCCTCCGTCAGCATCGGCGGTGGTCAAGGCCAGGAGTTTCCTGTGGAAACAGTCTCCTTTACCTTCGGCAAGGTGAAATGGGAATACAATCACTTGGATAACAAGTCGGGTGCCAAGGTGGCCAGCATGTCCGCCTCCCACGACCTCGTCAAAAACGTCACCGCGTAAAGCGAGGCCGGGGCTGCCGGTCCGTCAAACCGGCCAGAGGCGTGCCTCCCTCACCGGGGCACGCCTTTTTCATTTTTTCTGTGCCCGTTCAGTCCAACCGTTCTTGCTCCCATGACTCCCTCCGAGGAAATCCAAGCAAAACTTAAGTGCAACGACCTAACCGGCGCTCTCGCCGCGTGCAAGGCGGCTATTCGCAAGGCCCCAACGGATGGCGAGCTGCGTTTCATGCTTTTCCAGCTCTTGAGCCTGCTCGCTGACTGGGAGGGAGCCTCGAACCAACTCGTGGCCTACTCCGAGCTGGTCGGGCGGCAATCCCCCCTTCCCATCATTTTCAACGAAGTCATCCAGGCCGAGGTGCGCCGGAAGTACATCTTCCAAGGCGAGGAGCCTCCCACCATCTTCGGCGAGCCGCCTGAATGGGTTCCTTATTTGCTTCAGGCCCTTACGGCTTCAGCCCGACAGCAGCCCGATGATGCCGCCGCCCTGCGCCAGAAGGCGCTGGAGGAGGCACCGGCCGTTTCGGGCAGCATCGACGGGCAGCCATTTTCCTGGATTATGGATGGAGACAGCCGAATCAGCATTCTGGTTGAGGCGATCATCCACGGGCAATACTACTGGGTGCCGCAGTCACGTCTCCGGGCCATCCGTATGGAGCCACCGACCCAGGCTCGCGACGCCATTTGGGCGGCCGCCACTCTGATACTGGACAACAGCTCCGAAATCTCGGCTTTTATCCCTGTCCGCTATCCCGGAGCACAGTCCTGGACGAGTGAAGCATTGAAGCTGGCGAGGGAGACCGCCTGGGAAAGCCCGGTGGAGAATTTCTACCTCGGCAGCGGCCAGCGTGTCTGGATGACGGATATCGGCGAGCATGCTCTGCTCGATACCCGTGAGATCATCTTCAACCCGCCGGCTTGAGCCGGCTTAGGCCATGACGGAAGAAGCTGAACACCGCCTCCCTTGCCTCTTTGACCGGCTTGTCGATGAGGCACCCAGCCAGCGCGGCGACCTTGCCTCGAGGCGAAAAATTCAGCTCAAGGAATACAAGAGTTTTGTGCTTCGAGACCTCCGCTGGCTTCTGAACTCTCCTCGACACCTGCCTGACTCGGAAATCTACGATTATCCGCTCGTTTCGCGTTCCGTGCTGAATTACGGAACCAGGGATCTGGCGGGCATGACCTCCTCTTCCCTCGATGCGCTGGAGATCGAGACCCAGCTTCGTGATGCCATCCTAGAGTTTGAGCCGCGTATCATTGCTGATTCCCTCCACGTCCGGCTTGTTCACGGCAGCGAAGACGGCAAAGTCTCCTTTGAGATCAACGGGCAGCTCTGGGCACATCCCCACGCCGAACGTGTCGTCTTCCGCACGGAGATGGACCTCGAAACCGGGGCATGTGACATCGTTTCCGCCACATGAACCGCGCCTTCCTCGAACTCTACGAAAACGAGCTCCGGCACATCCGGGAGCATGCGGCTGAATTCGCCGCCGCCTATCCGAAGATCGCTGCCAGACTGGCTTTGGATAAGGAAGCCCGCGATGCCTGCCCCGACCCGTTCGTCGAGCGCTTGCTCGAGGGCTTCGCTTACCTCGCAGCTCGCGTGCAGATGAAGCTGGAGGCGGAGTTCCCCCGCTTCACGCAGGGCATTCTGGAAACCGTCTATCCTGATTACATGGCGCCCTGGCCCTCGGCGGCCATCGCTCGCTTCGAGCCAAAGTATGACGACAAATCACTGCTCGACGGCGCGGTGCTTCCGCGTGGGGCTTCGCTGAGTTCACTCCGTGTGAAGGACGAGGCCACCACCTGCACCTTCACCACCGCCCACGAGCTACGCCTTCTGCCGCTTAGCGTGATGGAGGGGAAAAAAGGCGGCGAATATCACACGCGAAACTTGGGTGAGCTAAACCTCACCCGCTTCTGCCAGGATGCCAGAGCGGCCCTCAGGCTGCGCCTCGTGCTTCATGGACCTGACGATGTCACATTGGACAAGCTGGTGGCAGACCGCCTCGTCTTTTTCGTTCATGGAGAAGATCATCTGCCCTCGTTGATTCTCGAAAGCATCTTCTCCCATGCCCGTGGCGTTCTCATCACGGCCGCCGGAGATTCACGGCACAAATCCGCCACCTGGCTCGATCGCAGCTCGCTCGAGCACGCGGGCTTTTCAGAGACCGAGGCCATGCTGCCATGCGGCCCCAGTTCCTTTGACGGGCATCGTATTCTCCGGGAACACTTCCTCCTGCCTCAGCGTCATCATTTCTTCGCCGTCAACGGCATCCGTGCCGCTTTGAAGCAGCTCCAAGGACGTGAGTTTGATCTGATCATACCTTTGCGGGACAAACAAGACGGACTGGAGGGCTTTGTCACGGGAGAGCTCTTCCAACTCAATTGCACTCCGATCGTAAACCTCTTCCGCAAACGTCTCGATCGCATTCCTTTGGGGCCTGGCTTCACCGAGTATCAGGTCATCCCAGACCGTTTGCGCATGCTCGACTACGAGGTGCATACCGTGCTTGATGTGACGGGTTACGGCCGCACCTCCACGGATCAGCAGGCCTTCCATCCCTTCTATTTGCAGCCAGCGCAGGCCGCCTCTCCTGTTGGATTCTACGCCGTCAACCGGCTTCCCCGCACGCTGTCTGAAAACGAGCGGCACTTTGGCGCACGGTCCAGCTACGCAGGTAGCGAGGTCTTCCTCAGCCTCGTGGATCCTTCCTCTGCGCCTTTCTCTCCACGACTTGAGCAATTGGCAGTCACGGCGCTATGCACAAATCGCCACCTACCTCTCACGATGCCGAAGGGCCTTGGTGACACTGATTTTCTTCTCGAAGACCACGCCGCCGTCTCCCGAGTGCGCTGCCTCGTCGGCCCCAGCTCGCCGCGAGCCTCCTTTGCCGAAGGCAGGCACGCCTGGCGGGCCGTCAGCATGCTCTCGCTGAACTATCTCTCCCTCACGGATAACAAAACAACCTCGGGTGTGCTCGCCCTGCGTGAGCTGCTGCGTCTGTTTACAAACGCCAGTGTGAGCAGTCAGCGCATGCTGGATGGCATTGTGTCCGTGGAGTCCAGGCCCTCGCTCGCCCGCAGCCCTGGTGGTGGCCCGGTGGTTTTCATCCGTGGCATGGACGTCGATCTAACTTTGGACGAGGACCGGTTTGCCGGCTCCGGGGTATTCACACTTGCCAGCGTGCTCGATCAATTCTTAGCCCGCTACGTCACCATCAACAACTACACCCGGCTGAGGCTTCTCACCGTGCAAAGAAAGGAGGTGCTATCATGGCCCCCGAGGCTCGGCAGGATCCCGCCGCTCTGATGCAGGCCCTCAGCACGGAGCCCTGGCGCTTCGATTTCTTCCAGGCTGTTCGCCTCCTGGAATGCCTGCATGACTCCGCCCCTCGCGTCGGGAGGTCCAAGATGCTGCGAGAGGATACCGTGCGCTTCGGCCAGCTCCTCAGCCTGGCCTGCGCCCCGAGCAGTCTGGCCGCTCCGCAGAATGAACGCCGACCGCAAAAGATCACGGTAGAGTTCACCGGCCTCACCGGGCCTCATGGCCCTATGCCGCTGCGGCTCACCGAATTCATCCGCAACCGGCTGCGTGGCATCCAGGACCCTGATGCGCCGCAATTCGAGTCCGATTCATCTGAAAAGTCAGGCTCCATCGCTCCAAAAGACTCCACTCTGGCCGAGTTCCTCGATCTCTTCCATCACCGCATGATCGCTCTGTTCTACAGGGCCTGGGCGGTGGCTCAGAAAACGGTCGATTTTGATCGCGCGGAAGACCGCAGCTTTGCCGAATGGACGGCCAGCCTCGCCGGCTTGGGCCTGCCCGAACTCGACGGGCAGGACAGCATTCCCACTTGGGAAAAACTGCCATTTACCGGACATCTCGCCTGTCAGACGCGACATGCCGGAGGACTCGAGGGCATCCTGGCGGCCACTTTTTCCACTCCGGCAAAAATCTATTCCTTCACCGGCCATTGGATCGACCTTCCCGAGCAGGAACGCTGCAAGCTCGGAGACCGAAACCGTCCGGGCACGCTTGGGAGCAGTTGCGTCGTTGGCACTCGGATGTGGGATCAGAACCTCAAATTTACCGTCCACCTCGGCCCGATCTCCCTTCAGCAGTTTAGTGCTTTTCTCCCTGGCTCGGCCTGCCATCGCCGATTGCATGACTGGATCGATTTTTACACCGGTAAGCAGTATTACTGGAAGGCGGTTGTTTTGCTGAAAAAAGAAGAGGTGCCGAAGATTTGTCTTGGTCGCTCGGGACAGCTTGGGTACACTTCTTGGCTTGGCAGTCTCCCGTTCACGCATGATCCTGGTGATTATCAGGTTCGTGGAGGCGGCCTCACCGCAGCGGAAAATTCGTAAAATCACTCCCGCACAGACCTCACCCTCAACTCATCCCTCCCTATGGCTGAAATCCGCCCCGCTGATCTTTTCGGACGACTGAACCGCCTCGCTTACAAAAGCATGGAAAGCGCCACCACCTTCTGCAAACTGCGTGGCAATCCCAGGGTCGAGCTCATTCACCTGATGCACCAGTTGCTCAACGAGCAGGACAGTGACCTCCATCGCATCATCCAACACTTTAGCCTCGATCCATCGAAGCTCAGCACTCACCTTCAGCGCAGCCTCGACCTACTGCCCCGAGGCTCCAGCAGCATCAGCGGCTTCTCCCAGCCCTTGCGAGAGGCTGTCGAGCAGGCATGGGTCTATGGCTCTCTCATGTACAAGCAGGGCAAAGTACGCACCGGTCATCTCGTCGTCGGCCTTTTGAAAAGCCCGGGGCTCTCCAGCCACTTCCTCGCCCTCAGTGACGAGTTTCGCAAAATCAACGCCGAGCAGATCACCGATGAGTTTACCAAAATCGTCACCGGCTCACCCGAGGACGGCATGACGGAAACAGTCGGCGCAGGTGCCGCTCCCGGCGAGGCCAGCGGAGCTGTCCAGGCAGATGGCAAAGCTGGCAGCTCGCTTGCCCAGTTCGCCGTCGATCTCACCCAGCGGGCACGCGATGGCGAGATCGATCCCATTCTCGGTCGAGACGAGGAAATCCGCCAGATCGTGGACATCCTCATGCGCCGTCGGCAAAACAATCCCATCCTCACAGGAGAGGCAGGCGTCGGCAAGACCGCTGTGGTCGAGGGCTTCGCCCTTCGCATTGCCAGTGGCGATGTCCCGCCTGCACTCAAGGAGGTCAGCCTTTTGTCACTCGACCTCGGTCTTCTGCAGGCAGGTGCCAGCATGAAGGGCGAATTCGAAGACCGGCTCAAAAAAGTCATCGAGGAAGTTCAGGCATCCCCAAAACCGATCATCCTGTTCATCGACGAGGCACACACCCTCATCGGAGCGGGAGGTCAGGCCGGCCAGAATGACGCCGCGAATCTTTTGAAGCCCGCCTTGGCCCGTGGCACCCTCCGCACCATCGCCGCCACCACTTGGGCCGAGTACAAAAAGTACTTCGAAAAAGACCCCGCTCTCACCCGCCGCTTCCAAGTCATCAAGGTGGAAGAGCCTGACGAGGAAAAAGCCGTGCGCATGATCCGCGGCCTCGCCCCCGTGCTCGAAAAGCATCACAAGGTTCCCGTTCTCGATTCTGCACTCGAAGCCGCTGCCCGCCTCTCTGGCCGCTACATCCCTTCCCGACAGCTACCGGACAAGGCCGTCAGTCTCATCGACACCGCCTGCGCCCGTGTCGCCATCAGCCAGCATGCCACCCCGGCGGAGATTGAGGACTGCTCCCGCTTGATCGACGTTCTGAAAACCGAGATCGAAATCCTCGAAAAAGAAGGAGCCATCGGCGTCGATCACACCAAGCGGAAGGCAGATGTCACTGGCCGTGTCACCACCGAAGAAGAACGCCTCAAGGGCCTCACTGAACGCTGGCAAAGCGAGAAATCTCTGGTGCAGAAACTCCTCGCAGCCCGCCTGGAAACCCAAAAAGCCGAAGCGGGTGCCAAGCCAGCCCTTCTCGCCCAGTGTCTCGAAATCGAAAAAGACCTCGCCACCATGCAGGGCGAGACCCCGCTCGTCTTCCCCCATGTGGACGAGCAGGCCGTCGCCGCCGTCATTTCCGATTGGACCGGCATTCCCGCGGGACGCATGGTCAAAAACGAGATCGAACAGACCCTCAAGCTGGCGGACATCCTTGAGCGCCGCGTCATCGGCCAGCGTCATGCCCTTGAAACCATCGCCCGCCGCGTGCAGACGAGCCGCGCACGGCTTGATAACCCCAACCGGCCCATCGGTGTCTTCATGCTCGCTGGTCCCAGCGGCACCGGCAAGACCGAAACCGCTCTCACCCTGGCCGAGACACTCTTTGGCGATGAGAGCAGCCTCATCTCCATCAACATGAGCGAGTTTCAGGAGTCCCATACCGTCTCCACTCTCAAAGGAGCGCCTCCCGGATACGTCGGCTATGGCGAAGGCGGGAAGCTCACCGAGGCCGTCCGCCGCCGCCCCTACTCCGTCGTCCTCCTCGACGAGGTCGAAAAGGCTCATCCGGATGTGCATGAGATCTTCTTCCAAGTCTTTGACAAAGGCTGGATGGAGGACGGCGAGGGCCGTTTCATCGACTTCAAAAACACCCTCATCATCCTCACCAGCAACGCCGCCCAGGACGTCGTCACCAGCCTCTGCAAAGACCCCGAACTCATCCCCGATGCCGAGGCCCTCGAAAAGGCCATGCGCACGCCTCTCACCAAGGTCTTCCCGGATGCTCTGCTCAACCGCCTCGTCGTCGTCCCCTACTACCCCATTAGCCAGCAGATGCTCCGCACCATCATCACGCTCAACCTCCGCAAGGTGGAAAAGCGCGTGAAGGAGAACCACGGCATTCCCTTCCACTATGGCGAGGACGTCATCGACCTCATCGTCCAGCGCTGCACCGAACTCGAACGCGGTGCCCGCCTCGTCGATGCCATCGTCACCAACCAGCTTCTCCCCGAAATCGGCCGCGAATTCCTCACCCGCATGATGGAAGGCCGACCCCTCGAAAAAATCGCCGTCAAAGCCAAGGACGGCGAGTTTGCTTTTGAGTTTTAGCCCGCTGAACAATCATGAAACAGAATATCATTACTGTCATCGATTCATCAGATCATGTTGGATGGTTTGCGAGCGCTGTTCGGATTGGAGAGGTCTATATGACTGATGTCCCCTCCATGGTCAGTGCTGTGATTCAGAAGGCGGGCAAAATCCCCATCGACAGGCTAAACATACTTGATCACGGCAATGAAGATGGAATTCAAATCGGAGAAGACTGGATAGACGAGGAGAAGCTTCCCTCATTCCGCGACACACTCTACAAGTTGAATGGGAAATTTTCCGGCAACGGCTTTGTACATCTTCAGCACTGCAAAGCTGGAAACAACTTCAAGTTATTGGGTGAACTAGCGGGAATATTTGGCGTCCCGGTTTATGCGGGCACTGGCCTGCACAATCCCGTCTATCGGTTCAATACAGGAGTTTACGTGAAATGCCCTCCTCCTGCTGGCGTTGCCGCCTGTATGGAGATCAATCACCGTCCCTGATGTAGGAGGCGATTCAGCCACTCAATCGATGATGAGAACCGCCCGTTAACCACATTTGTCCATGCATGCATGCAATCCAAAATTTTGTTGCCAGCTGTCTAGCCGCATTTTCCGTCCTTGAACTGACTGCCCAGGACCAATACCGCGTCTTCGCCCCCACCAAGGACGTAGCGATGCTGGTGGATGTCTCCGTTTCGGTGAAAAAGGACACCGAAGGCCACGAGGAGGCCCTAGGCATCATTCAGGCTATTGTGTCGGGCGAAGGAATCGGTGCATCCAAGTTTAAATCGAACTGGAGCATAGATGCCAACCCTGAGATGGCCGGGCTGTTTGGTGCTTACCTCGGTCAGGTGACCGATGGCGATTCGGCGGAGCTTCGACCGCTCATGGACATCCAGAATAGCTTTCTCTCCATGCACATCGGAACCGTGGAGACTGTCCTGACTCAAGGCCGGAACCCCATTCGGCTCAAAAAAACGGACGAGATCAAGGAGCTGATCAAGACTGGATATCCGTCCATCAGGGACATGAATGACAAGAGCACCTGCTTCTGGCTCGCGATGGCAAGGGCGGCGGCCACCCTCTCCCAAAGCTCGAAACTGGGCTACTACCTCTTTGTCGTCTCGGATGAAGAAGATGATCCCGACTATCGTAAAGAGGGTCCATCTGGCCACACATACAGCGATTATATCAATTATAGAGATAACCTCTCCAAGACCTACCCTGAGACAGCTATCCGGGGCGAGATCTCCCGATACTTTGATTACAAGGGCACCAACTCCCGCGATTTCGACATGTACCAGCCGCGCGGAGACTTCAAACAGGTGCCCATCGCCAAGTTCACTCACACTGCCTACCGGGAGAAGAAAGCTCAGGTGAAAATCGCTTGGTATGCCATGGGTGTCGTTCCACAAAGAGTGCATGTCCCTCGGGTGATCCAGCCTACTCAGGCCGAGCCATTGGTCATTGCGCCGGAGACCTATCAGCCGCCCAAGCTGGAGCCGACCTTGAAGTGGCTAGGCGGCCTGTCCGAGGTTCCACGGAAATTCTTTAACTACCAGGCTCCGTTGCTCGTCTGGCAGGTCACCAATGCGGAAGTGACGGGCTATACCGCCAGCGCAAGACCGTCCCTGCTGATCGAAGGGCGCAGCCGCCAGGTGAAGAAGATCACCTCCTCCCGCCACGACCTCCAGACCGCCAGCCTGCCTGAGGAACTGGCCGATGGAAGCATGGCTGCAAGCCTTCGCATTGATGGTCTGGAAAGCGAGGAAGTGAAGTTCGAGGTTCAAAGGCCTACGCTTGGCTGGCTCTACTTTCTGGCCTGGGCATCCGCGATCATCGCTGTGGCCGTATTCGCTATTTCCTGGCGCAGTCTCCGGCAGACTGGCGCCAAGAAACCAAGGACGGCATGATGCGCCGGTTCACATTTTCTTGGTTTGAATGATCCTCAGCATGTTTCTACCGAGCAGATTGAGGAACTGCTCAGAGAGTTCTTCCGTGCTGTAGGTTTCTGCCAGATGCAGATAGTGTTTCCAGTAGTCCTGTGGTGTCGAATCGCCGCCCTTAGCCTCATACTGCACAATGGACTCGATGTTCTGAGGGCCAAATTTATCAAAGAACCAAGCCGCAAATTCCTTGCCAGCGGTCTCGACCGCTGAAACAGCAGCCACTGCCAGGTAAAAAGTCTTCGAGACCATCTGCCCCACATCCGCTCTTTTCGTGGATGGTGCACCAAGAAGAAACTGGGCCAATGATTCGTCTGGAGCTAGAGCTGGCTTGTGAAAGGACGTGGTGTACTGGTGATTTGTGACGATCTTTTCCCACATGGCCCAAACCTGCGGGTGGAGCTGGAGGAACTGCTCCGACATCAGCCCCAGCATCTGCATTGAGCGGACTAGATGAATGACCATGCCTGCTTGGAAGTGCGTGGTGCCAAGCGTGGATTGAATTTTTTCAACCGTCTTCCCCAGCCGTGCGATTTCATCTTTATACTCCGGCACCGTCAGGTGCATGCTCACCTTGTTTCTGGATAGGGCCTCTGCCGCTGGTTCAGCCGCGACATTCTGAGGCAGCCCGATCCCAGCTTCCGCCAGCTGCTTCGCGATGCTCTCACGCCTATCAGCTGAGAGCCCAGATGCCTCCTGGATGAGGCGCTCCGTCAATGTCTGCGCATCAGCAGCAGGTTCAGGTGGAGATGGTGCGTCAGCGTGTTTGACCGGTGGAGGATCATTTCGAGCCGAAGCTTCCAAAACCTTCCTCTCCTGATAAAAAGGAAACTCTTCATCCAAGGCACGCAGGCTGGTGGCGCGGAACCGCTCGTCCATCTCTCCAAGCTCAGCCAAAGCATCTGCGATGTACTGCCACACCGCCGCGCCACGAGTGGAAGGATCATCGGCGGCGAAACTCTCCTGCCAGATATGCAGTCTCATCGCCGTTTTCGCGGCCCAGTCTCGTTCATTGATCACATTCATGGTGCTTGCTGCCTACCTTCCTGCCGACCAGGACTGCGGCGGCAGGACAATAATCGCAAACCTTCCAACTAAACAAGGCGCTTTATCGAACGATCAGAAGCTCAGAGACAGCCCCATATGCGTGTAACTATCGCCCTGCGTGGAGTACTTCGGACTCAAGTCGGCGGCATTCACGCGGGTGCGATCCAGCTTCTCCAATTGATAGCCGTAATCCAACCGGAAGGTCATCGACTTATTGAAACGGTAACGTAAGCCCAAACCGATGCTGGAGGCGTTCAAGATTTCTCCCGGTTCTGCGGCTGTGGGATTGAAGACATCCGCCCACCCATAGTCGTAAAAGACCAGAAAACGAAGCTCGTCGGTGCGGTCCTCCGCATCCATCCAGCGATCTGGGGTTTTCTTCGCGAGCCAGCGCAGCGGATGGAGAGCGGGTGAGTAAAGCTCCGTCTGGATGAAGATACCACGGTCGCCACGCATCGTACGTTCTGGGTAACCGCGAACAGAATCCTGCCCACCCAGTCCCAATTGCTCAGAAGCTACGAGATTTGCGGTGGACCACTGCCCAGTGCCGCGCACCACAAACTTGATGTCATCCAGACGCTTCGTCAGTGCTCCTAGGTCCACCAAGCGGGAGAAATTACCGCGGAAGTAGCTGTAATCCGCCGTGCCTCCCGTGCGGGCCGTCAGGAAATCCGCGTCAGTATTGTTTCGGGTGATCGAACCAGGAGCATAAAAGTAGGCTAAACTGGCTGTCGTCTCGCCCCACTTGTCCGTCTGCCGCAGGTTGTACTCAGCCACATACTGGGCCACCTCAATCTGCGTCGGGAACACATTTACGCCGCCGAAGAACAGGTTGTTCGACTGGCTCTTGTAATCGAAACCGATGCCGACTTCGTGATAGATGGCGAATTCGCGGGATTTGTCCTGCGCACGCTTGGCCGCTTCCGTGATGAGCCATTCCGGCAGCTTGTAGAACCAGCGGCCGCCTAGAATCCAGGCATCACCTTCGATCAACTGATTCACGCCTGCGGTGGGAATGTTCACCGCGCTCTGCATGAAGGCACCATAGAGCTGGATGGTGGAATTCAGAGATGGCACCGGAATTTGGTAACTTCCGATGATCGCGTTGAAGAGATCAAAACTCTCGGCGCTCTGCGCTTGGAAGCCGAGCTGGTGATTGTAGCCCGTGTTGAACGCATCATACCAGACGAAACCGGCATTGAAGCGGTTCTCACCCAACACCACGGTGCCGGTGTTATCCCAGCCAGTAAATGCCTGGATGGGAACGAGTTGGCGTGATTGCAAAGCCAGCTCCACATCCGTGAGGCCCAGTTCCGCGCCCGGCGTCAGACTCACTGAGGCACTGCGATAAGGATGCGCATCCTGGCGGCCCAACCGCGCCCAAGGACTGATGTTCAGGCTTGAGACGGATTGGGTGATCGTATTCATATCCAACACTTCACCACGCTGCTTTTCCAGTGCCCGTGGCACCCGGGGGGCTGGAGCTTGATACCAGCGCCGTTTCTCCTCACCAGCATAGCGGATCTCACCCAGCCGACCTTCCAACACAGCCACCTTGAGTGTATCACCGATCTCCTGCTCAGGGATGTAAACATGAGTCGTGGGACGCTGCTCCTTGCTGTAATGCTCCAAAATATCTTTCACGATCTTGTCGAGTGTGTTGAAGCTCACTCCTTTGCCAAGATAACGACTGCGCAGCAGGCTAGTAAGGCCGTCTGCCGAGGGTGTGGTCAGCCCTTCTCCCAAAGTGACGCCCGCCGGGCTGCTGGATGGGACCTGACTGGGCTTACCCGTCACTTCTTTGCGATCATCCTTGAACAAATGGATGCCTTTGAGCTTTGGGATGAAGACCGCGTTGGGATCGAGCAATCCACCGGAAGCATCCGCCCCCTCCGCCAAGGGCGGCAGCGGCGTGAGATTGGGATTATCCGGGGTCAGTGCCATGGGTTTGGGCGCGTTCGTGGCCGGCAGCAGGGCCGGAGAACCAGTTCCGCCAGAAGCACCGCTCGCGGGGAGATCCCCAGCAGGCTCTTTCATCTTCACCGGAGGCTTGGTATCCGCCGCAGGTTTAGCGTCCACAGCAGGCTCTTTCATCTTCACCGGAGGATTGGCTGCCGCCGCAGGTTTGGCAGGCTCCGTAGGTTTGGCAGGTGCCGCTGGTTTGGCTTCTTCCTTTTCGGCCGGGGCAGCGTCCTTGGTCGGCACGCTGAGCAGTGGGGATTGCACCCGGATCTGCGGCAGGCGGCTGAAATCCGGTCCGGTTCCCTGGGCATGCAGCAGGGCGGGAGCACTGACAGCCAGCGGGAGGAGCAGGCAGGCGGAGTAACGGGTGAATCGCGTTTTCATAGGCATTCGGGAGTCTGCTTTCGGGGTGATGAAGTAGATGGGGGCGGCAGAATTACTGGTTCGTCAGCGGCAGACCGTCCAAGATGGATTTCGGCGTTTCATTGCCCACCTTCGAGGGATCATAGGCAGGGGTGCCATAGCCAGCGTCCATCAAATCCTGGAAGTCATAACCCAAGAACTGCAGCGGACCGAAACTGAACGGATCGATGACGCCTTTGGACCGGCTCTGCTTAAATGCCGCCATCAACGCATTGAGCTGTTTACGGCGTCCTTTGTCCACCGTGACCTGCTTGGCCCCGCGTGCCGGGTCCGCCATTTCCATCAGCTTCTTGAACAGGTCATCGATATTCAACTGACCCGCTTGGTCATTCACTTCCAACGGCCCCGCGATCGCGAGAACCCACTGGGTGCTGCCAGCATTCACAAAGTTCAGATTGTTATTGTTGGTTCCGACAAAGACCGTGTTCGGGCTGAAATTGAGAGGGACAAAATTACCCAGCGTCGAGGCGGATTGCGTATCCACATAGATGACGCCTGGGCCGCCAGTTGCGCCAAAGCTGCCACTCTGAACATTGAAATTGTCAGGTCCGCCAACTGTGCCCGCCACGCTGTTGTGATTGGCTACGAGTACCACTGAATAGCCTGTTGGAGTGTTGTCATCAGGCAGGGGAATAGTTGTGAACAGGGCACCTGTTGCCACATTCACGGTGCCATTCACCGTCATACCACCATCGGTGACGATTTTCACCCCACCAGAGGAAGAGATCGAAACCGGGAGATTCGTCAAATTGGTCAGATTGAGTCCACCACCTTGGTCAAACAGCACAAAATCGCTTCCAGCTCCCGTCATGGATACGGCATCCAAATTGGTGATTTGATTAATCCCGACGACCCCAAGGAGCCCATTCAAAAGCACATCAGCACTCGAAGTAACGGTCAGCGTGCCCGGTACAACAAAAGCTCCACTATTAATTGCCGGAGTTATTAGATCAGTCTGAGTTATTCCCGCGACATTGAGGCTGAGATTGTTGCTCACCCTCAGACCCGCTGGCATGACCAGTAACGTTGTGTCCAAAATAGAAACGTTGGCAAGAAGGCTTCCAATTCCACCGCTAGCTTGAAGAACCAGCGGCCCGTTAAACGCGTTACCCGCATTGGCAACGGTCACATCGGCACCATTTGGGGCAGTGAGAGTCACATTGCCCGTTCCTGTTGTAATCGTAGTGGCAGCAACTTGGGTGATGTTACCTGCAGAGATCAAGGTCAACGAGCCTGCATTGGCCACACCCATTGAAACGTTGTGCAATGAAAGCGCAGAGTTGTCCGTCAACTGGATGTTGTTGGCACCTGTATTCTGGAGCGATACCGAGCCAGCAAAGTTGTTTGCCGCATCATTCAGCACAATCGCCGCCGCACCTCCGTTGAAGGAGGAATTGCCAACTACCGTGATGCCACCTGCTGCTTGAGTGATACCTAGTGCCGTCACATTCAAGTCTCCTCCGACATTCAATCCTGCCTGAAGATCGAGTGTCGTCACGTCAAGAATGGATACGTTATTGAACCGATTGGCACCTGTGCTTGGAAGAATCGTCACCGCACCAGCAAACGAATTTCCAGCGTTCGACAGAATCAGATTTTTTCCATTTGCTCCATTCACAACTAGCGGGCCAGACGAGAGAGTAGTTCCTGCGGTTTGGGATATGTTGTCGCTTAGCTCATCGCCAGCAGCAGCACCGCCCAGCACCACCGTGCCAGAGGCCGCCGTGATGTTGCCCAGCGCCGCTGTCGTTCCATCAATGATCTGCACCGCTGTCGCCGTGTTGTTCGTCGTGGAAAACCCACCCCCCACTTTTTACCAACC